>JAFGIS010000171.1 GCA_016929495.1 Polyangiaceae bacterium | reverse complement strand
CCGGCACCCACGCGGCCATGGATCCCGATCGGCTCTACCGCCACGTCGGCCTGACCGCGTCAGAGCACCGGCAGAAGTACGCCCGGGTGCGTTTGTTCAACCACGAGCACCACAAGCGGGACGAGCTGGTCTCGCTGGGCACGCTGCGCGGCGACGAAGTGGCGGAGCTCACACAGGGGCTGTTCTCCCAGGACATCCCGATCACCATCAACAGAAGGGCCACCCGGTACGACCATATCCTCATCGTCTCACCGGTGGTTCCGCACGAGGCGATGGGCTTCGCCGGTGGCAACAAGTACTTCTTCCCCGGCATCGCCGGTCTCGAGCTGGTCGAGAAGTTCCACTGGCTGGCCGCGGTGCTCACCAACCCCGTCATCAACGGGGTCAAGCACACGCCAACGCGCGAGGTCATCGATCGCGCGGTGCAGTTCCTGTCGGTGCCGCGCACCTGCTTCGCCTTCGCTGTCGACGACCATCACCAGTTGGCCTGCCTGTTCGCCGGCGCGCCCGAACAGGCCTGGTCGAAGGCAGCCGACTACTCGGCGCAGCTGCACATCAGGTACCTCGAGAAGCCCGTCCAGCGCGTGCTCGGCCTGACTCCGCCCATCTACGAGGAGGTATGGGTCGCGGGCAAGGCGATGTACAAGCTCGAGCCGATCGTCGCCGACGGCGGCGAGCTGGTCATCCACGGACCGCACGTCAAGGCCGTGTCCTTCATGCACGGCAGAGACATAGCTCGCATCGGCTACCACGTGCGCGACTACTTCGTCAAGCAGTGGGATCGCTTCGCGCACGAACCGAAGCTGATCTTGGCTCACTCGACCAACGTGAAGGGCATCGGCACCTTCGAGGGCGGCGTCGAGCACCCGCGCGTGACCGTGACCCTGGCGACCAGCATCCCACGGTCCGAGTGTGAGGCGCTGAACCTCTCCCACCGGGATCTCCGTGCGATCGATATCGAACGCTGGAACGAAGACGAAGACACCTTGGTGGTCGAGGAGGCGGGGCAGGTTCTCTATCGACTGAAAGAACAAGCAAGGAGCTCGGATTCCGATGAGTAGCGGTCTCACCATGGCTGCCTCGGGCGGCCTCGACTTCGTGTCCGTCGGTGCGCTCGTGCACCGCCTCGATCCTGGCGTCGTTCCGTGGCGCAAAGCGAACAGCTGCCAGATCCACGTGAGCGGCGGCGAGTTCAACGTGGCCGCGAATCTGGCCGACTGCTTCCGCATGAGCACCGGCATCGCGACCGCGATGGTGGACTACCCCATCGGCGACATGATCCACGAACGGGTGCGGGCGATGGGCGTGACCCCGTTCTACAAACGCTTCGAGCACAACGGAGTTACCGGCCCCAACATGGCGACCGTGTACAGCGACCACGGCCAGGGCGTGCGCGCGCCGGTGGTTTTCTACAATCGCTGCAACGAGGCCGGCGCCCAGCTCAAGCCGGGTGACTTCGACTGGGGCGCCATCTTCAAGAACGGCATCCGCTGGCTGCACAGCGGCGGCATCTTCGCCGCCCTGTCGGAGACGACCGGCGAGGTCATCATCGAAGGAATGAAGGCCGCCAGGCAGGCCGGCGCCATCTGCAGCTTCGATCTCAACTACCGCGAGAAGCTGTGGAGCCTGTGGGGCGGCCAAGGCAGGGCGGCCGACGTGATTTCGCGCATCGTACAAAACGCCGACGTGCTGGTGGGCAACGAAGAGGATCTCCAGAAGGGCCTCGGCATGGCCGGGCAGGACGTCGACAAGGCGTCCAAGCTCGATCCGAGCGCGTTCTTCTCCATGATCGAGAAGGTCACCGCCAAGTTCCCCAAGGTGAAGGTCGTGGCTACGACGCTGCGCGAGGTTCACTCGACCCAGCGCCATACCTGGGGCGCGGTGGCCTGGGTGACCGGCAAGACCTACGTCTCGCCCACCTGTGAGCTCGACGTCTACGACCGCGTGGGCGGCGGCGACGGGTTTGCCAGCGGCCTCTTCTATGGACTGCTCGCAGGCGAGTCTCCCGAGGAGGCGCTCAGGCTCGGCTGGGCGCACGGCGCGCTGCTCACCACGACCCCGGGGGACACCACCATGGTGACGCTGGAGCAGGTCAAGGCCTTCGCCAGCGGCGGCTCCGCGCGCATTCAGCGCTAGCACGAGCCCTCTGGGCTCGTGCTTCGCCGATTCCCACCCGCTCGGCGCCATTGTCTGGTAGCGTTCCCCCAAACGGAACGCTGCTCTAGGGGCTGACGATGACCAAGCTGAACCAGATTAGCGAAAGAGTCGGCAGATACCGGTGGACCATCTGTGCGCTCCTGTTCTTCGCCACGACCGTCAACTACCTGGACCGCCAGGTCCTGAGTCTGCTCAAGGGAGACCTGGAGGTCGAATTCAACTGGAGCGATACGGACTACGCGAACATCGTCGTGGTGTTCCAGGTGGTCTACGCCGTCTCGCTGTTGTTCGCCGGTCGCATCGTGGACTGGTTGGGCACGAAGGCGGGCTACGCTTGGTCGCTGATCGTCTGGTCCGTGGGAGCCGTGATCCACGCTTTTGCCCGGGGTACGGGCGGGTTCATGTTCGCGCGCGGGGTGCTCGGATTCGGCGAGGCGGGCAACTTCCCGGCCGCCATCAAGACCACCGCGGAGTGGTTCCCCAAGAAGGAACGCGCGCTCGCCACGGGCATCTTCAATTCGGGCGCCAACGTCGGCGCGATTCTGGCCCCCGTGACCGTCCCGTGGCTCGCCCGTGAGTGGGGCTGGCAAGGCGCGTTCGTCATCGTGGGCGCCATCGGGTTCGCGTGGCTCATCTTCTGGTTCTGGCTGTACGAAACGCCATCCAAGCAGAAGCGACTGGGCAAGGCCGAATTCGCCCACATCCACAGCGATGCGGAAGAAGAGCCGACTGCAGCCCCCAAGGCGACGGAAGGGCCCAAGCGGCCGTGGTACATCAACTGGGGCCGGCTGCTCGGCTACCGTCAGACTTGGGCCTTCGCCTTCGGCAAGTTCATGACCGACGGCGTCTGGTGGTTCTTCCTCTTTTGGCTGCCTGCCTACTTGAAGGCGCAGTATGGGATGACGGGCACCCAAGTCGCGATTCCGCTGGCCGTCCTGTACACGATGACCTGCGTCGGCAGCGTCGGGGGTGGATGGTTTCCGATGTACTTCATCAACAAGGGATACGATCCCTACGGCGGTCGCATGCGGGCGATGTTGACCATCGCCTTCTTCCCGCTCGTCGTCCTGCTTGCTCAGCCTCTCGGGGACATCAGCTTCTGGGTCCCCGTTGTCCTGATCGGCATCGGGGCGTCCGCCCACCAGGCATGGTCTGCCAACATCTTCACCACGGTCTCGGACATGTTCCCCAAGAAGGCGGTGGCGTCGGTCACCGGTATGGGCGGCATGTTCGGCGGGCTTGGAGGGATCCTGATCAACAAGGCGGGTGGCTGGCTGTTCGACGCGTACCGCTCGGATGGCATCGCCAAGGCCTGGGCCCAAGCCAAGACCGGCGCGTCGGGCGACTACCTGAGTCAAATACTGGCGCTCGAGTTGCAGAACAGACACGGCATCCCGGTCGACTTGAATCGGGTCGAGCTGGGCAGCCTGCCGAAGGAGATCGTGACCCAGCTGCAGGCGATCAACCCGGACGCGTTAGCCGCGCTACAGCAGATGCAGGCGGCGATCGTGCAGGGCGAGATGAAGACAGCGTACTCCATCATGTTCGCCGTGTGCGCCGTGGCCTACCTCGTGGCCTGGACCGTGATGAAGATCTTGGTCCCCAAGTACAGGAGAATCGAGAACCTCTGAGCTTGCGGCCAGAGAGTCCGGGGCGGCGCCTCTGCGCTCGAGCCGCGACCCGGTGCCGCGGCCCCGAGACTCCCAAGGCTACGTCGGTGGTATTCGAACGTCGTCCTCGGTGCCCGCCCGACGGTCCTTTCCATCCGGGATGATGGTCCGAAGCGTTCCGTTCTGCGGAACGCTAGCAGGCGAACTGCGTCCACGCAGATGAGCCCGTCCGAGCCATCCGTGTCCGAAAAGCATTCGTGCCGTGGAGGAACGCCTCCGGGGCGTCGCTGCGCGCCGGACTGGCTCGGGCCCGCCGGAGTTGCCGCACCGACCGACATGAGCTACACAGGGGCGTCACGAGCTTTTTGACGAGTTCGCGCGCCCGTCGCAGGACCGTTCGGCCCGCAACCCAGGCGCCGCGAGACAACCGTTCGAAGGGTACGTGAAGGCGCCCATCATAGGACTGGCGGCGCCGTGCCCTTCCGCAGCATCGCGGCACGCACGCGAGGGGCTCAGACTGCAGCTGCGCGCCGCGAGACAGAGTGTTTGTTCGTGAGTTCTTCGTTTCAGCGACGAGCCGACTCGTCGCATCCCCTGCCCGCTTCGCGTCCCCACCGCGTCACATCCTTCGGCAACCTTGGCGCACGCGGCCCCGCGTCCGATACGCGCAAAGGCTACCTTCAGAACGAACGTCCGTCGGCTTCAGGCTCCACCGACGCGCGTGCTCGCCGCCTTCGTGGTGCGGCAAAGCCCAAGCGGAGACATCAGCCAGCACAGGACCCAACTCGGACGGCGTTTCCCGTCCGATCCTGTCGACCGCCGGAGCACGCGGTCCGGGGCCCGGCCGTGTTCGAGCACAGTGCTCGCGCTGCCGTTCCGCCGCGGCGCGCCTGTCCGCCAGGCCCGTCGGCCTCCTACAAAGGCACCGCGCGCGTGAGCCCCGAGCGCTCGGTCTACTCGCCTGAGCGGGTCGCCGCCTCACCCTTCACCGCTCTGGGGATAGCCCCGGCTCTGGTCGGCGCCGCTTTGCACGAAGGCTACGTCACACCCACGCCCGTACAGTGCGAAACCATTCCCTCGGTGCTCGCTGGACGGGACGTGCTCGGCTGTGCACAAACCGGAACCGGCAAGACGGCCGCGTACGTGCTGCCCATGCTCCAGCGCCTCGACGAGCGGCGCCTGCCCGGCGTGCTGCGTGCGCTCGTCTTGGCGCCAACCCGCGAGCTCGCCGCTCAAATCGCCGGCCGCGTGACGGCGTACGGTCGGAATCTGGGACTCGAGCACACGGTCCTCTACGGAGGCGTCTCACAGCGGGGCCAGGAGCGCGACCTATCACGCAAGCCCGAAGTCGTGGTGGCCACCCCTGGACGTCTGCTGGACCTGATGCGGCAGAGGCTGGTCGACCTCCGAGCGCTCGAGATCCTCGTCCTCGACGAGGCCGACACCATGCTCGACATGGGATTCATCCACGACGTGCGGCAGATCATCGCTGCAATACCGAAGCAGCGCCAAACGCTGCTCTTCTCTGCAACCATGCCGGCACCGATCGCGGCGCTGTCCCGCACTATCCTGTCGGATCCGGTCAGGGTATCGGTCACGCCACGGACGCTCGCGGCCGAAACCGTGGAGCAGGCCGTGTACTTCGTTGGCAGGCCCAACAAGCGCTCCCTGCTCACCAAGGTGCTGACCCAGGGCGGCATCGAACGAGCGTTGGTTTTCACGCGCACCAAGCACGGCGCCGACCGGGTCGCCAAGCAGTTGGTCCGGGCCGGGGTCGGCGCGGCGGCCATCCACGGCAACAAGTCGCAGAATGCTCGCGAGCGAGCGCTGGAGGCCTTCCGTCGCGGGACGACCCACGTTCTGGTCGCAACCGACATCGCGGCACGCGGCCTCGACGTGCAGGGCATCACTCACGTCATCAACTACGATCTACCGAACGTCGCCGAAAGCTACGTGCACCGCATCGGCAGAACCGGACGCGCGGGCGCAGTGGGCCAGGCGATCTCGTTCTGCGACCACGAAGAGCGCGGTCTGCTCACGGACATCGAACGGCTTATCCGGCGACGGATCCCCGTGGCGAGTGCGGTTCGGGGCGGCTGAGGCACTGCGCCGTCCGATTCGGTGGCGGCGCTGCCGCGGAGCGGCTTCATCCGTCCGCGTTGCGCAAACAAATTTCCCCCCACTGGACACCTGGGTCACTCTAGTCGGCTACCCGTGGCCCAGCTTGCAGGACGCTGGCGAGCGAGTACCCTTGCGGGGGCTGGCAGGCCTGAAGGGAGCGTCCTGATCGTGCGGTGGGTTGCTGGATCGGTGATGGGGATGCTGGCGGCAGCGGCTGGTGCCTGTTCGGGCACCTCGTCCACCAACTCGCAATACGGGGCCGAGGCTGGGACCGTAGCCACTCACCCCGCGACGGGCGGAAGCGCAGATGACGCGGTGCCGGGTACGGGTGGCAGGGGTGAGGCCAATGCCGGCGGGACTGCGGGTACTGGCGGAGCGGACGGGAGCACCGGCGGCGCCGGCAGCGGTGGCCTGGCCGGCGGCGGTCCCACGGGCGGCAGCAGTCACATGGGCGGCAGCGGTCCCACAGGCGGCAGCAGTCACATGGGCGGCAGCAGTCACACGGGCGGCAGCAGTCAGACGGGTGGCAGCGGTGTCGGCGGCGACCCCGTGGGGGGTAGCGGAGGTCATGGGACCGGTGGGAGGGCTGGCGATGCCACTGGCGGCGTCGGTGGCGGCTCCTCCGGCGGCGACGCGACGGGTGGCACCGCAACCGGGGGTGTCGATGCGGGTGGTGTCGAAAACGGAGGCGGCGAAACCGGTGGTGTCGAAGCCGCCGGTGCCGCGACCGGCGGCGCTGCAACCGCAGGTGCTGGGCCGTGCGAGGATCCTGGGACGATCCACTCAGGTGGCACGACGTACTGCGACAACATCTCGGTCGACCTGGACGGCTACCACTTCGGCATCTGGATGAACAAGCCGGAGTCGGGGTGCATGACGGTGTTTGGTGACGAGGCCACGTTCAAAGCCGAATGGACTGATGCCTCGGACTTCTTCGCGCGTGCTGGCTTGGAGTACGACGCAACCCTGCCCCACGATCAAGTCGGAACCTTCTCATCGGAGTTCGCCTTCACCGGGACTGGCAGCGGTGCGGTCCTCATCGGAGTCCATGGGCGGATGCATGACCCACCGGTGGACTTCTACATCCTCGAGGATTGGGTGAACGAACCGGATGGCACCCTTCCCATCTCCTACCAGAGTAGGGGCACCATCACCGTCGACGGCAGCACCTACTCCGTCTATCACACGCAGGTCGGCGATGGCGCCACGCCGTGGTACGAGACCTTCAGTATCCGGACGGAGAGTCGCCACTGCGGACACCTATCCATTTCCGAGCACCTCTCCCAGTGGGCCGACATGGGACTGCACATGGGCGCACTGGCCTCGGTCGAGCTCTACGTGGAGGGGCTTGGCGGTAGTGGAAGGTATGAGTTCACCAGGGCAACCCTGACGGTACAGTAGTCGTTCCTCTCCGTCGCTGTTCCCTCGTGTCGGCGCGGCCCGCCAGTCTTCCCGGGCAACAGATCTGCGTGTGGGGCCGCGTCCGCTGCGACGGCGAAGCCGGAATGCTATGGTCCACGACCATGAGGTTCGCTCTGGCTGTCGTGCTCGGCTGTCTGTTCGCTGGCTGCGCAGCCCGACCCTTCCCGCCGAAGGTGCGTGAGGCGCTACCAACGTTCCAGGCGCCCGCTCCCGGCGCTCCGACGGGCGGTTCGGCAAGCGGTGCCTCCACGCTCTATTTCGTCCGACAGGATCGGTTGTGGCGATTCGACCTGGCGAAACGCAACGCGAGTTCGATGGGCGTTCCCGTTGACTGCCCTGGGGCAGGCGAGCTCGGAGTCGGTTCGGACCGACCGCTGCTGTCGCCGGACGGCCGCTTCATTGCCCACCTTTCATCGGGCAGGCTGGTCATGACGGACGTGAAGACGTCCCAGCCACGGCCCGTCGCGTACCCTGGTGAGCCCACCCCTGGTCGGGCCTCCGATCTCGAAATCCTGCTCTCGGGCTGGTCCCCCGACGGACGCTACTTCATCTTCCATGTCGGGTATGGCGATGGCGACGGGTTCGCGCTCGAGAAGGAGCTGGCGGTGAGACCGGACGGCGAGACCCTCGGCTTCGAGTTGCTCGACTCGAAGGACTTCTCGGTGCGGCTGCTGCGCGGCCTGAAGAACTTCGTCGGTTGGGCACCGGACTCGCGCCGCGTGGTTGTCGAGGGGATCTCGCTACAAGGGAACCGAGCCCTCTTCGCCGTGAATCCCGACGGAGGCCATCGCACCCTCCTGCGGGAGGCGGCGCCCGAACGCCGTTTCGACCAGTTCCGTATCACTGGAGAGCAGGCAGCGTGGATGGACGGCCTGCACGTTGCTGTGGCCACCTTGGGCTCCGGCGAGCCAATTCCGATGACGCCCGACGGCGAGTTCGGGACGTTCCAATGGCCATCGCTTTCGCCGGACGGCAAGCATTTGGCCTACGTGCACCGCCTGCGACGGGTGCAAGGGGTGGCGATCTCGGAACTGGTCGTTGTCGACAGGGTGACAGCGAATTCACATTCACTTCGCGAGTGCCAGTGGTGCGTCTACCGGTGGAGTGGTGCAGGGCGGCTCGTGCTGGAAGAGGCTGAGGGCATCTCCTGCCTCGACCTCGACGGCAACGCCGTCTCCGTTGCCGGTCCGAACTCGACACTCGTAGTCGTCGGTCAGGAGTAGCCGGACGCCTGCCCAGCCACCCGCTGTCCGACGGGGTTTCCATCGGGCTGGTCAGCGGCCAGGTTTCGGCTGCGACGAGTTCTCATCCACCCCAATCCCGGATGCGGTTGCAGACGATGCAGCGTTCGCACGCGGCTGGTCGACCTCTCGCGGAGTACGATGTGTCTTCGTCACGTCGGGCCAAGCTCGGCTTGCCTTCGATGTCAGACCCAACCGGGTGCGCCCAACGTTGGTCCGACGTCTGGATCCGTCCTGCAGCCTGGGGCGGCGGGCCTTGACGCGGACGCGACTTCGGCCCAGGGGGAAATAAGGAGATCGCCCCCATGCCCACTTTGCTCGTCACCGGTTCCAACCGAGGCATCGGACTCGAATTGTGTCGTCAGTACGCGGCCGCCGGTTGGAGTGTCCTCGCAGCCTGTCGCGCGCCGAGCGCGGCCACTGATCTGAATCGGCTCCGTTCCGAGTCGCTTCGCGTCATCGAGCTCGACATGGCCGATCCAGCATGCATTCGCAGAGTCGCCTACGACCTACGCGACCAATCGATCGACTTGCTGCTCAACAACGCTGGCGTCATCGGCACGCAGAGCAAGTCGCTTGGACAACTCGAGCCCGAAGGGTTGATCGAGGTATTGCGCGTCAACACCGTGGGCCCGTTGCTGCTTTGCGAGGCGCTGCTGGAACCGGTATCCAGAAGCCGCCGCAGGCAGATGGTGGCGGTCACCAGCGGCATGGGAAGCATCGGAGACGGCGGCGGCGGCTACTACGCCTATCGGTGCAGCAAGGCCGCTCTGAACATGGCCATGCACACGCTGGCTCGAGATCTCGCCCCTCGTGGGATCACGGTCTGTGTGATCAATCCCGGATGGGTGAAGACCGACATGGGAGGCCCGGACGCCAAGCTTTCCACCGAACAGAGCGTGCAGGCGATGAAAGCGCGTCTGGACGCGCTCCGGATCGAGGACTCTGGCAGATTCCTGGACTACAAGGGCGGCGAATGGCCGTGGTAGGGCGCCCGAGGGAGCCGACGATTCCTCTCGACGACCAGCCACCCTCAGTGGTTGCGCCGGGTGGATTGGTGCCCCCACGCCACGCGCCCGCGACGCCGCGCGGTGACGAGGAAGGCCAGAAACAAGAGCGCGCTGGCTCCCATGCTGCCGCGACGGGGGGTGCTGCAAGAACACCCGCCGTCGTCGTCGGTCGCGACGGACGACGGACCACCGCCGCTCGCTGGGCCGCCGGACGAAGGGAAGCCATCGGCTGTCGAGGCGGCACCCGCTTCGGTGAATGTCCCGCCGGATGGGATCCGCCCGCCCGTGGGAGCACCTCCCTGCGGCGCGCCAGCTGAGCCTGTCGTGGTGCCACCGACACCTGCCCCGCCCTCCCCGCTCGCGAGGGATGCGCCCGTGCCCAGGGCTCCGCCCAACGCCGGCGACCCGCCCTCGGATGCTGTTCCCCCAGCTGTCCGCGAGCCGCCGACTCCCATGGCCTCACCTGCCGTCCCGGCACCGCGTGCCGGGCCTTCGCCGCCTGTTGCCTGGGCTCCGCTGGCGCCGGTGTCACCGCCCGTTTCGTCGATTCCCCCTGCTGTGGGCGTACCACTCATCCCGGCCTCCCCACCTATCGTCCAGGCTCCTCCTGTGGCGGTGGCACCACCCGTTTCGTCGATTCCGCCTGTCGTGGGCGCACCACTCATCCCGGCCTCACCACCTAGCGCCAAGGCTCCTCCTGTGGCGGTGTCACCGCCCGTGGCCTGGGCCGCACCGCTGCCGGTGTCGCCTCCAGTGGCCGTTCCACCTGTTGTCGGCGTACCGCCCGCCCCGGCATCGCCTCCTGTTGCTGGGCTACCGCCTGTCCAAGTTGCCCCACCGACACCCGGCGCGCCTGCGGTCCCTGGATAGGCTTCGCAGGTCTCCGGCGGATCGGCGCTTCCCGTCGCGTTGAAGCTCGGGTCAGGACAGCCGCTACAAAGACCGTCATTGCAGGTGGTGCGGTCGGGCTCACAGGAGGTGCACGCGGCTCCAGTCTGGTAGGGGTACTGGCCGCTGTAGTTGCCACCGGGGAAGTAGTCGCAGACGACAACGACCCCGCCATCGTCCCAAAACGGGCCCGTTAGGCCTGTGATAGCTGGACATTCGGCGACGCCGCAACCCACGTATCGCGTTGTGGCCCACACGACCTGCGTGTAGTGGCCCGCGGCCGGAACGTACTGATTCGTATAGGTGTATCCGGCTTGCTCGCCTACCCACCCGGTGATTGCACCCTCGATCATCGACCCACCGAACGTGTTCTGGCTCGACGCGTAGAGGTTCTCGCCGACGTAGATGGCCGAAGGGTAGACGAACGTCGCCAACTCCTCGAACGCGCTCATCTCCGTGCTGCGATTGTCGTTGTGCTCCCACACACAGCGTTCGGCGTGCTGGCGCGCCACCGCGGCGAGCGCTGGGTCCCACAACAGCTCGTTCATGTTCGAGGCGGCTGGTTGGCTGCCGAGGGTGCCGAGCGCCACCTCCGAGCGCGCCCCGTTGTGCGCATCCACGAAGCTCTGTTCTTGGACCGGCGAGAGGGCGAGCGCGCCGTGGAGCGCTCCGACCCTGCTCGTACCTCCTCCCTTCGAGCATGCAGCGGCGCCCCCGACCAGCAGCGTGCATATGCCGAGGCGTCCAAGCGGTGTCATCCCGGTGAGCATGCACGAAGCGTAGCAGAGACGAGGCGCGAAGCTTCTCGTCAGGGGTCCGGCTCGACCGCAACCACATCATCGCGAACTCGTCGACGGTCCACGCATCCGGAGCAGCTGCCCGAGCTCGGCGGTGCGCGGCTCATCGCCGACGCCGGCGAGCGAGTAGCAGCAACGTAGCCGTGAACGCTGCACCGGGCAACGACGGCCCGGGAAGGCTTCCCGCAACGAGACAACCACAGCCACCGTCGTCATTGGTGCTGTCAGACCCGCTCGGACCACCACCGTCTCCCGGCACGCCTCCGGCATCGTTCCCGCCCGAGCCTCTGCTATCGCTGCCGGAGCGACCGGCGGCACCGCTGCCACGCGCGCCCCCGCTGTCGCCACCGCCGGCACTGCTACCTCCGGTCGCGCTGCTTGCGCCGGTGCCACGATCGCTTTCGCCGGCGCCACCACCGGACGCCGGACGCGCACTATCGCCGGCAGCGTCGCCGGACGCTGGACGTTCACCGTCGCCGGCGTTGCCTCCCATCCCCGGGCTACCACTCATGCCACTGCTGCCTCCACCAGAGCTGGCGGTGCCGGAGCTGCCGCTGCGGCCACCGGTGCCGCTACTGCCGCCGCTTCCGCCCGTGCCGCCGCTGCCGCTGTACAGGGGCCCGATGTAGCTCGTGGCCACGACCACATCGTCAAACTGAACCGGGATATCGTAGCTGTCCTCTTCGGTATAGACGTACAGCCACACGTAGTTCACGAGCAGGTCGGCCGCGGTCCTCCAGCGGAAACCCTCGAACGGATGGCCTGCCGGTTCGGGACTCCACTTGTCGCGAAGCCAGCTCCCGTTGGGGTATCCGGGGCCGAGGTGCGAAACGATCTGCCCGCCGTCTCGGATCAGTTGCCCGTCGATCCAGAACGCCTGCTCACCATTGCTTTCGCCGAGGTCGTTCACCTGAACCATCATCTCGACGCACACCCACTCCCCGCGGCGCACCCGGGGCCCGATCGGCTCCCAATCGCCGTCGGCCGTGTCTCGCAAGAAGGCATTCCCGTAGCAGCTGTCGCCCGATCCGTCATCGTTCTCCCAGCTGCGCATCTCCATCCAGTAGGTGTAGAAGTCCCATCGCCAGTCCTCGCCGTACGGCTCGATCCCGGTCCAGAAACTGCTGTCGCCGTCGGTCCGATTCCCGGCGCTCACCATCGGCCACCGGGTGGACGGGTTGTTGCCGCCCAGATTGGTCCCGAAGTGGTGGATCACGTCTGCCGCCGCACCGATCTTCACGTACATGCGTGCGTACAGCCGCTCGTAGCCTTCCGCATCGGAAGGCTGGATCCGGCGGTACAGCGCAGCGCCCGTGGTCCCGTCGCCTGGAGTCTTGTGCATCCGTAGCGAGTTGGTCCCCGAGCTCGACGCCGGCACGTCCGAGGTCAGCGACATCGAATCGGGACTGGTGACGTCCTCCCACCGCCCGAGGATCTCCGACAGGCTCGCCTCGAAGTCCTCGACGAACACGACCTCGGAATCGCCGTCGATGCCCTGGTCACCAGGGTGGCGAGCGGCAATCCCCGCATCACCCTCCGACTCCTGAGCCAACAGCGAAGCAGAGCAACACAGAAGCGCGGCAACCGCGAGCGATGTTCTGACGAGTCTGAGGGACATGGCGGCCTTCCTGGCAGCGATCGGTAGCTCCAGGCGCCGCGCCCCCGCCACTCGCGACGCCCGGGTGCATTTTGCCTCGTGCGGCGCTGGTGGGTCAAACTCCGCCCGAGGTCACCGATCTTCGTCATCCGGTGCTGGTAGGCCAAGGTGCTACCTTCTGTGGGATCCTCCCGCCCATGCCAACCGCGGCGGCCCTCAATCGCCGGCGACGCAGCGCCCCCTGTTCGACTTGTCGAGTTTGCAGAGGCCCTCCGTCGCGCAGGCTCGCGACTGCGCGCAACCCTCGGCGGATGTGATGCACCAGAGTGCGTCATCCCCGACACCATCGCAGAGTCCCGATGCGGCGCATTCTTCGGACGCCGCGCAGCCCTCGGCCGTGGCGACGCACTCCAAGTGGCCATCTCTGCTGCCGCAGAGTCCCGACCTGGCGCATTCTTCGGACGCCGCGCAGCCCTCGGCCGTGGCGACACACTCCTGGTGACCCTGTTTGACACCGCAGAGTCCCGACTTGGCGCATGCGTCCGCCGATCCCGCGCAGCCCTCGGCCGTAGCGACGCAGTGCCGATTGCCTTCCTCGAAGCCGCAGAGTCCCAGTCTGGCGCATTCTTCGGACGCCGCGCAGCCCTCGGCCGTGGCGACGCACTTCGAGCTGCTATGTCCGAGACCGCAGAGTCCCGACCTGGCGCATGCGTCGGAAGATGCCGCGCAGCCCTTCGCGGTAGGAGTGCATTGCGTGCAGATCTCCGCCAAACCCTCGTAGGCGACCTCGGTGGTGGTGCATTGCGTTCGCCCTTCCTCGTAGCCGCACAAGCCGTGCTCCGTGCATGCGGACGATGCCGCACAGCCCTCGGCAGTGGTCTCGCAACCGAACAGGGAGAAGCCACACAGCCCGACCGAACCGCAGAAATACGAACGAGCACACGCGTCGCCTCCGCCGATGACGCACTGACCCTCGTCGAAACCGCACTCAGAGTCGCTGAAGCACAGATCCGAGCGGGCGCAGCCCTCGGCCGTGACCACGCACTCGCCCTCGGCGTACCCGCACTTCCCCGACTTCCAGCAGGCGTTCGAGCGCTCCGAACATCCCTCCGGGGTCGGGACACACTGGCCGTCCTCGAGCTCGCACCGTCCATCCGAAACGCAGTCGTCCGACTTGGCGCATCCCTCCGGGGTCGGGACGCACTGGCCGTCCTCGAACCCGCAGGTGCCATGGACCTCGCAATCACGGGATGCGGCACATTGCTTCTCGCTAGCCTCGTCCCCCGCTTCGCCCGTTCGTCCTGCTTGGCGGTCGCCGTTCAGTGTGGTGGTTGGGTCGGCGCTACAAGCCAGCAGCGCAACGCTGGCCCAGCAAACCATGCGAACCCGAGGAAACGACTTGCTTGCCATCCTGGTTGGGCTCCTGTCCAAGCCCCCGCCGCCGCGGAGCCGCGCGCCCGGACTGCGCCACCCATGCAAGAGCAGAGCCAATTCGACGGGTGAGGCTTCCGAGTCGAAACGAACCGAAAACCGAAGGGCCGACGAGGCGGCCAACCGTGACTCTCCGTGGACGAGTATGACACGGATGTCGCGATTCAACTGCCAAAGGGCGCCACACCGGCACCTGCGTGCACCGAGTCCCGGCAAACCCTCGATCCTCCGCCGCTCGGTCAGATGCACTCCGGCCTATGGTCGTCCAGAGAAAGACTGCAGCGTCCCCACCTGGCACATGCGACGGACGATGCCGCGCAGCCCTCGGCCGTCGGAAGGCACACGGCGCTGCGCTCATCGAAACCGCAACATCCCCACTCGGCGCAGTGCTCGGATGCGGCACAGCCCTCGGTCGTGAGAACACAGTCCGGGCTGCCAGCTTCGAAACCGCACGACCCCCAGGCGGCGCATCCTCTTGACACTTGGCAGCCCTCGGCCGTAGGGATGCAAAAGGGGTTGCGCTCCTCGAAGCCGCACCGTCCCAGACTGGCACATGCGACGGACGATGCCGCGCAGCCCTCCGCGGTGGCGACGCACTCCGTGCAGAACCCACGGTCGTTGACCTCCCCCCAGACGACGCATTCCGTGCTGCCTTCCTCCAGGCGGCACACTCCCTGCTCCGCGCACGCGGACGACGACGCGCAGCCCTCCGCCGTCGTGACGCACTGGCCATCGGCGTACCCGCACCTTCCCGACCACTCGCAGTCCACCGACTCCGCACAGCCGTCCGCGTTCTTGACACACTCCCCGTCCTCGAATCCGCACGTTCCATACAGGTGGCACTGGATCGTCCGGGCACATCCCTCCGCGGTCGCGACACACTCCCCGTTCTCGAACCCGCATTCCCCAGAAAAACCGCATTCGTCCGATCGGGCACATCCCTCCGCGGTCGCGACACACTCCCCGTTCTCGAACCCGCATTCCCCCGAAAAGCTGCAGTCATCCGATTGGGCACATCGCCATCCTCCCTCGCCGCTGCCCACCGCACTGTTCAGTGTGGTGCTCGGGTCGGCGCCGCAAGCCAGCAGCGAGACGACACCCCAGCAGACCACGGGAACCCCAAAAAGCGACCTGCTAGCCATCCTGGTGAGACTCCTGTCCGTCCGAGCCTCCGCCGCGGCGGAGCCGAGCGCCCGGACGACGCCACGGATGCAAAAACAGAACCACTCCGACAGGTGGGGCTTCCGAGTCGGAACGAATTGAGAATCGAAGGGCCGACGAGACGGCTGACCGCGACACGGATGTCGCGATCCAATCACGGTGCAGTACCTCCGGGACCCGAGCCTCCGCCCAACGAGTAGCGTGCGGGCCCCAGCTCCCCGGGAGACGAAGCTCGAAGTCGAACTCGAGCGACTGTCCGAGTGGAAGATCACATGGGTGGTCCAAGGCTTCATGGAGCCCCACCCTAGGCCAGACACGCTACGCCGGTTTCACGCGCCAGCGGATCGGGGACCAAACGGCCGCGGGCTTGCTCCCAACCGAGCACGGCTCCGAAGCGCGGGCGGGCGGCGTCGACTCGTATTCGTCCGGAGCGGCGAAGTAGCTCTGGATCGCCGCTGTGCCGCGCGCGACGACCTCGGGCGGCGGGGAGGTGATCGGGTTGCCGCTGACGTCGAGACGCTTGAGCTGGGTCCAACCGCGCACGGCCAACGCGGGGATCTCGTTGATGCCGGTGTAGGACAGGCCGACGTCTTCCAGGTTCGGCAGACGGGTGAGCTCTTCGGGCCAATGCTTGAGGGAAGCGCCGTTCAGACTGATGGCCTTCAGTGCCGCCAGCCTGGACAGCTCGGGAGGCAGCGCTTCGAGTCGCGTGGCAACGAGCGACAGTCTCGTCAAGCGCTGCAATCCAGCCATCTCGGCCGGCAGCCGGCGAATGGGATTGCCGGAGAGGTTGAGGTTCTCGAGACGCGTCAGCCTCGCGACGCCTCCGGGAACGTCCTCGATGCGGCCGCCTCTGAGCTCGAGCTCCTCAAGTCTCGAGCAGCCGAGCACTCGTTCGGGAAAGCCCTCGAGGCCCACGCGGCGAAGGCGCAGCGCCTGGAGCTGGCTCCGCCATTCGAGGTCCCAGAAGGCGGGCTCGAGGCGGTAGCCCTCGAGGGACAACTCCGTGAGCCGACCGAACCGGTCGAGGCGCTGCATGTTCGCGACCGTCGCTGGCCTGACGCAAGCAGACAGCCGAAGCGAGGTCAGGGGCAGGTCGAGCCAGGTCTCGGGGATCACCGTGAGCTGCCCCGATAGGGCCAGCTTCTCGAGCTGCCTGAGCTCGCCTATTGCCTCGAGCGCACGAAGATCGCACGGCCCGTCCAACACGAGCTTCTTGAGCCCGAGCGCGCGAAAAACCGGCATCAGGTCGGCGCCGGTCCATGACGTGTTGCGGTCACCCAGCGCGAGCGACTCCAGTCTCCCGAGCTCGGCGAGCTCGGGCAGGACGTTGGCCGGGCCATGCGACAGATCGAGTTCGGTCAGTTCTGCGAGCTCGAGGATCCCGGCTGGAAGCGCAACGAAGCCCGTCGACCCGATGTCGAGCCCGGCGAGATGCTCGAAGCCGCGGAACGAGTAGGCCGGCACGGACCGGACGCCCGAAAGCTTCAGGCGTCGCAGGTTGGGCATATAGCCGAGCTCTGGTGGGAGAAGGAGGCCCCGGTTCCAGGACAGGTTCAGCTGCTCGAGGTTCTCGAGGTTCTCGATCTCCGCGGGAAGCTCCTTCAGGAGGTGACCACTCAGGTCGAGCTCGGTGAGCGAACGGAGCTGGAGGATCTCTCTGGGGAGCTCGCTGAGATGGTCGGCAGAGCCAGCGCCCGCACCGGGAGTGACGCTTAGGTCGAGCTCGGTCGTTTCGCCCTCTTTGACCTTTGCTATCCGATTCTCGATCCAGCTCATGCCCGCCTCCCGCCCAAGCAAGCGTCCACGACCCGAGCCAAGCCGCATGTGAGCCGTCGAAGGGGAACGCGAGCCCCTGTGAAGATCGTGCGGCGGCCGGGCGCAGGAAGGTCAAAGTGTACTGCAAAGCAACGCGTGCCACCAGAGCTGTGGCACAGATCCAGATCTCGCGACACGGAGCTGATTGAAGCCCTACAAGACCTCCGCTCGACCCTGCCGTCTTTCGGATTCGCCGGCTCGATCGCCCCTGCCCGGCGGCCGGAAACGCTACCAGCGGAATTGGAGGCTTGCCCCACACACACCGATGGCATACGCGCCGGGTGGGGTCCGGCGCTGCGGCCCCAGTGCCGCGTTTCGATTGGAGCGATGGGGTTTTCGCCGCCCCCGACCGGGCGAGGGCAGCGAAATACCCGCCGCTACCCAGCGATCGGAACCGCGGCACCCCTTGTTCTTGGGCATCGTTTCGATCGAAACGATGCACTAGCTTCGGCAAATTGAGAAACGGTCCTGTTCGCACGGAAGGAGGTGCCGATGAAAGTCTGTATCGTGGGCGCTTCGGGCAAACTCGGTCAGTACATGGTCCAGCACGCGCTGGACCGCGGATACGACGTGGTGGGGGTTTGCCGCGAGAAGAGCGCGGGCAAGCTGGCCCGCTTCGCGGGGCGCATCACCATCGTTCCCGGCGACACGAACGATCGCGAGGTCGTTCGGCGCGCGGTCACGGGATGCGACGGCGTGCTCACGGTGCTGGTTCCGTGGGGCATGAACCACTATGCGTCGGGTACGGCCCAGGCCGTGCTCGATTGTGCCCAGCCGGGCGCGCGGCTCGTGTTTTCGTGCGGCTGGCACATTACCCGCGACGGCAAGGATGTGTATCCCAGCAAGCTGCTCTGGTTCGTGAAGGTCTTCGGGACCGTGGCGCGTCTGTTGCGTCTGGTCGACGTCGATGACCAGGTCGAAGCGACCCGGCGCATCTTCGCGAGCGACACGCGCTGGACGGTCGTCCGCGGCAGCGACCTCGAGGAAGGCGAAAGCCACGGGCTGCCCGTGTGGAGCGAACACGTCGGCGACGCGGTTCTCGAAAGCAACCGCACGCGCCGTATCGATTTCGGTCTCTTCATGGTCGACGCGCTGACCAACGAGGCGCTGGTACACAAGGCGCCCGCCATCGTGGGCTGCAGGACCGTTTCCGCGCTGGCTCACGCCCGGCAGGGCTAGCTCCGCGCGGAGGCCGCTGCTCGTTGAGCACGCCCCCGTTGCCGCTCGATGAGGCTGTCCCGTGGCCCGTGACGCGGCTCTGACCGTGGCGGCGTGCGCGGCGAGGCGGCCGAGGACGGCGTGCACTGATGAAGTCACCGAACGCGTGACGCAGGCGCTGGCGAAGGCCAGGCGCCGGTAGACCTGCCCGTCGTCGAGTTGAGGAGCCACCCCACGCACTGCACTCCCGACGGGCGAGGCCGGTCCACCAGCTCGGGTTGCTCTCGTGCGGCCGCCGTCAGCTGCCGGGCGGCCGAACTCGACAGAAGCTGATCTGGGCACCACCCTCTGGCGCTCCGGGTTCGCGGCCCCAGGATAACGTTATTCATCGTGGATGAAGGACCGGAACATGCGAGCAGCCGCTATTACGACCTACAACTCAGACTGGGAACTCAAGACGCTTCCCGATCCTCGCCCCGCCGCGGGCCAGGTGCTCATCAAGATTCACGCGAGCGGCATGTGCGGGACCGATCTGCATGTGCATCACGGAGTGTTCGGTTTGCCGTTGCCTATCATCGCCGGACACGAGCCAGTCGGCGAAGTCGTCGAGCTGGGTCCAGGTGTGGTCGATTTCAAGGTCGGAGACCGGGTCGGCGTGCAGTGGAACCAGAAGGGGTGCGGCCGATGCGACACCTGCCGCGCCGGTGACCAGGCGCATTGCGCACAGGCTCAGTCGTGGATGAATATCGGTGGCGGCAATTCCGAGCTGATGCTGGCGTGGGCGAGCGGCTGCACGCTGCTTCCGGAGGGACTGGACTACCAGCTCGCGGCTCCCATCTTCTGCGCTGGATACACGGTGATGAGCGGCCTGCGGAATGCCGACCCCAAGCCAGGCGAGCGCGTGGCCGTGCTGGGGCTCGGCGGATTGGGACATCTGGCACTGCAGTTTTCGCACGCCTTGGGGCTGGAGACCTGGGCCATCACCGGCCAGGCCAACAAGGTCGCCGAGCTCAAAGCGTTGGGCGCGAGCGAGGTGCTGGTGGTCCGCGACGATCCCAACAAGGCGATGACCGACGCCGGCGGCTTCGACATCGTGCTGTCCACCACCAATTCGGCCAAGCAGGTATCCTCGGCGTTCGGCGGCCTGCGGCGCAACGGAAGGCTCATCAGCATGGGACTCACGACCGATGGCCCCATTGCCATTGACTCAGCGGCGGCGCTCATGGGCCAGCGTCAGCTACGCGGATCGAGCCAGGACGAGCGCAGCGATCTCGTGGAGGCGCTGGCGCTGGTCGCGGCGGGCAAAGCGAAACCGGTGCTTGAGACCTATCCGATGACCAAGGTCAACGAAGTGCGCGAGCGACTTGCGCAGGGTAAAATCCGCTACCGCGCAGTGCTCCTACACACCTACTAGCGGGGTTCCGCCCCAGCCCGACGAGTCATGCTGCGACCCGATAGGTTGTGCCGCTCGATGCCGCCGGAGCTTCGAGTCGAGAGCCGTGAGTCGACGGTCAGGGGTCACCCGGCTCGACTCTCGTGCGAAGGCCGTGGAGCATTCGAGGCTCTTCGTCCATCTCCGCGGCAATGGGTGGGTGGCACTTCGACGGATGTGCTTGTGGAGTCGTGGGAATCCGGGCACCATCCGCCCCAATGGCCGCCAGAACCAAGTCGAAATCCAGGAAGCGGACCACGCGCGAGACATCGGTTCTCGTGTTGCGTCAAGCGCTCTTGCGGAAGGTCCCGCACCGCCTCGAGGCCAAGGCCGAGATCCTTCTGCCGGCCGTGCCGGGGCTGGTCGATCACTACGTTCAGGGCCTGAACGCGACCTGGTGTGTACTGGGCCGCCACTTTGCTTCGTCCGAACTCGACTACTTGCGCAAGGTTCTCGGCGACGCACTGAGGCAAGCATTCGAGGAGTCACCGTATTCGCGGGTTCGGGTCGCCTACGAGACCGATCCTCCCCCGAAGACGACCCTCACGTGGCATGTCTCGGTCCGGCACTCCACCATCGAGTCGGAGTACGCCCAGTGGGTCGCCGAGCGCACCCCTCCCCTGTTCGGACCGTACCCGGACATGAAAGTCATGGACCTGGCCCGCTCACTGGGAAGGCCGAGCGAGGTCGCCGTCCTGGACGTTGGAGCCGGTACGGGGCGGAACACGATTGCGCTGGCCCGCGAGGGCTTCGTCACGGACGCCGTCGAGCTGGCCCCGGCCCTGGCCCAGCTGCTTCGTGAGGAAGTAGCCAGACAGAATCTCGAGGTGCAGGTCTACGAAGGCAACGTGTTGGATCCGGCGCTGCCGGTGCCACATGGGAAGTACCATCTCGTGCTGCTGGCCGAGGTCGTTGCGTCGCATTTTCGGACGACGCAGCAGGTTCGAGCTCTGTTCGAGGCGGCGAATCGAATGCTGGCGCCGGGAGGCCTGCTGCTGTTCAGCGCCTTTGTCGCGCTCGAAGGCTACAAGCCCGATGAGGTTGCGCGAGCTTTTAGCCAAGTCATGTGGTGCTGCCTGTTCACGCGCCGCGAGATCCACGAGGCCGCGTCGGGTCTGCCCTTCGAGGGCATCGCCGACGAGTCTGCGCGCGAGTACGAGCGATCGCGGCTGCGCGAGGATCAGTGGCCTCCCACGGGGTGGTACGAGGCCTGGACGGCAGGTCAAGATCTTTTCGACTTGCCGGCAAGCAAGTGCCCGCTCGAACTGCGTTGGCTCACGTATCGCAAGCTGTCGTAGGCCGGCAGCAGGTCAGCCGATTCGACGCTGATCGCGCTTTTCTTGTGTGTCACTCGGGCAGTCGGATTGTCTCCGAGTCAGAGCTTGATGTACGGGAGACTGATTCACTGGCCGGTGCGGCCACGGGTCTGCACGATGGCCGCCGGTTGCTCCCGGCGAGTCGACGACGAGCGCTCTGTCGAGGTCGCTGGGCTGGTCTCGATCCTGGATCGCAACATCCCGGTAGCGCAGAACCGCTCCGCTGTCGTCTACAAGCGACCCAGCTCGACACGGTAGCGTTATGGGAGAAGAGCGACCTTGTGGTCTACGTTCCTGCGACCCCTCCACGGAATCGCGGGGCCCGGGTGTCTCGAACAACCCAGACCCGGGGCGGATTGTCGTGGGTTGTCCGGGCGACCTGGGCACGCTGATACGAGACCTGGTGACCGAATTCGGTGCGCGGGCCACCGCGTGCCATGACGCACTGCAGCTCCTGACGGAGGCGCGCAATCCCGCCACCGTGCTGGTGCTCGTCATGCATCGGGCGTCGGAGCACGACGCTTGGCAGCGCTTGCCCACGTATCCAACGCGTCCGGCCAGCACACTGGAGCGCAGTGTATCGGAATCGCAGGGGCTGCCGCTCTGTCGACTCTTGCGTGAGCTCGGCTGCGCAGCGCGAATGGTCTGTCTCGACCCTGTTCCCAACGCTCTCGGCAAGTACCAGTGCGCGGCCGACGTGCGCATCGAGGCGCCTCGCACACCGGCCGGCGTGGTGAAGATCCTGAGTGAGATACGCTCGGCGAGCTCTCGCCGTACGCAGTCCGGCAAAAGGTCGCGACGCGTCCTCGGGGTTGGCGATATCGTCATAGACGTCGACCGTCGCCGCGTCTTGCAGAAGAACCTCCCATTGGAATTGACCAAGGGCCAGTATGATCTCCTAGTCACACTCGTCGAGAGCGAAGGCCGTGTGATCCCGTTCGACGAGCTGCATCGTATCGCATGCAACCTTTCTCCCTGGACCGGCGATACGCGAGCGGTGCGCCAGCAAGTCTCCAAGCTCGTGCGCAAGCTCGGAGATCCCTCCTTGAAGATCGAAAACGTCCGGGGCTTCGGCTACGCCCTGATACCAAGAGCGAGCCCTGTTGGATGACCGGCCTTGCTCCGCCCACGGCCCAGACGCACTTTCGGAGTCTACGGCTCCACCTCGTTGTTGCGCTGTTGCTCGTTGGTACGTTGGTTGTCGTGCTTCGCTTCTGGCTCGATGGGATGCCGCTGCAGAACACGACTCGTCTGGGTTTGGACGACACCGTGCAGCAGTTGAACATGGACCGCTACCGCAGCGCCCCCGCTGCGTCTGGTGCTTCGTGCCACGTGTCAGGCATCGTCCTGGAGGCAGCAGGACAAGAGCCGATCTCCGGTGCGGTCGTCGCGCTGACGGCGGTTGCAGCACGGCCCGAGGGCTCCGGAACAGAGGCCGACCAGCCATGGATCGCCACGTCCGACCTGGAGGGCCGCTGGTCGGCAACCATCCCGGATGCGGGCGAGTACGCCGTGGCCGTGACCGCCCCACGCTTCAAGCCTGAAGCACGCAGCCTTCCGCTCCCGTGTCGGCTGCCCGACGCGCCGATGCAGGTGACCCTCCGCAGGGGTGGCGCCACCGTGGGAGGTGACGTGTGGGGCGTGCAGGGGGAACCGATGGCAGATGCCATGGTCACTGTTCAGCCCCTGACGCCAGATAGCTCGAGGCCGTCGACGCCGGCGCGCTGGGTGACCTTCACCAATGACTTCGGCAACTTCTGGCTGAGTCTCGTGCCCGGGGACTATCTCTTCGAGGTCAGTGTCCCGTTTGCCGCGGTGCGCAATCGACTCTCCGGCCCCGTTCGCCGGCGCGGTCCAGCCGCAGGATCACCGGAGTCGGTTTTTCCGTCCACGACCGAAACCCAGACGGGGCCTGAGCCTCCCGGTCACATCAGGCTCTGCACACGGACCGGCATCGGACCACGAAGGAACATCGTGGTGCTCCGGCTTCCCCCGACGGGCTCGATCCACGGTCGCGTCTTGAACCAAACGGACGGCGCCCCTGTCCCGAACGCCGTGGTCAGCGCGCTGACGAACGGCGCTGGGCGGTCAGAAAGCCGGCAAACGCCGACCGTCATGGCTGACGCCACAGGCGAGTACGTTCTGGAGGACGTTCCAGCCGGGACGGTTCTGCTCACAGCCGTCGCCGGTGAGCTCACGACTCGCGAGCCCACGCCCGTGGGGATTAGTGTAGCGCGCTGGGCTAGCGGCATCGACGTGTGGGTGGAACGCGGGCGGACCCTGTCAGGCCGCATCGTCCGACGCAGCCATCCGAAGCAGGGCCTGGGCGGACAATGGGTCACTGCGACCGATCTCGAGTTCGGCCGAGTGATCGCCGCGCTTCGGCCCACGGACGGCGACGGTACCTTCAAAATCGCGGGGCTTGCTCGCGGGTCGTACACGCTGCAGGCCGGTCCGCGAACGAACCCCCGCACGACCGATGTGTCCATTACCGTTTCTGACACCGACGTGGTCGACCTGGTCGTCGAAGTCGACCCGGACGGCCGCGACGGGAGCGCGATGGTCCGCGTTCGGGACGAGGACCAGACAGATCGGGTCGTCCACCTCGAGCCCCGGGCGTCCGTGGTTGGACGCCTCATGAACAAGCCAGACGGAGCCGTATCGCTGCTGGTTGGCTCCCTCGGAGTCTCGTCGCATGACGGTATGTCCTTCTTCGGAGACGCACCTGTTCGCGCCGATGGTACCTTCTCGCTGCAGGGCCTGGACCTTGGGCGATACTGGTTTGCCGCCTACCGAAACGGCGAGCGGATTGCCTTGGATCTGTCCGAAGAGGATCGCGGCTTCGTCCTGGATGTACGAAGACCCGGACTGCAGCCCGAGGTCACCCTGGGCGCACGTCGCTGCAAAGGAATCATCATGGGTGGAGTCGTGGGACCCGATGAAGCGTTCGTTCCGGAGGCTCTGGTCGAGGCGCGGTTTTTCGGGGACGAGCCGCCCGACGCGTTGGTTCCGCAGGCTGGACCGCAGACGTTGGCACGGCTGCGCCGCGACGCGCCGAATCAGACGGTCGTGACGAACGCCTTCGGGACCTTCGTCTTCCACTGTCTGTGCTCTGGGCTCTACGAGCTCACGGCTTCGGCGCGATTCGGCCAGTGGCGAGCGCGCGCCACCGCCGTTTCCGTCAACACCGGGACAGTGCTTCAGCTTCTGCCAACAGCCACGATGGAGACGACGGTGACCTACCGAGGCGCCCCCGTGGTCGGCTACGTGTTGAACGTCCTCGCTCCCGTCGAACTGACTCGGCCGGTTCATTCCTCCGATGGACGGGCAGTCCTCTCGCATCTGGACGCGGGGAAACTCGAGGCGGTTGTCGAGGCTGCAAGCGGCTATGCCGTGGCCTCCGCGGACCTCTTGCCAGAGCGCCGAGCTCGGCTTGCCCTGGACCTCGTGCCATGGCGGTCCATTGTAGGCAGGCTCGTGGATGCGAGGGGCCAACCCCAGCCCGGTGTGCTAGTCGATGTGTCGTTCGCGAGGTCGACACCAGAGGAAGCTGCCGAAGCCAGCTTCTTCCGAATCAATGAGCATCAGACCACGACCGATGCGGACGGACGCTTCGAGCTCGAGCATGCGCTGGCTCGAAGGGGACGGATTTCTTTCGTGGACTCCTCGGGGAACGTGCTCGTCACGAAGCACCCTGTTCCCACCACCATGGGGGCGGTCGAAGGCCTGAACCCATGGGTCTTTGTCGATCTTCGCACCCACGCGCGCCTGGCCTTGGGAACGCTCGAGGTCCAACAGGCACAGTGACTCTGTCTGAGCAACCAGAACCGGTTCGCCTTCTCGCACGATGTACGTGACAAACCTGCCAAACCGTTTGCGCGGCCTTGTCTGCAATTCGAGCCGGCGCGCGTCGCTCGAGGCCGCCCCCGCTTCGATTCCGACGCAACAAGCCGACTGCCGAGGGCTCGAAGCTCTCGTGCTCCTCGGGCTGTTGAGCGTGACGTTCACGCTCAGTCGAGGCTTCGCGCTGTTCTCCGAGCGTCCACCGGACTGGACTCACTTGGGAGCCGAGTACTGGAACATCGCTCGCGCACTCAACGCGGGTCGGGGATTCGCTGACCCCTTTGGCCACCCAACCGGACCCACCTCTTGGATGGCACCCCTCTACAGCCTGCTGCTGGCGGGTCTGCTAGCCATCTTCCCGGAGAAGGTCGCCGTGGCCCGTGTCGTTGCGGCCGCTAGCAACGTCGGCCTCGCGGTGGTTGGAGTCATGGTGTTCCGCGTTGCCAGACGCCATTGCCACTGGCTCTCGCCATGGTTCGTCGTCGCCGTGTACACGGCGTGGCTTTGCATCTTCTACTCCTCGTATTTCTTGCTTTCGCACGATGTCTGGTTTGCGGCCCTCGTGAGCGCTGCTCTCGTGGTGTTGCTGTCCACGTACGTGAAGACGGGCATCATCGTAGGGTGGAAGTGGGGTCTGGCAGGGGGGATCGCCGTGCTTTCCAATCCGTCCATTGCGCTGGCCTGGGGCGCATTGATGGCACACCAGTGCTACAGGCAGCCACGAGAGCGGCGCCAGCTCCTCTGGGCAGGAGCGCTGATGTTGGGGCTTGCTTCGCCCTGGGTGGTTCGCAATGCCATCGTATTCCATCGGTTCATACCCACCAAATCGAACTCCGGTTACGAGGCGTACCAGTCGAACAACATCGACGACGATGGGGTGTACGAAGAGCAGTCCTTCTGGCAGCATCCCTATGTCTCGCTGGAGGCGCGACGCCGCTACGCTCGGCTAGGGGAGCCGGAATTCGTCCGAGCACACCAGAAGGCCTTTCTGGAGTCCGTTCGGCGTAGACCGTCGCGGTTCTTCGCGCGGGTCGCCCGTCGCGTGCTTGCGACCACCCTGGCCTATCCGCCCTTCGAAGAGGCGGAACGGCGCAGCAGCAGCTACCTGTTGCGCCGGGGCGCCTATGCGCTTCCATGCCTCGGCGCCCTGCTCGCGCTCTGGCTCGCGCAGCGCGAACGGGCCTTCGTATCACGGTTGTGTATCGCCTACTTCGCGTTCTTGTTCCCGTACTGGTTGCTTGCCTTCTACGTGAGACACCTCTTCGCGTTCACTGCGGTGCTGGTCCTGCTTACGGCGCTCGGTCTGGATGCTGGGCTGGGACGGCTCGTCCGTGCCTGGCAGCGCAGGCGTCGTCGGCTCGCTGGGCCCGCACTCATCGCAGCAAGTCCTGCGGCCCAGTAGCCCTGTCCAGCGACGGTCCAGCATGCTCCCTGTTCAACCCGCCGCACCTGCTGGGACGCCGCGTCCCGGCGAGAGAAGACTCAGACGCGGATACGGGAGGCTCGACCCGTGGATCGCCACGGGTCTGCTGGCGATCACCTGTGCGATGTCTCTCACTCCGACGGTCTTCTCGTCTGTAGGCTCCGCCCACCAGCACCTGGGCGGAGAGTACTACAACATCGCGCGTGCTCTCGTGGATGGTCGCGGGTACAGCGATCCGTTCGGTGAGGTGACTGGCAGCACGGCGTGGATGCCGCCGTTGTACGCGTTCTTGCTGGCAGGTCTGCTACTGATCCTAGGAAAGAAGAGCCTCGTGGCAGCTGCGATTGTCGTGATGGCCAACCTGGCTCTAGCCGGTGTTGGCTTCGCTGTCTACCGAATGGCAGTGCGCACGAAAGGCAGTCTGGCGCCGGTGCTGAGTCTGGGCCTGTATCTGATTTGGCTGAGCGCGTTCTACTACTGGTTCTTCCAATTCACTCACGACGTCTGGTTTCTGACGGCAGTGACGACCCTGATCATACTTCGGGTCGTGCGTTACGTCGTGGCCGGCGAACTCCGTCCACACCAGTGGGGACTGTGCGGCGGGATTGCTTGTGGGGCGAGCCCCGCGATAGCCGCAGCCTGGGCTGGTCTGACCCTGGTCGGAACGGTGGCATTACGCCAGCACCGACGCTTGCTCGGTCGTTCAGCCATGCTTGCGCTGCTCTTGGCCACGCCCTGGACGGTGCGAAACGCCGTGGTCTTCGAACGGCTCATCCCCGCAAAGTCCAACTACTTCTTCGACGCATACCAGGCCAACTATGTCGACGAAGACGGATTGATCGACCCGACTACGACCGTGGAGCACCCCTACCAGTGCCATGAGACACGATTCCGATACGGCCAGCTCGGGGAGACGGTGTTTTTGGCCGACGTCCGCTCGAAGTACCTCGAGGCGATCCGCGATGATCCCGGGGCGCTTCTTGCCAAGTCAGCCAGACGCGTGCTCACGGCCACGCTCTGGTACTCGCCCTTCCTCGATGCGGACACCGGCACGCCCCTGGCGCTGCGCCGAGCCGTTTTCGCCGTGCCCTTCCTCGGCTTCCTGTTGGCTTTCGCAGGGTGCAACCGGAAGCTTCTGGTGCTGTTGGGGCTATTCTACTTCGTCTACCTCGCGCCCTATGTCGTGACGACGATGCATATCCGCTATCTGCTCCCCTTGACCCCGCTTTGCGTCTTGTTTGCATTCTGGGGGCTCGATGCCGTCGTGACTCGTGCCAGAGCCGGCTTCTCTGCGGGTTTCCGCGACCCGCGGTCGGGACTGCTTCCGGTACGAGCCACTGCGTCCGGGCAGCTCGGGTCGCAGCCGGAAGAAGATCTGGTCGAGTCCCAGAAAGACGAACAAGACGAGCACGGGAGCGAAGGGCAACAAGAAACGCACGTAGAATGCGACGGGCACATAGCTTGCCAGGTAGACTAGATAGAACACACCCAATATCGACAAGGTCGACCTGTGGGGCCCCCGGAGGCACAGCGCCACCAAGAGCATCAGTGCCGGCAACGGGTAGACGACGCTCCGTACCGTATCCTCCACGAGTTCGCGAGTCGTTCCCTGACCGACATCCATGGGTACACAGCGCACCATGGCAGCCCACGCTCGGTTGGCGACCTTGCGCACGAACTGCCCGGGGTGCTGCTTGAGAAACGAGCGGAACGCCTCCCCGTAGTGGGCGACGTACGCCGTTTCCCCCATTTGCGCGTACACGAACCGCTCGTTTTCGAACTGAGAAGGATGCTGGTGAAAAGTGCCGAGGTCGTAGACGCCGTCCTCGTCGACCACATTGGCGAGGAACGCTTCGTAGCCAGCGTTCGCCTTGATCGGAATGAGCTGCCCGAACACCAGAGCGTTGCGCACTGTCCAGGGGGCGGCAAGGCCCAGCATAATCGCGCCAGCGACGAGCCACTGCCGCCGCGCCTTGACCTCCCGCAGACAGAGAAGGCCCAGTAGGCAACCCCACGAAGCCACCAAGGCCGGGCTGGTCAACGACGCGACCCCGCCCCAGAGCCCCCAGACCCAGGCGCGCATCTTGCGCGTGGCGAGGTAGCGGCACACCGTCAGGGTCATACCCGTTACCACGAACATCACGAGCCACACGTCCGTGGTACTGACATAGAACCAGTAGTAGAACGGACCGACCCAGAGAAAGAACAAGACGACGCTCGCCCAGGGCGGTACACGGAGCCGACTGCGTCTAGCCATCGTGTACACGGACGTCCCGGCGGCAACTAGCACGACGCTCGTGAGGTGGACCACCACCGTCGCAACCAGGTTCTTCTGCTTCAGCACCAGGAGCAGGCCCGCCATGATCGTAGTGTAGAGAGGGGAAACCCAGGCTGTGGGGCCCGTGGGCTCCAAGAACGGATCGCTGTAGCCGCGCCCGTCCACCAGGGCGCGCGCCACGTGGAAGCTCTCCCACCCGAGCAGCTGACGCGCGCCGCCCATCTCGGAGACGGGACGGAGCAGAACGCTGGCCGGAACTGCAACAGCCGCCAGAAGCAACGCAACGTAGAGCTCTGGGCGTCGCACCGCGCGCCGCGCATGCTCGACCGGACGAAACCCCGGCGATGTAACCGTCATCCGTGTTCTGTGCTGGTGGCGTGTCTCCAAGACACGCCCCAGAATGGGGAGCCTGTGTTCTGGCTCACACTGGGGGTTTTCCTCGCAGACTCTGGCAGCTTCGACCCATTCCAGGCCGTGGAGGTCTTCAGCGAATCACGCAGACGGGACACTAGCGAACGAATTCGACGTCGTCCACGTGCAGATCGAAGACATCGCTCGGCAGAAAACGCCAGTGAACGGAAAAGATGGCATTGGCGGCAAACGGCCGATTCGGGTCTCCGTTTCCGACGTGCACGAGGTCGGACCAGAGAATCGTATACGTTCGCCATGTCGTATCGAGGTTGACGGAGTACCTGTAGTCGTCCCAGCACGTCGTGCAGCGACCGCCGATGGGGTCGGTGTTGATGTCCGGAAACCTAACGCTCACGACCCTGACGGCGCCACGAGTGGTGTCAGAGATCCCGGCCCGCGCCTTGAAGCGGAGCCCCTTGAACCCGCGACCGAGGGCGTCGTACGGTTTCTTACCCTTGGGATCGTGGCTTGGGTTGCTCAGGTCGAACCCGATGCCTGCCCCCCATACGCTATCGGATCGTGTCGTGTTCTCGCACGAGCCGAACGCATGGACCGCCCGTCCGGCACCGGGAGTGTCGGGAGTATCGCCGAGCGGAAGAAACACCATGGACGTCCGACTGGCCTTGTCCTGAAACTCGTACCAATCGCCGGAGCGTCCCTCGCACTGCGGAAGGGCCGTGATGGCCGAGCCCTCCCGGTTGTCGATGAGACCCGGCGGGCAGCGAACAGCAGCCTCCGAGGCCGCCGGGCTGGCGCGCTTGGCTGCGCCAGTCGACAGAAGGTGACGCGTTCCCGCGTACACGGCGCCAGCCGCCACGAGAATGGAAAGGGCAATAGCATGACCGTACCGGATGCGCATTTCTACCTCACCTTGCGTTCAGTGCGACCGCGCGAGCGGCCCGTACGCGTTCACTGTGCCATCGCAGCTCCCTGCCTGTACCGAAGTTGGGGGGTCGTGCCGTGCTCGACGGCACGCGGCCGGGGGATGACCCGCGACCGTGTCAGAATCGCCGAAGGACGGCCTGGTCGTCGCCCAAAGCCACCACCGAGCTGATCGTAGTTCGGTGTCGGGTGCGTCCGCAGTCTCTTCTGCATGTTCGCGTCGCTCCGTGCGCCGACCAGGCTCTAGTCGTTCACTTGGGTGGCGATGCTAGTAGTACCAGTGGCTCGCGTACCATACGCTCTGGATGTTGTGAGGCAGGCAACTCGCCCATACCCCGCTGTTGTCGGCAGTGTAGTCGAAAGCGTGGCAGACGTCCGTGCTGTTGGCAACACCCTGCATGTGGATGTAGTCGGATGCGACCGAAAGCTTCTTTGCCTGCATCTTGCGACTCGACCACTTGCCGGTGTAGCCCCACCCGTAGTAGTAGTGAGCGACATCGCCGCATCGATAGTAGCGGTCCTCGAGCCAGGTGTAGGTGGGTTTTATGCAGTAATTGAGCGCCGCTTGGGCCAGGGAGGGCGCCAGTATGGCCCCCATGACTCCGAGAACAGCGGCTGTTTTGGTGAGACGTTTCATTGGCATGTCCTTTCTTGTTGTTTGACTGCGGACCCTCGATGAGCCTTGCAGGCAGGCGCTCTGTTGGGCGCACGAGCGCCTGTCACGACGTGCCACCCGGTGACGGCGCCGGGGGCGGCGGCTCGCTCGACGCGGAGCCGTGCTCGGTCCCGGCAGAGACCGAAGGAACCGAGAGAGTGAGCACTACCTCTTGGTCAGCTCCGCCGGTCAGGTCGACCACCTGAGTGGCCTCGCCGACGCTCGACCTGGCAGTGAGTGTCCACTTGCCCGGCAAGAGCGAGGTGAGCTGCCATGCACCCTGCGGATCACAAAAAGTACGACCGGTGCCCTGGCGGCCGTTTTCGTAGTCTATCGTGAACTCCTCGACGGCCCTTCCGGCCGGGTCCCTTACATGACCTGAAACGGACGCATACGTCTGCATCTGCAGCGTCACGTCAGTGCCTGCCACGATTCCGCTCTGGACCGCCTCTCCCGACAGGGCCTTGGCGCGCACCCGATAGCTGCAGCCCGAAAGCAGGTCGCTGAGCTCGAACTCTCCGTTCGAGTCGGTCAGGACGGGGGAGGTAGCGCTCGAACCGGAGGGACGAGGCACAGCGGGTACGACGGCCACCCAGGCGTCCGTGACCGGGTGGCCCTGGTCGTCCACGACCCTTCCTGTGATGGTCGCAGGCTCCTTGGCGACGAGCTCCACGGTGACCACCTGACCCGCGGAATCCAAACGGACGGTCTTGCCCTGTGGATGGGGTGTCGGGAATCCTTCGAAGACCAGGTAGCTACCGAGCTCGGCGCTGTCGAGCACGTATTCGCCGTTCCCGCGGCGGGGCAACTCGCGCGGCATTCCGCGTTCGGTCTGCGCATAGACCACCGTGTTGCCACGAGGCTTTCCTTCGAGGGTCCGAACGACCGCGCGGATCGTTGCAGCCGGACGAAGACGCAGCACGACCGAGTCGACGGATCCATGCTCCAACGTGACCGGCACAGGATCGCTCAAGAGCAGCCCGTTTTGCTCAGTCGCGGCGCAGTCGAACGTGCCTGGACGAAGCCCGCGGCATTCAAAGCGGCCGTTGTCATCGGACATGCAGCGAGCAGGGGCTGTGGCGCCGTTGCTCGGGGGAGAAACCATGACCGACACGCCGCAGCCTTTGCCTCCGCTGGCGGTCAGCACCGTGCCCCTGACCGAAAGTCCTGTTTCGAGCTCCCAGGCGCGACGCGGGTTGTCGCCTGCAACCAGCTCCAGGCTGTCCTCCTTCGGGAGGCTGCCCTCGCACAGGGCCACGACGGAGTAGCGTCCTGGTTTTAGTCCGGCGAAGTGAACCGAGCCGTCAGCATCGACGGGTCGTACCTGCTCGCCCTCACCACCGAGGACCCGGACAGCTCCCTCGACACAAGGCTCACGTCCAACCCGGACTTCGCCGTCCAAGCAGGCCGCGGCGTCGACGTATAGGACGACAAGGGGAGAGCTTTCGACGGGTCCAACCCAAGTCTGGGTCGACGCGCCCCGCCAGTGCTTGGCCAGAGGGGCCACTTCGTATTGTCCCGGGAATAGACCTGTGATGCGAAACTGCCCTGATGCGTCGGATTCTGCGGAGCCGATGTCGGAGAGCCCGATTTCGGCCGTTCGTGTTGCCGTGACCGCAACGCCGGCCACGGGCTGGCTGCTGGCCCGCTCGAGCACTCTGCCGGCGATGGTGGAGCCCGGCGCGAGAGTCAACCGCAGCTCATCGCAGGGTGCCACGACCTGGGTTCGAGCTCGCGAGTACCCGTCCGCCTCCGCAACGAGGTCCACCAGCCCTGGCGCGACGAAGACCTTGAACCGCCCCGAAGCTTCGCTTCGCGTCACGAGGGGAGAGGTCCCTCCCTCGGGCTTGACCAAGACCACGGCGCCGGACACGGGCCCTCCTGTTGCATCGACGACGATACCGCTCACGCGCGCACCCCCGTTGTTCAAGACGAGGTCAACGTCGAGCACATTCGGCGCTCGAGGGAAGTCCTGCTCGCGGATTGCATGCGCCGCGGCCGTATGATCCTCTGCCGAGGCGGTCAGCGCATAGTCGGACGGCAGCACGGGGCCGAGCCCGAATTCGCCTCGATGGTCGGTTCGGGCACACCCGAGCGTGGCCCAGGCGGCCATCCAGGCTGCTGCGGCAGTGCGCTTGCGCAGCAGGCAGACCGTGGCTGCCGCAATGGGACCACCGTCCGACGAGCGGACGGTCCCTCGTATGGATATCGCGCTGTTCTGGTCGGTCGTGCCCGTAGAAACCCGTGGCGTACGCGTTCGGGACGGCTCCTGCTTGGCAGACGCCCGTGCCACCTCCGGGGTGTGCTCGCGGAGCAGCCAGCAAGCGCCCAGCGAGACGAGGGCGATGCAGCCAAGCAGCACGAGACTCCGCCAGCGGTTCCGCATCACGCGCCTTCCGTCTTCAGCACATCGGCCTCGATCAACCTGTTGACCGCCGCCACGTACTCATCGAATGATGTCCGGCCCAGGCATTGGCGCAGATCGGACCACGTTGCCTTGAAGCGCTCGACACGAGCCGCACCGTGATTGTCTGCGTTGATGGCGTCGCTCACGGCCTGGAATGCGCCGGCGCAGGCCCCGGAACGGGAGTCCTTGGGCTCGCCAGTCTGTCCGGCACGCGAACGAGCCTGGTCGAAGACCGCGGCAAGCCACTCGCGCGGGGCCGATTCGGCTGCATAGAACACGTCAGGTGCCGATGGGCTGCGCAGCTCGAACACGACCTCTGGGGGGGGCGACTGTGTTGCCGGGTCGAGTCGGCGGCCGACGATGTAGAGACGATTGCGCTCCACCGGTTCCCTGACGACGGCCCCGATGGGCACCTGCTCCATCACGTGATCCAGGTAGTATGCCCCTCTGCCGGCCGTCCATCGTTGGACGTCGAACAGGATGCCCTCCTGGTTCTGGTATTCGGTGATCCGGTCAGGATGCTTCGCGAGCGCCTCGATCATTTCCTTGGCCCGCGCCTGTACGGCGCCCTTCGAAAGCTCGGTGTCGGCCGGCGCCTCGGGATCGAACGGCAGCTTCACCAGGGTCGCGGCGTACTTCTTCCGCGCCTCGGGCAGCGTTCGTAGAAGCACCTGGAAACCGATCGCACTATCCATCGGGCCAACGACCTCGCCGATTTGGCTGGCGGCCACTGCCTCCAGTTCGCGCGTCATGACCGAGCGCTCCCGAAGGGACCAAACACCGATATCCCCGTTCTGTTCGCCATCCGGACCTTCCGAATGGCGAGCCACCAGCCGTACGAACTCGTTCGGCGCCTTCCTGGCTTGTTCGGCTATGTGGGTCGCCAGCGCCAGCGCCTCGGCCCGCGGTCGTTGCAACGGGGCCCCGGAGCGCAAGCTCGCCAGAAACGGTGCCCGGTCGTGCCCTATCACGATCCGTCGCGCCGCCACCTGCGCGGGCTCGGGCGGTACGCGCCGCAGGAGCACGTGGAAGCCGAACTCCGTCTCGACTACGTCCGAAACCTGACCCGGGTTCGTCGCTGCCAGGGCGTCGACGACCTGTGGCCACCGGGCGCCCCAAGAACCCGCGACAATGCCTCCAAGCGAGCCACCGCGATGGCGGGTCTCCGTGTCCTCGGAGTACTTCCCCGCGAGCTTCGCGAACTCACCCGGGGCCTGCCGGGCCTTTGCGGCGATCTGCTGCGCGAGCTTCAGTGCCTCGTCGCGGGTTCTCGACGGTGGTGGCTCCAGAGCCGCCCACGCGGGAAGCTCGGAGAAGGGCGTGATCGCCTCCGTCGAATCCTCGTGGCGCACCAGAATATGCGATGGCCAGAGCAGAATGCGGTTGAGCTCGGAGTACGGAATGAGCCGCCAGCGGCCACGGGGATAGCTGGTGAACATCGCTCTTCGCCGTCGCTGCGCGTCGGATTGTGCTTCGGAAACGTCGCCGTGCTCCGCTGGTTCACTCCGGACAGATGCCGAGTTCGCAGCGCGGTTTGCCTGCGTGGATGGTCGTCGTGCTTCTTCACTGCGGCCTCGGCTGCACGCGACGTTGGTCACCGCAAGAAGGCACGACACCCATACCCATTTGAGCTTCATACGAACACCTCGCGCAAGCTCGACCGGCGAGCGCTGGACAATGTCCCATGTCTCAGCGCGCTTGTCTGTGATCAGTCAGTGATTCGTGGGTGATCCCTGGGTGACCGCCACGTGATTCAAAGGTGATCTCGTGCCGAGTTGCCGGAGGAATCGGCGCGAACGGACGCTCGCTGACACGACTTGGCTGCAGTCGACATTCAACTCTTCGCCGTGTAGAGCTGGTTGCCATGAAGCTGTCGACGGTGCTGGCTGTCGGGGTGCGAAGTATCGAGGCCTCCCTTCGCAGACTCGCCGGAGCGCGAGCTCGGCCCTACAAGCTCCTGCTGGAGCTCACCGCAGAGTGCAATTCGCGCTGTCGATACTGTTCGATATGGAAGGCCAAAAAACGCCAAGACTGCGAACGGCTCGCTCTGCCATTCGTCGAGCGTTTGTTCAGCGAGTCGGGAAAGGACCTGGTATGGCTCGCGCTCTCGGGTGGAGAAGTGACGCTGTACGACGAGTTCCCTTCGGTCATTGAGCTGGCGAAGCGACATTGCCCCAACTTGCGTTTGGTCACTTTCACGACCAACGGTCTCTTGCCTGGCCGGACGCTCGCCTGGGGTCGCGCGATTGTCGCCGCCGGGTTCGATGGCTTCGTCACCGTCAGTCTCGACGGCGACGAGAAGACGCACGATTGGCTCCGGGGAGTGCGTGGGAATCACGCTCGCGCGTGGGAAACGTATCGTCTGCTCAGGGGCGCTGGCATACCGGCTCATTTCGGCATGACCGTCAGCGACCAGAGCGAGGCGTTCTTGAAGGGAGGATACTCAGCACAGCGAGAGCACTTCAAGGCGTTCACCTTCGTGCACGGTGAGGGCATCTACGGCCAAACGAATCGGCCCGATGACGCTTCGATTCGGCGCTCCCTGCTAGCGGTGAAGCAAGCGTACCGCATTCGCGGAGCCGGGGAGCTCATCGAGAAGATGTACCTGCAGCTCGGCTTGCGCTTTCTCGAGCAGGCGCGCTCACGGAACATCGTTCCTTGCGGTGTTGGGCACGCATCGCTCGACGTGCGGCCTGACGGGAGTGTCTCACTGTGCATGTACCTACCGCCCATCGGCAACATCAAGGAGAGAGGTTCGCTACGCGAGATGGTCAACGCGCCAGAGACCGGCAGACAGCTGCATCGAGTCGCTCGGAACGAATGCCGCCACTGCTGGATGAATTGCTACGCGCCGCACTCGATTATGCTCAGCCCGCTTCGGGCGGCTTGGCGCTGTTGGGTCAGTGCGGGGTCTCGCAAGGCCTTCGAGGTCGCGGACGCGAGTGGACGGCCCGCCGTTGTGGCGATGCGCCAGACCCAGGGCCGCGCCTGCAGCACGGGCGCAGCGCCGTCTGTGGAGGGACCAGGTCAGCGGGCGACAGGTGCCCTGCTTCGACGAACTCGCGGGACCAGACTGTCGGTGTTGGTTCCTGTCTATCAGGAGGAACGCACCGTTGCGAAGGTCTTGCGTCAATTGATGGCGCTCGACACGACTTCTCTCGACGTCGAGCTCGAGGTCATCGTATGCGATGACGGTTCGACCGATGCTTCCGTGGGCGAGGTCCGGCTCGTGCAGCGCGAGTACGGCAATGTCAAGCTCGTCAGGCACGAGAGAAATCGCGGCAAGGGCGCAGCGATTCGCACGGCTCTGGCGCATGCGACGGGCGAGTTCGTGCTCGTCCAGGATGCTGATCTCGAATACGACGTCCAGTCGTACCCGCGGCTTCTCGCGGCGGCACGAGATGGTGCCGACGTCGTGTACGGTAGCCGGTTTCTGCATCGTCGCTATCCGACGGGCATGCACCCGGCCAACTACGTGGCCAACAAGGTGCTCACGCTAGCGGCCAATCTTCTGTTTTGCCACCACATCACGGACGAGGCGACCTGCCTCAAGTTGGTCCGCACGGAGCTCATCCGGTCGCTTGGGCTCAGCTGTGAGCGCTTCGAGTTCTGCCCCGAGCTGACCGCCAAGCTCGGACTTGTCGGCGCTCCCATCAAGGAAGTTCCGGTCGACTACCAGGCACGCGATTCGAGCGAGGGCAAGAAGGTCAGGTGGACAGATGGCCTGCAAGCGCTTGCAGTGCTGGCAGTGCACCGTGTGCGACCCGGTGCGTGCTGGCGCCACGACGCCGTGGACGCTGCTCCGCCTCGTTCGAGCGCCGCTGTGGTCGAGCGGCCATCGGCGGACCAACGGGTTCGCGCGGGGCGCGCGGCCAGCGTGCCGGCAACGATCCATCGGCCCGTGCTGCAAGACAGTCGAGCGGTCGTGGGCGCGACGAATGCGCTGCGACCCACCGGGACTGACGGTGTCAGGACGTTCGCCTTGGACGTCATCGAAGGTCGGCCCGAAGATCGTCGACTCGCGGACCGGGAAGGCATATGAACCAGCGCCGCAGTGTCCGCTTGACGTGCGTGCTGTTCGCCGCGATGGGGATCGCCTGTCAGGGCCCCGACGACGAGCTTGCCTGGGACGTGGAGGCAACGCGGGGTGTCGTCCTTTCACCGGGAGACGTCCCGCGGGTCGACTCGGCCGGAGGTGAGTACCACGTCGTTGTGCCTCTGGGGTTGCAGCGGTTTCGGATCACCTTGGGCGCAGAGCGCTCGCTTCACGTCGGTAGAGGGGCGAAGATCCTCGCTTTCGGGTTCCCGCCGCCCACTCAACCCTACGGCTTCGTCAGCTCAATGGGGCGCACTCTGGTCGACGGCGATTCGGAAGTGGGTTCGGTCTATAGCTATGGAGGCACTCCCTTGCGCATCGCCGCGGGTGCGAAGGTTCACGGCTATGTCAAGGCCTGTGCGCCCGTCGAAATCTCGCGCAGGGCTCGGGTCGAGGTGGGCGTCCAGGAAAATGCGCAGGCCATGGCGGAGGTCTTTGGCTGGCGAGTCGCTCCTGCGGCGCACAACCTGGGCGACCGTACCAGCCCACCAGGCGGCGAGCCGCTCGACCTCGAGCCCGGAGCGTACGCGAAGGTCCGCGTCGGGCCAGGGTCGACCCTGCGGTTGCGCCGGGGCCGCTATCAGTTCGATGCGCTGGACGTGGAACACGGAGGCCGACTCGAAACCAACAACACGCTGGGGCCCGTGTACGTCTGGATACACCAATCGCTCAGTCTGTCCGGATCCATGTATGCGTACTCCCGAGAGCCCAACGTGCTGTTCGGCTACTCGGGCGGCTCCGCACCCGTCATCCGTACGCCGTTCCACGGGACTCTCGTGGCACCCGACGCGACCGTTTCGATACCGGCCACCCACTCACCTCACCGCGGTGCCTTCTTCGCCGGGGCCATCGAGGTCGCAGACCGGGCGACGATCGAGCATGCCTCTTTCTGGCTTCGCCACGTGCCTCCCGCCGAGCCGGCTCGCGTCTGCGCGCAATGCGCGGAGGTGACCAGGCTGGCCGCGCAGGAATGCTGCGCAAGCCTGTATCACTCCATGGCTACGGGACAGAGAGCGGCGTCTACGTGCGCACGTCTTTGTGCTTCGATCGCTGGAAGACCCGTGGACTCGTGCCGCATGCAATGCGAGCGGCAGTCGTCCCGAGCGACCGCCAGACTGGATGCCGAGGCAAAGGACTGCCTGCGAAACGCTCTGGGGTCATTTTCGGACTGTCTGGTGAGTCAGTCGTACAACCCCGACACATGCTCCAAGCTCGGCTACGCGACTGGCGTCACCGCCTCGTGCACCGGGCCGTGATTCGGGATAGATCGTCCGCGTCCTCACTCCCTGAGCTGGCGAAGGGCTCGTTGCGCCGCCTCCTCGAGGTCCGCGTCTTTCTGGAGCTTGGCTTCCGATATGATCGATTCGATCCAGGGGGCTGCAAGACCGCGGCCCAGTCCTACCGCAGCGCTGATCGCAAGCTGGGGCTGGCTCTGGAAGAGCCGCTGAAGGGCGTCGAGCCCCTCGGCGCGCTCGGTCGTACCCAATGCCGTGGCTGCCGCCCGAGTGTTGCTGGGGTACCCCTCGGCAATGACCGCCTGCAGGGGTGCGATGGCAGCAGCGCTGCGAGTGCTGCCCAGGGCCTCGATAACAGCCCTCCGGAGCTCATGGTGTTCGCCGCGTGTCACGACACGAACGAAACGCGCCAGGGGCACAGTGGCAGGCTCTCCGGTGAGCTTGGCCCAGGCAGCCAAGGCCGAGGAGAACTCGCGCTCGTCAAGGGTGCGCCCCAGCAGCCTGCCGAGCTCTTCGCGGGCCCGCGGATCCTCGAGTTGTGCCAGGGCGGCAACAGCGGCCCCGCGCACGCGACGATGCGGGTCCTTCAGCGCGGCGATGATCGCCTCCAGCGCTCTCCCCGAGGCGCCCCGAGAACTCGACAGCGGCCTTGGAGGAGTCGGCCAGCTTGGGTAAGAGGGTCAGCAGGGCGGGCAGCGTGTGCTCGTGGGAGAAGGCATGAAGCAACGCCTTCGTGAGCTCCGTGATCTTCGGATCCTCCGACTGCAACCCACCGACCAACACCTCGGCGTTCTCTCGCGCCAGCCACTCGAGAGGATCTCCCGGCTCCACGAGCCCCGCCTCTTTGACCAGTGTGGCGAGCAGCGTCTTGCGTACGGCATAACTAGCGCCGCTGTGGCCGGCATAGACCGTGCTCATCGCTCGCAGCGCCTCTACCTTCTCCGCTGGAGCCGAGGCTCTCAGCGCCTCGATGAACAGCTTGCCCGAACGGGGCTCAAAGGGGTCCAGTCCACCGGCTTCGACGCGCCCCACTGCCAGAAGGCGAACCCTACTGCCAGCAGAGCCAGCAGCACGCCAATGCCGAGAACAACGCGTGTCGCAGTCGGTGACTTCGGTCTCACGCGACAGCGGTATCACGCTGAGGGGAGAGGGGAGTTGGACAATCGCACCTACCAGCCTTGGTAGCTGCGGTACCGGGTTGCTCTTGCGTCTTCGACCGCGACGGACGAGCAGAAGGGTGGCGCAGGCGAGCCGCGGCCGTGGGTCGTTGGGCCGGGAGACCGGATGAGTCTTCATGTGCAGGCGAGTTTCCCCTCGCTGGACAACGCATCTAAGCCGCCAGCGAGCACGGCCGGCCACGCACTGACGAGCTCCGCAAGGGGCAGGTCCACTCGTTCTGGACCAGCAGCACGAGATGCTCGCGCTCAAGGACGTGGGGTTTCCCACTCGCACAGGAACGCTTGTTCGTCGGTGCAGTAGGTGTCGTCCCACTGGGCTTCGCGACGCCCCCACAGTTGAGCACAATCGTATGGCCCGCAGGCGCCGTCTGGGTAGTTGGCAGGCCAAGCCGTGTAGCTCAATGGTTCGCCGGTCACCCACCTCCATTCGCAGGTCACCGCGCGGGTGAGTCCAATCCAGGCATCATCCTGCTTCGTCAGAAGGCTCTTGAGCGCCTGGTCCTCGGCGGCAGAGCTGATGGTCGCCAGATGCGCGCCAAGTGACTCGCAGTGGACCGAGGCTGCCGTCCAATCGGCAGCAAGCCGGCACCAGGCGTAGGCGTGAGTCGAGAGATGAAGGCCGGCACATTCCAGCTGTTGGGGAAGGGGCTGGCAGGAGCCATCGACACACACGGAGTCCGAGGCACAAAGAGTCGTCATGGCCGGCGTATCGTCCACGGCGCCGTTGCAGTCGTTGTCGAGCCCGTCGCATGTTTCTGCAATCGGTGTACACGACGAGCCCCCCGCCCCCCCGGACGGCACGACGAACGAGCCTCCGTCGCCGCCTGCTCCTGCGGCCGCGGTGTCATGGCCTGCCGCGCCCGATGCGCTCACGCCAAGGGTCGTCCCGCCGCTGCCAGCATTGTCGGCACCTGCCCGACCCGCGATGCCGGTCGGGCCGTCGCCGCCGGCTCCTGCGGCCGCGGTGTCATAGCCTGCCGTGCCCGATGCGCTCGCGCCAGGGGTCATCCCGCCACCGCCAGCATTGTGGGCACCTGTTCGACCCGCGATGCCGGTCGGGCTGTCGAACGGGGGCGAACCGCCACCCGCGCTCGACGTATTCCCAGCATGCACGCCGCCGATGACCATGACCTGGCCGGTGCCGCCCTCGACACCATAGTCGCCACCTTCGCCGTGCCGATCCCCGACGCTCGAAGCACCACACTTCCCTCCCCCTGCGCCGGCCAGGGTCGACACGTCATAGCCAAAACGACCACAGGCGCACGCGCACAGTGCGAAGCTGAGCAGCCACCACGAGTCCGGATCCAGACGACACGGCGTCGCCACATGAAGCCATACGACCAAGCCAGACGATGCAGAAGCCCAAGGGTGTCAGCTCAGGCCCTTGGGCCACGCGGCGCCGATTGCTGCGGTACTGGAAGGTCGCGGTGGCCCAACGCACATCGCCGAGCCAGCAGTCTATTCCGCCTCGACCCCACTGCCCGTCGAGCCTCCGCTGTCGTCGGGGCGTTCACCAGCCCCTTCGCCGCTCTCGCCAGCACTCTCGTGTTCCATCCCCGCCGCTCCGATACTGGGGGGTGACTTCTGCTTGTACCAGTCCCCTCCGCCCCTGTCTCCACCCGAGCAGGCAAACAGCGCGCTCGCAACAGCCGCCAGACAAGCACCCTGCTTCCACATGATGCAGCCTCCTTCTCGGGCTGGACATTTCTGCGCCCAGCAACTCATTCGACGCTTACGACACGCTCGACCTTAGCTTGGTGTGCAGTCATCCTGGTTTTCGGCTCACGGACGCGACTCAAGCGAGGAGGGTCTGCGCGTCGGTGCGTCCTCACTGGAACGGATCGACTCACCCGGGGGTACATGGCCTCACAGCTCGGATTCGTGTCCTCCGCGCAGCACGTTCGGCGCGACCGGTAAGCTGACTCGACCCGGAGCCTCAAGGAGCGACTGACTGCCAGAAGCTGGGGCACGGACTCTGGCGAGAACGCCGGAACGACTCTGCCGACGGCGTGGCTACTTGATCCCGGCCTTGGCCTTGGCGGCGTCGGAGGCGCGGTACGCCTTGATCATGTTCCGCTGACCGTCGAGAAGCGGTTGATAGACCACGTCATCCATCATCTGGCCGCAGACTCGGTTGACCTTGCGGCCACCGGGAACGAGCTTCTCGTCCCCTCCTTGGCGCTTCCAGTAGGCGCAGTCCTCGGGACCGAGGTCGGTACACACCTTCTCGACCAGCTTCTCGCAGTTGTTGCAGGCGTTGACTCCTGCCAGGCAGAGCAACAAGGCAGACGCGCGAATAACAGACGAGGCACACTTCATGGAATGATCCTTTCCCTGGTTCGTCGCAACATCATCACTCTGCGGGGTCCCGGCTGTCCAGGTGCGACTTCCATTCCCGTCGCCCAGCCACGTCGCCGCTTTGGGTCCCATCTGCAACCCGGCCGTAGACGCCACCCAGGTAGCGCAACGGCGCCGGTTCCCCACGCTTACATGTAGGTCCGAAAACCAGTCCGGCCTTCGGCTGGCATGTCACGAGCCCTCCTTGACCTCGTCCGCATATGCGGCTATTCGGTGGAGACGTCGACGTCATCGTCTCGAATTGCGTCATCAATCGCTCCCCCGACAAGGACAGCGTCTTCCGCGAGGCCTAGCGCGTGCTGGAGCCCGGACGTCTCGCCATCTCCGACATCGTCGCTTCGGAGCCGATCCAGTGGCCGCGCTCGGTATGAGCTGGTTCCTCGTGAGCGAGGGTCGTGAGGCGTGGCGTGATGGCGGCGAGGCAAACGGCGCAAGCGGTACGGCTGGCCCAGAGCCGGACCGTGACGTGTGAGACGGGCGCGGTACGTGTGGGCCGAAGGTCACTGCAGGAATCCCAGAAAACGCCGCTGACGCTGGTGTCTCGTCTGCTGCGGTGATGGCGTCTGGGTCGCGGTCGGCTCCGATCTGGTCCACACGATGCGGGCCGGGAGCAGGCGACGAGACCACGCCGGCCCGAACGCTCGTATGGATGTCGTCGAACTGCGCTTCTACAATCTATAGATCGCAACACGTCGTGCCGCAGAAGGGCGGGTACGCGACCAGGCACAGCCGCAAGAAATGGCGCTGCTTCAAGTGCTTGTGTGGACAACGGGATCTCCGCACCCTCGAGTCGACCGTGGCACACGCGGTGCAGTACGCTACGCATGACCACAGTCCGGGTTTCGGTGTTCTGCATTCTGGCGTTGGCGTTCTCGAGCACCTTGGGCCTATCGCGCGATGCGCGACACTGCGCCTCTGACGGGATAGCCCGCGCCATGGCTCTGCCTCGGGCCGTCGAACCGACGGCAGCCGACGCGTGCGAGACGCGACGTCGTGCCCTTCTGAGTCAATCTGGCTTGCCCGCAGTCCCCGTCCTGGAGTCGAACCGCTACGAAATCCTGGCGCGCGCGAGAGCCGAGCCGGTCGTGTTTCTGACCCCTCCCACCGAGGAAGCGTTGCCCTCCAGACTGGCCAGATTGCGCGAACGTCTGCATGCCGCTCAGCGCCCTTGGCAGGCGCTGCACGATGCGTTCTCGCAGTTGAAGGGGCACCCGCGCCAGCTGCGCCAGGTTGTCCTCACCGATGGGTATCTCTACGCAGAAACGCCGAATCTGGCGGCGCTGTTGTCCAAGATCTCGCTGGCTCGGCTCTTCAGCGAAGCCGAACTCGATGTGACACGCGGCCCTGACACGCGGCGCGCGGTGAGAAAGGCAAAGAGCTACGTTTGGGCCGATGGTCCCGAGGCCGGACGCCCTGCAACACTGTGGCTTTTTGATCGGGTTGCGGTTCACGGTGAGCAGCTGAGCAGCCCCAAACACGTCAGCGTCAGCGATCTGCATCGTCAGACGTCGGCCAATCGTATCGAGATCGAGCGTCTCAGCAACGATGGCGCGCTTGCGACACTCGTGTATCGGGATCAACGCGTCCCCGCCGTACTGTCCGTTGAGGAGGGTCGGCTGGTCCTCGACTGCGAAGTAGTCCGGCCCGAGGCGGTACCGGCGGTCGCTGCGGCACGAAGACTGAACCAGCGACGCGAGCGAGTGATCGACCGCCTCCGCGTTGCTGTTTCCGAACAGGTGGACGAGGGACTTCCGTTCGACGAGCCCAGAACCGAGGAAGGTCAGCAAGACGGACAGCTACGTCTGCACTGGCGTATTGCGTACGCGAGTGGCCAACAGACCTTCGAGTTCAACGGCGATGAGTACTCGGTGTTTGGGCCGAACGGCATCCCCCGCACTCCACAGGTGTGCGTCGACTTCATTACCGACACTTGGGAACGGATGGCGGGAACCGGCTGGGCACCGAGCGGGGAAGGTCGAGTTCGGCACATTGGTCGGCTCGACGTGGATGCTTTGGGCGTGGAGAATCGACGTCGAGTCGCAAGCTTGGTCGATTTCGCTGCGGCCCATCCGGAATGGTTCGAGACCAAAGTCATTCCCGAGCCCGCGCGCGTGAAGTTTGCCTCTCGCGCAGACTTCTTTCGACGCCTCTTCGAGCAGCGCAGTGATTTCCAGCCCGGCGACGTCGTGGCGATTCTGGGACCACGCAACGACGACACGCTGCACTATCACTCGTTCTTCATCTTTGCCGCAAATCCTGTGACGGGTATGCCAACACTCGTCGCTGCCAACGCAGGACGCCCTCGTATCCGGACCTGGGAGAGCGAGATGCAGAATGCACCGCTCCGCAGTATCGTGGCGCGCATTCGCCCGAAACTCGAGTGGTTGGAGGCCATTGCCGGCACCGAGGAGCAAACACCAACGATCCCCGTCCGTTCGTAGCGCCGTCGGTGGTCAGTACCAGAGGCGGAACGTGCCGCTCACGTGGAGCAACGTGAGCATGTAGAGCGTACCGTCCCAGTAGCTGCGGGGAACCCCCGCCGACCACAGCCTGTCCACGAAAGGCTTGCCGGTCGAGGCCGGTAGACCGAAGCCCAGCAGGGACGCACGGAAGCCCTCGGCGTTGGCGCCCACGCTCCTTGAGCGCGCTGCATTCGTGGATCTCCCATTGCAGAAGACCTAGCATCGCCATTGTGTCCAGAGAGCTTCCGATAGGGACTTCTGCGCTGGCCCCAGCGCACACATCCCCCTACCTCCTGCGCGCGCATCACGAGGCAGCGAACGGGGCAGAAGTCCTGTTGTGCCGCACGAGCCAGCGCCTCGATCCGCCGCTGTTCATCGTCTCGCTGGAAACGATCACCGACGACGAAGCCGTGCCGTCGGCTAGCGTGCTCGACCCCAGCTCGGAAAAGCCACGTCCCGGCTCCGCCGACCGGTCCCCGCCTCGCCAGTCCCCGCTCCCCGCTTCCGAGCCGCCCGGCGCCGCGTGCCGTAGACTGAGGCCATGGATCGCTTCGCACGATGCACGTCGTTTGCGTCACGGCCAAGGCTGCTGCCCTGGCCCATCCCGCTGCCCTTGTCGATCCTGCTGTTCACAATGAACGCCAAGGCTGCCGACTACTATGTGGACCCGAGTGTGGGTTTGCCGAGCGGCGACGGCAGCCAGGACGAGCCCTGGCAGACCCTCGAAGCCGTCGTCGAGGACGGGCACTTCACTGCAGACATCCGCGCGGGCGACACGGTGTGGCTCCGATCCGGGGACCACGGCGCGTTCGCCGTGAGCGGCGGCGACTACGCGCCCCCGATCACGGTTGCGGCAGAAGCGGGAGAAACGCCACAGCTCCGCCAGGTCTCGTTCAATGGCACGAATGGCTGGATCGTGCGTGGGCTCTCGATCAGCCCCTCGTACGGCACCTCGCCGTCGGCGGTCGACATGGTGCTCGTGGACAAGACGAGTTCCGACGTTGCGATCGAGGACTGTCGCCTGTTCAGCGTCGCGGACGCTTCGAGCTGGGACGCAACCGAATGGGTCAACTCGGCCAGCAACGGTATCTTCATCCGCGGCGATCACATCAGGGCAAGCCGCAACATCCTGACCAACGTCCGATTCGGAATCAGCGTGGACGGTCCCAATGCGCTGGTCGAATACAATCAGATCGTGAACTTCTCCGCCGACGGCATCCGGGGCCTCGGTGACAATGGAGTCTATCAATACAATCTCGTCAAGAACGTGTATGTCGACGGCGATTCAGGCGATGACAATCACGACGACGGATTCCAGAGCTGGTCTGTCGGGCCCGACGGACCGGGAACAGGCGTGGTCCGCGGGGTCGTGCTGCGCGGCAACGTCTTCGTCAATCGCGAGGACCCGGCGCAGAAGCTCACGAACTCGATGCAGGGCATCGGCTGTTTCGACGGGCTGTTCGACGATTGGGTGGTCGAGAACAACGTCGTCGTCACCGACCACTGGCACGGCATCAGCTTCTACGGGATGCGCGACTCGCGAGTCGTCAACAACACGGTCATCGACGTCAACGACGTGAGTCCCGGGCCCCCATGGATCATGGTCACTGCGCACAAGGACGGCACACCGAGCGAGAACGTTCTCGTTCGCAACAACCTGGCGACCGACTTCGACTTGACAGGCACGGCGCTCGTCGCCGATCACAACACGACGCTCGATGATCTCACTTCGTTCTTCGTGGATCCCGCAGCGTTCGATCTCCACCTTCTGGCAGACGCACCGGCCGTGGACAGCGGCAGCTCCGAACAGGTGCCGGAGCGGGATGCAGACGGCATTGCGCGACCGCAGGGCAACGGCGTCGACCTCGGTGCGTACGAGTGGCACGAGCCGTCGGTCGTGCCAGCCGGCGGTGGCTCGGGCGGCAGCAACGGACCAGCTGCGGGACGAGGTGGCGTCGCCGCAACGGGTGGTGCCTCGGCTTCCGACAGCGGCGCGGGAGGTAGTACCGCACGGGTCGCTGGCGGCGGAGCGGGCGCACCAACCGGCACCACAGCCGCCCAGGGCGAAGCGGGCGCAAGAGATGGGACAGCGGACAGTAGGGGTGGAGCGGCAGCGAACGACGGATCCCCGGCAACTGGCGGCGGAGCCCGCTCGCCGGATGCAGTCACGGCCGGCAACGGCCACGCAGGCACTTACGGCGAGGCGACGGCCATGAACGGCGAAGCGGGCGGCGCAGGCGCAGCGGACACGAGTTCGTCCGAAGCCGCAGGCGGCTGCGGATGCAGGCTAGCCACCCGCGCACCGACCCAGTACGGGTTCGCACTGCTGGCCATGGTGGCCGCGCTCGTTCTCCGACGGCGTCCGACGCGTGCGGCGTTTCGGCCCGTCAACTCGATGGACACGCGGGACCAGGGCGCCTAGCTCGTGGGTTGACCTTGACCGTCGCCCAGCCCCTCGGCATGGCAGACT
>JAFGIS010000170.1 GCA_016929495.1 Polyangiaceae bacterium | reverse complement strand
GAGGAATACCTCGAAACGGCACGCCCGGGCCGAGGCGTGGCGTTCCCGGCCAGGCTGCGCACGGCAGTGTGGGAGCTGTACCAAGCGTTCGTCACAACGAGGAGCGGCGAGCGCTTCCCCGAGCTTCGCAACGAGGCCCTCGAGGTCGTGCGCGGGGGAACCTGGCACGAGCACTGGGACTACGTCTTCGTCGACGAGGCCCAGGACCTCAGTCCCTCGGCGCTCGCTCTACTGGCCGAAGCGTGCGCGAGCCCCGAAGGACTGTTCTTCGTCGCGGACTCCAAGCAGTCGATCTACTCCCGTAGCTACCGCTGGGCGTCCGCTCACCCCCGCCTCCAGTTCCGTGGGCGCACGGCCTCCCTGAAGCGGAACTATCGCTCGACCAAGGAGGTCGAGCGGGCAGCCTTCTCGGTGCTGGTCCCCGAGGACGAGGAGACGCTCGAACCGTCCAACAGCATCCACGACGGCCCGCTGCCGGTCCTGGTGCGCGGAGCCAGCGTGGAGCAGGAGCCCGATTGGATCTGCCGGTTCGTTCGGGAGATGGCCAGGCACCTGCACCTTCGCCAGAGCGCTGCCGCCGTGCTCGTTCCGAGCTCGGAGATCGGCCAGACGCTCGCCGCCCAGATCGCCGACGCAGGCGTACCGGCCGCCTTCTTCGCCGGACGCGAGCTGGATCTCAAGGCCGACTGTGTGAAGGTCCTCACGTTGTACTCCGCCAAGGGTCTTGAGTTCCCGATCGTTGTCGTCGGCGGTCTCTACGAGGGCACGTACCCGGTCGAGCAGGATTTCGACGACGCCGATCTCTTCGGCGAGAGGATGAGGCACGAGCGGCGCCTTCTCTACGTGGCCCTGACTCGCGCCATGCGCGGACTGATGCTGCTGGTCCCCAAGGACTGCCAGCATCGAGCACTGCAGGAGATCGACGTTTCCCGCTGGCACGTCGAGGAGGCCGGATGACCGTCTTGAAGCTCAGCAAGTACGCAGACGACGACAATCGCCTCGTCGACGAGTCCGACGCGGAATTCCTTCGTCGCAAGCTGACCGTCGACACGGTCCTCGACTTTGGTGACATCACCGACGTCACTGCGGCCTTCCTCGACGCGCTCCTCGATAACGAGACGCCGGAGTCGATCGGTGACCGGGTAACGGGGATGTCCTCTGCCGTCGACAACGCACTGGCGAGCTGGGTCGATCGCAGGTCGCAACCAGTCAAGCAGATCGAACGTCCCCGAGCACGGCCCAAGGTGCGCGTTCCGCAGCCCAAACCAACGCCTTCCTGCGTCGAGAGGATGCCCACCACCGACGACCGGTTCACGCCGACCCGGTTGGTGCGACGGCTCGGCGATGCGCTGCGTGGATACATCGAGAGCGCCTATCCGCTGAGCGATCCGTTGCTCGTGAAGGCGAGACGCGTCCTCCTAGAGACGGAGGCCGAAGGGCATCTCCTCGCGCAGGAACCCTTCATCGAGACGACCCCGCGCTACGCGACGTCTACCTGCGGATACCGCGACCTCGAGCTTCCCGACCATATCGCCGAGCTGTTCGATCTTCTTGCCAGGCAACGCGCGGCGAGCAGCGCCCCTGTGGACGAGCGGACAGTTCTCTTTCCGACGATGTACGGCCACCAGGAACGCGCGTTCCGCGCCTTCGTCGCAAAAGGGAAGGACATCGTCGTCGCCACCGGCACCGGGTCAGGGAAGACAGAGTGCTTCCTCGTGCCCATGTTGGGCGCGCTCTACGCCGAGGCTCACCAGCGCCCCGATTCGTTCGCGATGCCGGGAGTCCGCGCCCTGATTCTCTACCCGATGAACGCGCTCGTGAACGACCAGCTCGCGCGGTTGAGGTTGCTTTTCGGAGACCCGGTCGTTGCCGAGCAGTTCCGGAAGCTCGAATGCAAGCGCTTCCCTTGCTTCGGAATGTACACGGGCAGGACGCCGTACCCGGGGCCGAGAAACACGACCCGCGACGGGGAGCGTGTGGCGCCACTCCTCGATTACTACCTGGGGATGGACGCCGAGCTCGAGCTCCGTCTACGCCAGCTTGGACGGTACCCGGCAAAGGACCTCCGGAACTTCTACGCCAAGCACGAGGAGAGGAAGGCCACCTATCAGTCTGGCGATCGCACCGGCAAGGAGTACACGAAGCACCATTGGGAGCGGCGACTGCATACGTCCCCCGACGACCGTGAGCTGCTCACCCGACACGAAATGGTCCACGGCGTGGGGACGCAGCCCGGGCGCTCGCCGGACATTCTCGTCACGAACTACTCGATGCTCGAGTACATGCTGATGCGCCCGTTCGAGCGTCCGGTTTTCAACGAGACCAAGCGCTGGCTCCAGCAGGATGGAAACCAGCTACTGCTGGTGCTCGACGAAGCGCACATGTACCGAGGAGCGAAGGGGGCCGAAGTGGCCTTTCTGTTGAGGCGCCTCCGTGCTCGGCTCGGTATTCACGATCGCCCGGACAAGCTGCGCGTCGTCGCAACCAGCGCCACCCTCGGAACCGACACGGAGGCACTCGACAACATACTGCGGTTCGCCGCCGACCTGACCGGCAAGAAGCCCGACGACTTCGAAGCGATCGTTGGGACCCGAGAGGTCGCCGAGCCATCGGGAACAGCATCGGACTCCGAGGCGGACATGCTAGCGTCTGTGGACCTCGATGCCTTGAACCAGGCGCTCACGGGTGACAGCCTGCGAGTGGCTTTGGCCCCGGTGTTCGCCTTCTACGGCAGGAGCTGCGAGTCGTCGAGCGAAGCCGAGGTCCTGGCCGCCCTCTACGAGACGCTCGCCGGGCGACCCTACGTCAACCAATTGGTCAAGTCCGCGGCCGGTTCCGCCAGGGCGCTGCGGGACCTAGCACAACTGGTCTTCGGTGAGCACCCGAAGGCCGGCCGGGCACTGCAGGCACTCCTCGCGTTGGGGACCTTGGCGCGGAAGAAGCCCGACGCACCTGGCCTCGTGCCGACCCGTGTTCACGCAATGTTCCGCGGCGTCCACGGCCTCTACGCCTGCATCAATCCTTCGTGTCCCGGGCGACAGGCGGGGCCGGGCGAGCCGGCAGTCCTCGGGAAGTTGTTTGCCTCGCCCGAGACGCGTTGCGACGCTTGCGGTTCCCGCGTTTTCGAGGTTGCCTCGTGCCGTAGTTGCGGAGCCCCGTACATCGTCGCGTACGCGGAGTCCGGAACATTGGACCGGCTCCACTTCCTCTGGGGAGAGACGGAAGGCGACCTGGTGCGGCTCGAGCTATTGCCGACGACGCCCAGGTACCCGCATCGCACCGAAGAAGTTCGCGTCCACTTGCGGACGGGCTATGTCGACGCGCAGGGCAACTTCGACGACGGAGAGATCCGCAGCATCTACGTCTGGCTCGATGGCGACAACGCCCGACAGCCGGGCTTCGACCGTTGTGCCATGTGCCAGCCCACAGCGCCGGCTCGCGCGCGGATCCTGGACTTCCGTACCCGCGGCGAGCAGCCGTTCACGGCACTCATCGAAGCCCAGTTCGCGGAGCAACCGCCACAGAAGCTCGATCCGCGCCTGCCGAACCACGGCCGGAAGGTACTGGTGTTCAGCGACGGTCGGCAGAAGGCTGCTCGCCTGGCGCCGGCCCTCGAGCACAGCCACGCCCGCGACCTGTTCCGCCAAGTCATCGCGCTGGCCGCCAGCGAGCTCCGAAGCCAAGACGGGATTACCGGCATGCAGTGGCTGTACCCGGCCGTGGCTTGGCTGTGTGGCAACCGCGGGTACGACCTCTTTCCGTCCGTCGAAGAGGTGGAGTTCCACAATCACCT
>JAFGIS010000169.1 GCA_016929495.1 Polyangiaceae bacterium | reverse complement strand
CGGCGAAGACCCGGCTCGAGAAGCCGCCAAACAGCTGCATCATCGCCAAGTCGACTTCCCGGTGACCGCCGTACACGGCCGGGTCGATGAGCCAGGGCTCACCGTCCGTGCCCACGTGCAGGTTGCCTGCCCAGAGGTCGCCGTGCAGGCGCGCAGGGGGTTCCCTGGGTCCAACGATCGCGTCGAGCCGACCGGCGACAAACTCCAAGTCGCGCCGGAGTCTGTCAGCCACCAGGCCCCGGTCGACGGCCCGTCGCAGCAGCGGCAAGAGCCTTCGTTCGCTGTAGAACGTCGGCCAGTCCTCGGTCGGTTCATTCGGCTGGGGCAGCGGGCCGATGAAGTTGGCATGGTCCAGGCCAAAACATGGTGCCCCGAATCGGTGCAGCAGCGCCAGGGCGCGCCCGAGCGTCTCGTCGAAATCGCGCCGCGGCCGCCCGTTGCCGAGATGCTCGAGCGCCAGGAAACCAGCCCCCTGCTCGTCCGAACCGACAGCGAGCACCTGGGGCACGCCAATCGCCCGAGCTTCGGCAAGCCAACCGAGGCCCCTGGCCTCGGCAGCGAACATCCCGGGCACGCCGCGAACGTGAGCCTTGACGAAGACCCGTCTCCCGTCCGAGAGCCGCACGTCGAACGCTTCGTTGATGTCCCCGCCTGCGACCGAGAAGGCCTCCCGGACCGCGCTTCCCAGCTCTCGCCCCACAGCTTCGCGCAGGTCTGGTCGCATCAAAGCCCGTGCTCCCGCCTGATCTGCGCGAGGAGCCCCCGGCCAGCCGCCTCGCACATGTCGAGCACGTCGTCGAACCCCTTTGGTCCACCATAGTAGGGATCCGGTACGCTGGCGCCCTTGGGGGCGCTCGGATCAAAGGAGCGCAAGAGGCGCACCTTCTTGGCCAGCTGCTTGGACGGAGCCCGAGCGACCAAGTCCTCGTAGTTGTCCTGATCCATGGCAAGAATGTAGTCGAACCGGTGCCAATCGTCCCCGCCGAACTGCCGGGCGCGGCTGTCGAGGACGATACCGCGTCGGCGGGCGGCCGCCTGGGCACGTCGATCGGGCGGCTCGCCGACGTGATAGCCAGCCGTGCCCGCGCTGTCCACGTGTACCGCGTGCTCGAGGCCAGAGGCACACAGCAGGTGTTTCATCACTCCCTCTGCGGTCGGAGAACGGCAGATGTTGCCGAGACAGACGAAACAGACGCTGACCATGGCCCCCGGCCTAACACCATTGGCGCCAAACGCCAGGAGAGTCAACGGTTAGGGGTACTCGACGGCCAAGACCTCGAGCTCGATTTCGCCGGCAGGACGCTTGACGACCACGATGTCGCCGACCTTGTGGCGAAGCAGCGCCCGCCCCAGAGGAGACTCATAGCTCACGCGCCCGTCGGCGGGATCGACCTCGTCCGGCCCGACGAGTTGGTAGCGCCGGCGCTCCCCTTCGGAGTCCGCCACGGTCACGACCGCTCCGAAACGCACGCTCTGGTGGGACGCACCCTCGTTCTCGACGACGCGGGCGTTCTCGAGGCGCAGCGTGAGGTATCTCACACGTCGATCGATCTCGCGCAGACGCTTCTTCCCGTAGATGTATTCCGCGTTTTCGGATCGGTCGCCTTGCGCCGCTGCTTCGGCGACTTCCTGGACGACTTTCGGGCGCTCCACGCGCAAAAGACGCCGAAGCTCTTCGCTCAGCTTGGCCGCTCCTTCACGGGTCAGGTAGTTGGGACCGGGCATCGGGCACCCTGGGAAAGACGGGGCCGAGCATAGCACCGAGCAGCGTCCTACCCCGCCGCATTGGGCTTCTGGCCAAGCAGACCTCTGCGACGGGTGCTATGAGCCGGCCATGGGCAATGGTTCGTCCCTGGGCGGGCCCCGAACGTCGCGCCATCGAGCGCTCGCCATCGTTCTCGTGGTCTTGGGCTGTCTCGCAATCGGCGCCCTGGCAGCCGCGCTCTACGTGCTCAACAACCTCGGCGCGTGGATCGAACGGTTCGCAGTGGACGAGGCGCGCCGTCGCGGTGTCGAGCTCCAGATCGGGACACTGTCCTGGGATCTCGGCGGCTTGTCTCTTGCCAAGAGCAGCGTCACGCTGATCGGTGTCCCAGGGGTCGAGGCCAGTCTCGAGCGTATCGATGCCTCGGTCCTGCTCGGGCTCGGACAGATGAACGTCCAGCGGCTCGAGATGAGCGGCGTCGACGTGGAGATGGTCGGCTCGGCGCCTGCGCTCGGTCTGGCGCTCAGCGTTTGGGCCAAGCAGTACGCGCGGGCGTTCGACCTGCGCGCCACGGCCGAAGACGTGACGTTGACGTGGCGGACGGCGCAAAACGAGCCGCCGTGGCTCGAGATCGCCGGTGGCAGCGTGGACTCGGCCCGCGGCAGCGGCACGCTTCGCGCGACGCAGGCCCGGCTCGGCATCGCGCAGATCGGGGTCATCGGCGCAGCCTGGACCAAGGACAGCACGAACATCACGGCCGGGCTCGGTGAGCCGAGCCTCGTGGCCGCGCGCGTGCGCGTGCGCATCGAGCACGCAACCGAGCCGTTCAGCGTGGATCTCGTGCTCGCCCCTACCAAGCTCGCCGAGCTCGAAAAGGCCTGCGGGTTGAAGCTGCCGGACAAGGACATCGCGGTCAGCGGCCAGACACACCTGGAGCGCCCGAAAACGCTCGGCTCGGACGACGTGACCGGCTGGATGAAGGTGCGTCTGGACGGTTTCGTGCCGCCGCACCCGCCCGAGCTCGACGGATTCGTGTTCGGCAAGACGACCTCCTTCGAATCCTCGCTTCAGGTCGACAAGGACCAGAAGCAGGTTCGCCTTGCCGACACCCGCGTCAAGGCCGGCGCTTTCGAACTACGCGGAAAGGGCTTGGTGGTTCGGGAGCCGGACCATGCTCGGCTCGAGCTCGAGCTCAACGGCAACCTGCCTTGTGCCGCACTCGCGGGTGCCGCCGCCGAAACGCGCCTGGGAATGGCCGTCGGCCAGTGGCTTCGGCGCGCCGCCGAGGCGGCGCTGCAGGGCTACGTGGGAGTCACGGTCAAGATCAGTGCCGACTCGCGCAACATCGAAGGCGCGAAGATGGCTCGCATCATCGGCTTCGGCTGCGGGCTCAAACCGCTCAAGCTGCCCGGCTTCGAGGACATCGAGCTGCCCTCACTCGGGACCCTGCCGCCGCTCAGCAAGATTCTCCCGAAGCTGCCGGCGAAGCTCCCCAGTATCGGTCCGGCGGACCTGCCGGCGCTCCCGACGAGCCTGCCGAAGCTACCGGAAGGCTGGGGAGCGAAGTCGAAGGCGCCGCGGTAGGTCCGGCCCGAGCCTAGTACGGCCGGATCAGCCCGTTGTCATCTTCGAGTGGGATCACGTCACGGAAGTAGACGAAGTATAGCTGTCCATCTTCCTGCACCGGCAGCACGATGCGATCGGGGTTGTTGGGGTCCGCGTACTCGCCATTCGCTATGGGCACCCGCTGCTCGCGCAGTAGCTCGACCACGTCAGGGTCGGTGACCAGAGTAGCTGGGTCGCTCATGTCGAGGAGGGCGTCGTTATCCCACGTGATGGCCATCTCGGCGACGTCCAGGAGCGGAGACTCAGGCGCCCCGGGATTCGTCATCTCGGCCGGAGCGGTGACCGCTCGCACACGCAGCGGCCCATCCATGTCCGTCCCTGCATCGTACAACTTCCCCGACCAGGAAGCAGCCGTATCGATCCAGGTCTTGAGCTGAGTCTGACCGAGCGGCTTGGCAAAGAGATTGCCGCTCAGTGTCATCGTGAGGCCCGGCCGCCAGAGATACTCGGCAGTCCCGTCCGCGTAGCTGTCCACCTCTGCCCTGGCGGTCCAATCGGCGTAGCCCATGTCGCTCGACAACTGCTCCTCCTGCTCGGCCGTGAGCTGGCCAGTTCGGGCAACGTAGATCTCGACATCGTCGGGCATACCTTCCGGGCGCCCACCTTGCGTCCAATAGTGACATTCGGCATCGACGAACAAGTAGGCTCCACCGTTCTGACAGGCCAGCTTCTGACCCACGGTCGGAAACCCCATCCCCATGCTTTGCCACGCGAAACGGATGCCGGTTCCGTCGCAGATGCGGCCGGCTCCGTCGCGCGGAGAGTCGCTCCCCGACCCAGCATAGCCACCGGCGCTATCCGTACTCCCCTGCCCGCCGCAGCCGACCAGCAGAAGCGCAAAAAGAACACAAGCGGCAGAGCCCCTGACTGTCGCGCCGCATCCTCGAACCAGACTCGCTCTTGCTGACTCGTTGTGCATGGCCTGCTGTCCTCCGACGCTGCCCCGATCGCGCGCTCCATCATCCGCTCCGCGGTGGACGGGGCAGCGGGATTTCCGTCGTGACAGCCGTGCGAATACTGGCTTTCTGGTGGTTGGTGATCTCGATATTCAGCTCGAGCTCGGACTTGCCAGCCTTGGTCGACTCCCCAGATCTGCACCACAAGTCGACGGGCCCCTCGCCCGTCGACGCCCGCCTCAACCTGACACAGGCAACGCCAGCACCGACGACACACGCAACCCCATCGTGTCGCCGGTGCCGGCGCGCCCACTGCCGCCACAACTGGCGCGGGCGCGCATCCTCGCTCGTGCGCCCACGCTCAACCCACTACAAACACCCCAATCTACGAGCCGCGTCTCATGACATGGCCAGTGTCCCCGCGCTCCGACGAGCGGCGGGAAGCACATCATGGCCCGGCCCGTCGCGCAGGCCTGTTGGCCACGGAGTACCGACTCCGCACCTCGGCGGAAGGGGCTCCCGAGACCGGCCACACGGTCAACTCGCGCTGCCCTGTCGCGAGGCATCAGACCGTTACGGCCCAGCTTGGTTCGTGCCATGTTCGTGATCCGCTTGGGAGGGAGTCTGGCAGGAACGAAGCTCAGGAGCTTGATGCCTACATGATTTTATCCTGATTTGTGGGTGTGCCGAGAGTTCACCAATTCGGCCTAAGAACCGAGCCACCGGGCTACATCCGCCCCCAAGATCCCCCAAGTCCCAGCAGTTCGGGCGGCAGATCCCCTCGCCCCACGACCTTCTTGCTCGCGTGGACGGCCGCGAGTCGGCGCGCCAGGACGACGAGTTCCTCGACGTTTCCTGGCCACGGATGCAGGCATAGCCGCTCGACGACCCGGGCCGTCACCTCGAGGGCTCGGTCGCCCGCATACTCGCTGAGCAGCGTCAGGAACAGCTCGGGCACGTCCGCGAGGCGTTCGGTGAGCGACGGAACCTCGACCACGATCCCGCCGAGGCACTTGCCGAGCACCGGGTGGATCCGCGCTTGGGCGACGGCCTCAAGGAAAGCCATATCGGTCGTCGCAACCACTCGCACGTCGCGCGCGTGCTGCCCGGCCGAGCGCGTCGCCTCATTCGCCTCGATGGCGACGGCTAGCGACGCCTGCAGCTCTGGTCCGAGTTCGATAACGTTCTCCAGCAGCAGCGTGCCTTCGTGGGCGCGCCTCAGCAGGCTAGACGCAAAATCCGAAGGACCGCCGCGAGGACTCCAGGTCGCTGTGGCGTCCGGGCCTGACTGCTGGGTGACCACGACGAGCTCGCCCGGGCGACGGCTCCATTGGTGGATCGCGCGCGCGACCGTTGCCTTGCCTGCACCGGGTCTGCCCTGCAGCACAATCGGGATCGTGGTCGGCGCAGCTCGCTCGATCGGCGCCAGAGCAGCGGCCAGCTCCGGTCCGCCTAGCAGGCCTTGGGCCAGCATCCGTAGCCCAGCCCGTATGTCGGCCGGTAGTGTCTCCGCTTGGACGACAACACCCACCCACTCGCCACAACGCACCACGTCCCGTTCGGCCAAGGCCCGCTCCGTGATACGGTTGCCATTCACGTAGGTGCCGTTGCTGCTTCCCAGGTCGCGAATGCCACAGACCGGGCCGACGCGAACGAGCTCGGCGTGTCGCCTCGACACTTCGGCCCCATCGAGCACCACCGTGCATTCGGGACCGCGTCCGATACAAGTCGCCTGGCCTCTGGCCCAACTGACGACACCATGGCGCGGAAATAGCCATCGGATCACCAGCTCGCCCGGGTCATCGTCCAAGCGCGCCGACTCGACGGCCGTCGTGTCGGCCGGCCCCAGTCGATGCGACCACTTGGCTGGAGCAGACTCATTGGCCCCTCCAAGCGGCGAGCGCCCGACAGGCGCGGGAGCTCCAATCTGAGAGGGCGTGACTTTCGCAGTGAAGCGATAGCCATGCCCCCGCCGGGTCTCGATCGTGTGCTGCACACGCCCGGCGTCCCCGACCGCACGGCGCGCCTCCATCGCCAGGCGCGCGAGCGCCGACTCGTGGACGATGACTTGGGGCCATAGCACGGCAAGCAGCTCGTTCTTGGGGACCAGACGATCGCGGTGCTCGATGAGATAGAGGAGGAAGTCGAAGACCTTCGGCTCGATAGAGATGGTCGTGCCGCTCTTGGTGAGCGTGCGGGTGCGCTCGTCCAGCTCACATTCAGCGAAACGGTAGGGCATGCTGAGGGGGCCGCTGCCCGACCCTATTGCGTCTTTGGACCGAATGCCATGAGCGTTCCGCCTCTGCCGCACTGCGCCAACGACCCTCCCTGGCTGGCCAAAGGGCCGACGCGATGAGCAACAAACAGGCCCTCTCGCGGGCTGGTAGAAAGACGTGAGCTGGCGGCCGGCGATGACACTTGAACGGTTCTTCCCTTCCCAGAGCGCACGCGCCTCGACCCGCGCGTCATGGATCCGGCCTTGTTGCGGCGGCCGCCCGTTTTGGATTGGCGTGATAGCGCTCGGCCTGCTCGGCCTGAGCGGCCTGCTGGGCACAGCCTACGTGGCTCGGAGCGTGCTCGCCGAGCGGCGGCTCCTGTGCGAGGGAGCTCGTGCCGATGCAACCGTGCTCGCCAAGAAACCCATGGTGCCGGTGACCGTGAGTCCAGCTGAGCCGAGCTACCTGGTCACGTACCGTTTCCAGTCGTCTGCCGGCCCCGTGACCGCGCAAGCCAGAGTCACTGGGCTGCGATGGTCGGCGCTTCGGGTCAGCAGCCCGCTCGGGGTGCGCTATTGCCCGGCCGAACCAGAACGGAATCTGCCCGACGGTGCAACACACCTGGGACGCGCCTGGCTCTGGGGCGGCGTGAGCCTTGGCTGCGCGCTGCTGTGCGGGCTCTTGCTCGGTGGGCTCGTGGCCGCCCGGCGGCGCGACCTCGGTATCCACTAGATCACGACGCGCTGCCCGGGCTCCGGGATCGACACACGTCGCCCTCGTGCCTGGCTCGCGAGCACGCTTTCGAGCGTGGATCGTTCCTCGCTCGCGATGTGCACAAGAAAGGTGCGGTCCACTTGGGCCTCGTCTACCAGGCGAAGGACCTGGTCCAACGTGGCGTGACCGCCGGTGACCTCATTGACGTGACAGCATTCGTGCACGAGCACCGAAGCGCCTCGATAGAGCTCTGCGGTCGCTGTGGTCGGCGCGCCGTCGCCGCTGTAGCACAGTACGCTTTCTCCCTCCTGGACTCGAACGGCCAGATTGGGCAGGCTGTGCGAGCTCGGGGCGACACTCAGGGACACGGCGCCGAGCTCTGTCGTCTGGCCTACGACGAGTTCGAGGGCCTCGATCGGGAAACACCGGTCCGGCGCACACGCCCCCGGATAGCCGAGCTCGAGCAGCCGATCGAGCCAGTCGCGAACACCTGTGCCGCCCAGGACGCGCAGAGGACGGGTCCGCCCGCGCTCTCTCATCCAGACACACAAAGCGGGCAGACCGAAGCAGTGATCCGCGTGCCCGTGGCTGATCACCACGGCATCGAGCAGGTCCGGATCGTGCGTGACGCTCCACAGAGCGTGCGGCACCGAGTAACCGCAATCGAGGAGCAGGGAGAGGTCGCCACGGTAGAGCAGCGACGTGTTGGGTAGTCGCGGATCGAACGCCTCGCCGGTACCGAGAAACAGGAGCTCTGGCACGGACACAGGCTACTCGCAATCGACAGACGTGGGGGCAGGCCCGCGCACCCGGCTGCTCGGATGCCAGCTCGCCGCCACGGCCCCACCGCTGCACGGCCAGCCGCCCGAGAGCCATACCCATGGGTGCATCAATCCGCGATCCGAGCGCCCTCGAAACTGCTATCGCAGCAGCTCATGGCCAAGATCGCAGTGGTTGGCGCAGGCATGATGGGCAGCGCGTTCTGCGTTCCGCTCGCTGACGCAGGGCACGACGTGCGGTTGGTCGGAACGCATCTGGACGACTCCATCATCCAGGAGCTCCAGGCGACCGGCCTTCATCCCAAGCTTCGCTACGAGCTGCCACGCGCCATCAGAAGCTACCAGGCCGCGCGCCTCGACGAAGCGATTCGAGCCGTCGATGTCGTCGGCCTCGGTGTCAGCTCGGCTGGGGTGCAGTGGGCAGCCGAGCAGCTCAGACCGTTCGTGCATGCCGAGATGCCCATCATCATGATCACCAAGGGGCTCGCGTTCGACGGCCGCGAGCTACGCGTGCTGCCGGACGTGCTGCGCGACGCACTGTTCGGTCCGGACCACCGCGGCATCGAGCCGACAGCGGTAGCCGGACCTTGCATCGCTGGGGAATTGGTTCGGCGAGTGGAAACGGCCTCGGTTCTGACGGGCCGCTCACCAGCCGCGCTCGAACGACTCGGCGCTCTGGTCGGAACGGACTACTACCATCCCCGACTGAGCTCCGACGTGGTTGGGGTGGAAGTGTGCGCGGCTCTCAAGAACGCGTACGCCCTGGGAGTGGCACTGGCCTGGGGCTTGAACGAAAAACGCGGCGGCTCTGCGGGCAGCGTCGCCATGCACAACACCGAGGCGGCGCTGTTCGCGCAGGCTCTGCTCGAAATGCGACTCGTCGTTGAGCACTGTGGCGGTGACCCGGACAGCGTCGCGCGCCTGCCTGGCGCGGGCGACCTGTACGTCACGTGCAATGCGGGACGCACGGGGCGGTTCGGGCGTCTGCTTGGACTGGGGCTCGGCCGCGACGAGGCCGTTGCCAGGATGCAAGGTGCTACGCTCGAATCGCTGGAAATCCTTCGCGTGATGCGCGCGGCCATGGCCGATGCACCAGGCCGCCTGACGCCACGCGAGCTGCCCTTGCTGGCTCATTTGGCCGAAGTGGCGCTCGACGACATGCCCGTCCGTCTGCCGTTCGATCGATTCTTCTGAACGTCGAGGGTGTGCCCCGTCTACGGCGCCGTACCGTCGAGCAACGTGAATCGCATCGAGTAGCTGATGACCGTCGGCTTGGCGAGTCGCTCGAAGCTCACCGTACGGAAGACGTCGAGCACGCACTGGCGGAACTCGGGCCCGCCCATCCTGGTACGAGGCTCGCTCACCTCCGGGTGCCCGCCGTCGCGGGCAATGTGCAGGTCCACACCGAAAACGCCGCCCGCCTGCGGATCGTTGCTCTTCGTGTAACACAGGCGGAAATCGCGAAAGCGCTGTGCCACCGCTGACAGGAATGGCTCCTTGTCGGCAGATGTGTTGGGTCCACCGCCGATGTGCAAGCCGATGTTCTCCACGACGACTTCGGGCAGGCCGAGGGCGCGTCGGCGCTCCTCGGACAGCGTACTGGGATCCGATAGCGCCGGCGCGGACGACGCTGGCCCGCTGCCTGTCGACGCAGCCGACGCGGCTGGCTCACTGGAGGCGGTATTCGCTCGGGACGCCTGCGCGGACCCCGATCCCCCGGTCTGCCCTGGAGCCCATGGCGTGCTGTGGATCTGGGCGGGGCTGCAACAGACCGCAAGCAAGCCGAAACACCCACGGATCAGGGCACAGACGAAACGAACCGTCGGAGGCGGATTCAGCGATCCAGCTCGCATTCCCGCGGCCATAGCGCAATCGCGGCCGACACTCCATGGCTCGCCGAACACTCGCCGGCGCTGGCATGCGGCCTCGCGTTCGGATAGACTGAGTATTCTTCGGCCAAGAAGGAGCTTCTGGTGCGTTCTGCTGCTTTGCCACCATTGTGGTGTTTGCTGTTCGGCATGACCTTGGGGTGCGACGCTGCCCAGGGGCTCGAGTGTCCTGCGGGGACAACGGCGTGTCCGGCGGGCTGCGTCGATCGACTGAACGATCCGCGCAACTGCGGCACTTGCGGCAAGGTGTGCCCCGCGGGAAGCTCATGTTCGTCGGGCTTCTGCACGGACGGGTGCCCCACCGGCACCGTCCGCTGCGGGGCGCTCGGATGCGTGGTGCCGGCCGACTGCCCGAGCTCGCCGACTTCGGGTGGCGCGACATCGACGGCTTCGGGAGGGACCCCATCCACCGCTTCAGGCGCAGCCCCGTCGACGGCTTCGGGCGGAACGACGAGCGCGACCTGCCCGGAGGGGACGATGGATTGCGGCAACGGATGCGTCAACGTCGTCAGCTGCCTGCCAAGCTCGGGCGAGTGCCCTGCAGGAACACTCGCTTGCGGCATCGGCTGCATCGATCCGATGACGAACAAGGACCACTGCGGCACGTGCAACTTCAAGTGCGCCGGCGCAGAGCAGTTGTGCACGAACGGCCGCTGCCACCTCCCATGCGCCGAGGGGTCCCTGTTCTGCGGCAGTGCCTGCATCGATACGAGCACACACATCCTCCATTGCGGAGGCTGCAACCAAAGCTGCCCAGCCATGAGCCAATGCTCAGGGTCCGCGTGCACCGCTGGCAGTGCGCAGCATCAGCTCAACGGCTTCATCCCGACCACGCTGACGCTGAACGACGCGTATGCCTCCTACGAGAAGTGGAAAGCCGCCTACGTGGAGGACTGCGGGAACGGCAGATCCCGGGTGAAGTTCGATACGGCGACACAAACCGTGTCCGAGGGCATCGGCTACGGCATGCTGCTCAGCGCAGGCTGGGGCGATCGCGTGCTCTTCGAGGCGATCCTCGCGTACCGCAACGCCGTCCTCAAGAGCAACAAGCTCTTGCCGTGGCAGCTCGACGGGTGCAGCGGCGGCGTGCTCGATCAAGGCTCTGCGTCCGACGCAGACCTGGACGTCGCCATGGCCCTCCTGATGGCCGATTGCGTCTGGCCCAACCAGGGCTACAAGGACTTGGCGGTCACCACGATCCATGCGATCAGGCAGCTGGTCGTCAAAGCGGACGGAAGCCGCTTGTTCCTTCTGGCAGGCGACTCGTGGGGCGGCGACGACTGCGGCAACCCGTCGTACTATGCGCCGGCCTACTACCGCGCCTTCGCCAAGGCCGCGGCCGCCAACTCTGCCGACTGGACCCAGCTCGCCCAGGATACCTACTACTACCTGGACAAGGCGGCGAACTCATCCACGGGTCTGGTCGGCGAGTGGCAGAAGGCCGACAGCCTGTCGTGCAGCAAGTCCTCTTCCGGGTACAGCTACAACGCCGCACGCACTCCGTGGCGCATTGTGACCGACTATGTTTGGTGGGGTGAATCCCAGGCGAAAACGTACGCGACCCAGGTCAGCAACTGGGCGAATAGCATTGGCCTCGGCAATGTGGTCGACGGCTACAGCCTCTCCGGCAGCAAGACCGGACAATACCAGAACTCGGTGTTCACAGGCGCACTGGCGTTGGCGGGCATCGCGGTCAGCCAGGAGCGCTCCGACCAGTCCCACGCCGACTGGCTCAGCGCCCTGCCTCTGGGCAGCGACAACTCGTACTACAAGGCGTCGCTGCGAGCGCTGTACATGCTCCTGTCCGTGGGGCGGTTCGTCCCCGGCTGCACCTGAGCCCGGCCCGACAGAGGGTCCTTGCCGTCGGGGGGGAGGCCCGTCGCGCCGCACTGAGGGGAAGACGTCGCGATGCGGGCGAGGCTGCTCCCGGGCCCCCCGGGCCGCTTCCCTCGGCCCGGAGAGCGCCACGCGGCGCGCGCCGTGCGCTCTTTCGGCTCGCCGGCGCCTCGAGCGTCCGCGCCGAACCCCGATCCGAGCCGATTGTACAACTTGGGGTTTGCGGGGTTCGCGGGTCGCGCTATAGTCCCCCTTGGTCACTGCCGTTCCCCCCCCCGCGGCAGTAGACCCGATGGCCCGGAAGCCCCTCCCCGCCCCGGGCCATCACCTTTTTGTGTGCCTTGCACGGCCGTTCGGGCCAAGCTCGCAGCCGCGAGCGGCTGGGGAGTACTCTAGTGCATCGCTTCAATTGAAACGATGCCCAGAAACAAGGGGTGCCGCGGGTCAGATCGGTGGGAAGCGGCGGGGTTTTCGCCGCCCTCGCCCAGTCGGGGGCGGCGAAAAACCCTTCGCTTCGGTCGAAACGCGGCACTAGCCTCCCGGAACGTGTCCCAGGCACCAACGGCCCTGCGGCGAGCTTCATCGGAAGCAGCGCCGAAACGCAAGTGTGGGCTCGTGTGCCTGCTGCTCGTGATCGCCGCTACCGGATGCAACAAGGGCAAGCCGACCGAGCGGGAGCGACTAGCCGCCGCCCGGGCCGCCCTGGCCGAGCTGCAGCGACGTGAGGCCGCTCAGAAGAGCCAGCACGGCGACCGCGCTCCCAGCGACGAGCCCGGGCGCGTCGTGGAGCGCAATGAGCCCGCGGAGAACACCGACGCCGGAAAGCACAGAAGACCGTCCTCGGACGAATGGGTCATCGACGAACTGTGCGACGTTGGACCGGCGGGACCCGCAGCCGCAACCCCGCACGGGGTCATTCTCGTCACGCGCGACAACGAGCTGGTACGAGCACGCTGGACACCTCCCGTTGGTCCGCCTGCGCGCCGCCCCGGGCCGACGGTGATCGCGCCCGTCGACTTGCCGCGTGAACGTTTTGCCCCCTTTGCACGTGGACCGGCGGTCCTCGCAGACCATGCATACTGGATCTCCAAGGGCCGCCTGGTGCGCCGCGCCCTCGAAAACGGCTCGCTCGAAGCGCTCACGAACGACGCTCGCGACTTCACCCGAGTGGCGGCACCGCCTGCAGGCGGGGACGCGCCCGTCGCCGTGGCCTACATCGCCTCGCGCCCGAGCGACGGCGAGATGGTGGCTCGAGTCTGGGCCGAAGGACACGGCATTGCGACCCTGTCGCCCGAGGGCAGTGCCGCCATCAGCGTGGCGCTCACACGAGACGGCGATTCGCTCCTGGCCCTGTTCATCGAGGGTCGAATGGGGATGAGCCCCGTGCACGCCCGCTCGGTGACGCTCTCGGGGGGCCCGGCGAAACTGGGCCGCGATCGGGTCGTCTGGGTCGCGGGCTCCTCCGATCCGCTCACGGAGGTCCATGGTCTCGCCTCGCTCGGCCATCGTGTCTGGTGTCTACTGCCGACCGAACGCGACACCACGCGGTTCGGGCTGGCGCGCTTCGCCGTCGACTCGTCCTCCTCCGAAGAGGTCCTAGTCAGCTGGCGCGACTACCCGAATGGCCTGCAACCCGCGCCGGTGGCTGCCGCGACCGTATGCGACCGCGACATAGTGGTCTATGCGCGTCCGGCCACACCCGTCCCGCATGCGCCGCAGGAGCTGCACTGGGCGACGCTCGATGAACGCGGCCTCGGTCCGTCGACGGCCGTCGCGAGCGCCAGTGCCTTCTCCGATGTGTCCGTGTCACCCGTCGCCGAGGGGGCTCTGCTCGTCTACGTCGCCGACCATCGGACGTGGGCGCGCACGCTGCGTTGTCCGAAGGCGCGTTGACGGGCTTGGCGCACGACGCCAAATCGACTAGACACGCGCGACCGTCTGCACCGTACGTCATGACCCACGCATCCCAGCACTTCCGGCCCCATGCCCAGCCATCACGCCAACCGCGACGAGGCCCTCCCTCCGGACCCACCGGAGCCTGGCGTACGCGTCGCAATCCGGTCTTGACGGCCACCAATGCGGACAAGTACTTCCTGTACGAACGATCGGTCCAGGACCCGCAGTTCGAGCTCGGTTTCATCGAACGCGTGTTCCG
>JAFGIS010000168.1 GCA_016929495.1 Polyangiaceae bacterium | reverse complement strand
GTACGACGACGCCCGCCGTACGACTACGGCGACCTCCCGGGGCTGCTGCAAAGCTTGACCTGAGGCTCGTCAGGCGCGGACGGGATGCCTCAACCGCACCTCCGGGCCGACGCATGCGCGGCGCAGACGACCGGTTCCTGCTACTGGATCGCCCGCTAGCGATCGCCCAGATGCTGAGGGGTGGCTCGACAGAAAGCCAATTGTGCGACGTACTACCGGTGTTATGGCGACCGGTTGCCCGGGCCGATTTCTCGCACATGCCATAAAGGCAATTGTGCGACGCAGGCGCGTCCCGCTACCGACCGGCCCACAGATCAACACCGGGGCACATGAGGTCGCGGGCGATCTCGCCGTAGATGCGCGCTAGGTCGCCCGAGTCAGGCGCGAAGTAGTACCGGTCGTCGGCACCAGCGATCGCGCGCAGAGTCGCCTCGTCAACGTCGGCGCCGAGGCCGATGGTGTACACCATCACGCCGGCGGCATGAGCTTCCGCCGCCGCCCGCAGCTCCTCTCCCGGCGTGCCCGTCTGCACGCCGTCTGTGAGCAGGATCAGCACCTGAGCGTTGCGATCGAGGTGTCGCGGGCTCTGTAGCTCGCCCAGCGCCGTCCGCAGCCCCTTGTCTATGTTGGTGCCGCTTCGCACCTGCAGGTTGCGTATCGCTGCCTCGATAAGTGCTCGGGCGTTCGTGAGCTCGCGCACTACCTCCGCTTCTCGGTCATAGCGCACAACGGCGACCTGACTGCGGCCGGGCGCAAGGTCGATCAGGCCCACGAACGCCAGTGCGGCACCCCTCGCGTCCTCGATCTTCGGCCCGGTCATCGAGCTCGAGGTATCGAGGACGAGCGCGATGTCGGACCGCTCGTGGACCGGGTCGCAGCGCTCGCGGAGTGAGAGGGGCAAGAACAGCAACGCCGGGGTGCTTGTGGCCGTTGGCGTGGGCGACGCGGTCGGTGTTGGCGTCATGGTTGTGGTGCTGCTCGCAGTCGCCGTCGTCGGGCTGCTTGGAGTCGTGGTCGGTCGATCGGTCCGGCTGGGGGTGATCGTAACCGAGGGCGTCGGTGTGACGGTCAGTGTTGACCGCAGCAGTCGATCGTTGAGGGTGACCACATCCAGGCCTGCACCAAGTGCGCGGCCGGCCGTACAAGCATCGAAGTCAGTCCGCAATGACAGGCCCCGTCCGACACGCTCGTCGAACTCGAGAATCCGAAACTCCTTCTTGCTGCCAATGCTGGCTATAACGGCGTCGCCGCGACCTGTCCATGCGATGGACGCCATCCTTGCCAGCAGGTAGTTGTCCTTCCACGTCTGGAGAGACTGGGGTGGAACCGTGGCGCTAGACAGGAGAACGGGTGGTTGTGTTCCTCTGGTTCTATACACGTTCACGGATGTGCGGCCATGCACGGCCAGCAGCCCGCGATTAATCTCTGAGTGGTCGTATGCAAGTCCGTGGCTCTCTTGCAGCCCGGAGACTGCCACGGTCACAGCGGTGCGCGATGCCAGGTCGACAATCTCCAGTTGCGGCCTAAGTCCGCCATTGACTGTCAGAAACCGGCCGTCGGGACTAATGGCGAGGAATGTTTGGCGCACCCGCTCTTGCCAGATGTTGCGGTAAGTCTGAGGGGGGATGTACTGGATTGGCGCACCGTCTGGCTCCATTGAGTCCACGTCCACCGAGTGAATGCGTCCCTCGGTGTCTGCAAGGTAGGCGATGCTTGAGTCCGGAGCGAACACGATGGCGGCAACTTTCCCGCCTGTGAGGCGGAAGACGCCTCGTCTGGGTCCTACCGTCCTTGGGCCAATTGCGCCTACCGAGTGCTTGACCACTTCCTGTTCGTGCACAAGGAGCAACGCGCTGTTGTCGGGTGAGAACGCCGCAGGAGCCCCATTGAGCAGGCCCTGTATCTCGAATCTACTCGTTCGCCACAAGAGCGCAGAACGGCTAGCTCTGGATAGCACATAGAGCTGTGGTGTGATTCCGTCCAGGGGCGAGCCAGGGATCGGCGCGATTGCTAGAAGTCCATCGGCCGATACCGTCACATGGGGGAAGGAATCGTACCAATCGCCGTACGCAACGCCCTCGCCGGTGGACGTATCGATGACTGATACTGCGTCGCAGCCGTCTCGCCAGAGTGAGACATCGTCATCAACAACCCAGGCAAGATCAGCCAAAGGTGGGCTCTCCTCGGAAAGCCTGGCCGTTGAACCAGGCGCGAAGGAGGAAAGCGCCGCTGCAGCGCCCAACAGCGTGGCGGCGAGAGCCAGCCGCAGCCTGGATCGCGCTTCGCCCACTGCAGGTGGTGTGCTACGAATCAGGCGGGCAAGCGGCGACCGCACCATCAGCCTCCCTCCCGGCTGGTGCGGCGCAGGCTCTCCCAAGCAGAAACGCGTCGTCGCCCGCGTCGCCATCAGCGTCGCCTGATAGTATACCATCGACTCCGAACTCGAGCCGGAGTGATTCGCTGGCTCGCGTTGCCAGGTCACGCATGTGACGCTGGACCAACTCAAGACGGAACGGTTCAAGTTCGCCTAGCTGCTAGCGAGGCGCAACAACTGCGGGCGGTCCAGCGAACCACCGTCTACAGGACATCCCTATACGTCGCGCTGACGACAACGCAGCTGCGCCCAATCGGGAGTCCGGAAAGGCGTGCAAGAGTCTCGGTCGGTTGGCCTTGCGGCGGTGGCGGGTATCCGGACGAAAGGACTTGTCGCCAGCACCAGTCTCCCCTGCAACCGCGGGAACACGGTAGCCACGTCCGAGAGTTGCTCTCGGAAGCCCGACCGCCCGTGTCGCTACGCGCGACGGTTCATCCGGGCCGGTTCCTGCCGGCAGCTGCATTCAAGCGGGCGCCCGCGTCAAGGCCCGCGGCCCCCACATGCGGCCGGCCACGTGCGCTTGCGCGGGGCGGGTTGCTTCATCGACGAACCGAGGCCGTCCGGATCGAGCTCCGCGGCGGTGACGAAAGCAGCCTGCATCAGCCGCACGAGCAAGCGGTCCGTCCCTGGCTGGTCATCCGGCCACGGCCACACTCGCTACAGGCGCGCCCTCCACGAGAGCCGTCGACCGAGGCCTCCCGCAGGCATCGGCCTCAAAGGCGGCTCCGTGCCCGGCTGTGTCGTCAGGCTCGGCTCTCGGACGCACCCTCGCGCAGAGCCGCGCGCACCACGTTCACCACCTGGAAGTAGCCTTCGGATGACCTCGTCTCGACACCTCTGGGTCGTGGCAGCTGCACCGCCACGTCGGCTATCACGCGGCCCGGCCTGGCGGACAGGACGATCACGCGGTCCGACAGGAGCACCGCCTCGCCGATCAAATGCGTCACGAACAAGACCGTGACACCGGTCT
>JAFGIS010000167.1 GCA_016929495.1 Polyangiaceae bacterium | reverse complement strand
TGTTGTTGGTAGGCTGGTCCGACGGCAGGAGGGAGCAGGTCGAAATCCCGCCCAGCGGCATCGTGGAGGTCGGGTCCGGCTCCGAAGCCATCAACGCCGCGGTCCCCCTGTACGGCAACGGCCCCACACCGGTCGGCAAGGCCGTGATCCGTGGCCCTGAGATCCCGAGCATGATCGTCGCCCCGGCACCCATTGGTGCGTTGACCGCCGCAGGCGCGCACGAAGCCGAGGAGCTGCCGGCATGACTTGGGCCGCGACCATTCAGGCCCGGGACGGTCTGGTCGAAGTCAGGCTTTCCCGGGCCTCGGAGGCCGTCCAGATGGCGCCGGAAGTGGCGCGAACGCTGGCGGCGACACTTCTCGTGGTGGCGGAGTCGGCGGACCAGGGGCAGGATCAGGATGCGAAGGAGCAGGAGAGCACGAGTGATGGCTAGGAAGTCGAAAGGTGTTCCGCCTTGGGCGTGGTGGTTCGGCTGTGGAATCATCACCGTTGGGATGCTCGCCTTCTATGCCGGTCTCGCTTGGCGAGCGGACCACACGGATTGGTGGGGCCAACTGGGTGACGCCGTTGCGCCCTTCACGAGCCTGATCACTGCCTTTGCGCTGTTCGCGGCACTCGCTTCGGTCAGTCTGCAGCGCAGGGAACTGGCACTACAGCGGCATGAAACGCGGGCGGCACGGCGCGAGATGGCCAAGCAGGGCGCGCAGCTGGAACGGACGGCGGTCGCACAAGAAGCCCTGGCCGAGGCTCAGCGGGAGTCTACGAAGGCACAGAAGACGGCGAACGAGTACGCCCTGCGAAGTAGCGCCACTGCTGGCGCAGCCATTCTTCTGGAGTGCGAGGCAGCCATTGCGCGGATACTCGTTGATCGGCGCCAGGTGACGCAGATTCCCGGTTTTGCGGAACGGCTGGACAAGGCGAAGGATCACCTTGAGAAACTCCTCAGCGAAGGAGTGTCGCGCGCGGGACTTCTGGAGAAAGAAATCGTGGACGGCGAGGGCAACGGCGATGCTTGAACGCAAAGGCGGCCGGGCGCGGACCGGCGGGTTGCTGTGGAAGGCCGGCAAGTGGTACGGCCGGTGGACGGTCGGCACCGGCGACGATGCCCACCAGGTCGTGCGGTCGATGGAGACCACGTCCAAACCCGTCGCCCGGCGCCGGCTACAACGGGCCATGGCAGAGGATTCCGAGTCCCCTGCTGTGGCCCGGCCCGACACCTTTGCCGAGGCCACCACACGCGTTCTTGCCGACTTCGAAAAGAAGGGCATGGCCACGGTCAAGGAACGCCGGTCCCGGCTCGACCGCTACGCCCTCCCCTTGCTCGGTCCGGTTCCGGTGACCGAGATCAAGGCCCAGAACGTGCGGGAGGTGCTCGAAGCCGCCAGGGAGGAAGGCCTCGGGCGCCAGAGCTTACTGCACCTCCTGCATGACGTGTCGAGCATCCTGGGGGAGCTGTGGCGGGCCGAGGAGCTAGCTGAAAACGTGGCCAAGCGGGTGACGATCAAGGACGTGGCTCCACAACGTGAGCTCCGACGCGAACGCGCCGTCCTGACGGACGATGAGCTGGTCCGGTACCTTGGCTGGCAGCACCCGTGCAAACAGTTCCAGGGGGCAACCTTGGAGCGGCAGACCATGGCGTGCGTCGCCCGGATGCTGGGCGGCCAGAGAACGTCCGACCTTCACGCCCTGTCGTGGGAAGCGTTCGAGCTCCCCGGGTTCGAGGTGTGCCGCGTCCCGAACCGCAAGACCGGCAAGCCACGCCCGTTGGCCGTCCCGGCAATGCTCCGGCCGATCCTTGTGGACTGGTGGGAGAAACGAAAGCAGCCGCAGACTGGCCCCCTATTCCCTGTCAGGCGCGGCAAGCGTGCCGGCGAGACCCGGGTAAGGTCCTCGCATGCCGAGGCCTTCCGTCGCGACCTGCGGCGCGCGTTCGGTATCGACGCACCCAAGTTCGTGGAGCTCACTCGAAAGGGCGGACGGATCGACCAGCGCGTCAAGTGGGAGGAGGTCCGCGAACCTACGGTCCGTGAGCGGCTCTTGCTCGACGGCGATGCCACGACCATGCCCGTCGACTTCCACAGCTGGCGCCGGGCCTACTGCCAGGCACTGGCCGAGGCCGGGCTCAACGAGCAGCAAGCCATGGCGCTTTCGGGACACGAGTCAGAGGGGGCGCACCGGCGCTACCTCCGCAACGCCGAACGGCTTCGTGAGCTCCCCGCGGCTGCGCTACCTGCTATCGAGGTTTCTGATCCGGCGGATCAGAATGCCTCAGAGCCGGACAGCGAACCAAGCATGAAAACTAGTGGGCGGACACGGATTCGAACCGTGGACCACCGGCTTGTAAGGCCGACGCTCTACCGCTGAGCTACCCGCCCATCTGCTTCACTGGTCGAGACTGCGAAGTACTCTGGCCCATTGACCGACTCGCGCGGGTTTCTAACGCACGAGGTCACGCACCCTCGAGGATTTCAACAGTCTCGTCAAGAGGGACCCAGCCGGCCGAGCCACCTCACTGCGTGGCACCGGGTTGCTCGACACCCGGCGGCGCAACCGGAACGGCAGGCGGAGGGTACTCGGATGGACTCGGGCCGGGCTCCTCCTCGCTCGGACGACCCTGGAACAGCTCGCCGTGGCGGTACTCGAGCACGAGTCTGCGCTTGCCGAACATCTTCTCGGGCTCGTCGTGCTTCAGCGCCGCGCGGAGCACGTCGTCCATGTGGTCCACCAGAACGATGCGCAGCGCGCGCAGCACACGCCGCGGTACCTCGTTCAGGTCTTTCCGATTCTCTTTCGGAATGAGCACGATCGTCACCCCGTTTCGGTGCGCTGCCAACAGCTTCTCCTTCAATCCACCGATGGGCATGACCCGGCCGCGCAGCGTGATTTCCCCGGTCATGGCGACTTCGGACCGGACCGGAATACGGGTCAGGGCGCTGGCGATGCTCGTGGCCATCGTGACACCCGCGCTCGGGCCGTCCTTGCGCACGAAGTCCGGGAAGTGCACGTGCACGTCGATCTTCTGATAGAAGTCTCGTTCCAGGCCGAGGACCAGGCTCCGAGACCGGATGTAGCTCATGGCGGCCTGAGCGCTCTCCTCCATCCCTTTCTCGAGCAGTCCGGTGATGGCGAGCTTGCCCTTGCCGGGCACGACGCTCACCTCGCAGTCGAGTATGTCGCCACCGTAGTCGGACACGCTCAGCCCGTGAGTCAACCCGATCTCGTCGTCTTCCTCCCGCTTGCCGAGGCGGTACTTGGGTACGCCGAGATACTTCGGCACATCGGTACCACGGATCTCCAGGCGCTGCTCTTTCCCCTCCCTGACGACTTTGAGCGCGACCTTGCGGCACATACTGGCGATCTCGCGCTCCAGCGAACGCACGCCGGCCTCCTTGGTGTAGTGGTGGGTGACGGTACGCACTGCGTTCTCACTCACGGTCACGTCCACGTCGTCCAGACCGCACTCCTTGAGATGCCTGGGAACCAGGTACTTCATCGCGATATTGAGCTTCTCGAACTCGGTGTAGCTCGATAGTGGGATGATCTCCATGCGGTCCTGCAGCGGCAGCGGGATACCTCCGAGCGTGTTCGCCGTCGTGATGAACATCACGTTCGACAGGTCGTAGTCCAGGTCCAGGTAGTGATCGTTGAAGCAATGATTCTGTTCCGGATCCAGCACTTCGAGCAGCGCCGCGGCCGGGTCGCCTCGGAAATCCGTGCTCATCTTGTCCACTTCGTCCAGAAGGAAGACAGGGTTGTTGGTGCCAACTTTCTTCAGGTTCTGGACGATCTTGCCGGGCAGAGCGCCGATATACGTCCGCCGATGCCCGCGGATCTCCGCCTCGTCCCGAACTCCACCCAGCGAGAGTCTCACGAACTTGCGTCCCGTCGCGCGGGCTATGCTCTTGGCAATACTGGTCTTGCCTACCCCAGGCGGCCCGACCAGGCACAGGATCGGTCCCTTGAGCTTCTTCGTGAGTGCCTGCACCGCCAGGTACTCGACGATTCGCTCCTTGCACTTCTTCAGGCCGTAGTGGTCCTCCTCGAGGATGCGTTCCGCCTCGGCGATATCGAAGCGTTCTTCGGTCATCTCCCCCCACGGCAGTCCGATGATCCAGTCGATGTAGTTGCGCACGACCGTCGCTTCTGCGCTGGTCGGGTGCATCATCTTGAGCTTCTTCAGCTCCTTTCTGACTCTGGACTGCCCCTCCTCGCTCATCGTCTTGGTCTTGAGCTTCTCCTCGATTTCCTGGATCTCGCTCTTGAACTCGTCGCGATCCCCGCCCCCGAGCTCCTTCTGTATCGCCTGCATCTGCTCGTTCAGGTAGTATTCCTTCTGCGTCTTCTCCATCTGCTTCTTGACGCGAGAGCGGATCTTCTTCTCTACCTGAAGGATCTCGATCTCCGCCTGCATCAGCTCGTAGAGGCGCTCAAGCCGCTGCTTCGCATCCGGCGTTTCGAGCAGGTTCTGCCGGTCGGCAAGCTTGATCGTCGGCAGATTCGCGGCGATCGTGTCGCTGAGCTTCGACGCCTGGTCGATGCTCTGGACGCTCATCAAGACCTCGGGCTGAACCTTTTTGTTGAGCTTGACGTAGACTTCGAACGTGCTCTGCACGCTGCGGATCAGCGCCTCGACCTCCACGTCATCGGTTAGCTGTTCCTCGATTTCCTCCACGTCGACCAGGAAGTAGTCACGCGTCTCCGCGTAGCGACGGATCCTCGCCCGGTGCCGGCCCTCCACGAGCACCTTGACCGTTCCGTCCGCCAGACGTAGCAGTTGCACAATCGTGCCGACCGTGCCGACGCCGTAGACGTCGTCTGGGGTCGGATCGTTGGTCTTGGCGCTCTTCTGAGCGGCCAGCAGGACTTCCTTGTCCCGGGCCATGGCCTCGTCCAGGGCGGCGATGCTCTTTTCTCGGCCCACGAACAGCTGGGACACCATGTGAGGGAAGACGATGATGTCGCGCAGCGGCAACGCGGGTACGGCCCGACGCGCCACAGCGCTCGATCTGTCGTTCTCATTGTCGTTCTTGAAGAACATCCTTCGATTCCTCGGGCCCGAACAGCGCCGACCCGACTCGGGTCGACCACCCGGACCTGCTTGCAGGCACCAACCCCGAGATCAGCGGCCGCGCGTCAAAGCCGCCCACACCGGCACGGCACAACCTCGCCCGTCCGTCGCTGGACACAGGCATCGAGGCTCCTTGCCCATGTCGAACCATCAAGCCAGCTCGGCTTCCTTTTCGTACACGATGAGCGGCGGTTCCCCCGACAGGATGACGTCATCGCTGATGACGACTTCCTTGATTCCCTGCTTGCTTGGCACCTCGTACATGATGTCGAGCATGGCTTCCTCGAGAATGGCGCGGAGCCCACGGGCACCGCTCTCGCGCTCGATCGCCTTGCGCGCCACCGCCGACAGGGCGCTCTTGTGCAACTTGAGCTTGACGCCATCCATTTCGAACAGCTTCTGGAACTGCTTCACGAGGCTGTTGCGCGGTTTCGTCAGGATGTCGATCAGCGCGTCCTCGGTCAGCTCGTGCAGGGTCGCGATGACCGGCAACCGGCCGATGAACTCCGGGATGAGGCCGAACTTCAGCAGGTCCTCCGGCTGGACCTGGGTGAGTAGCTCGCCGACGTTCATGTCGCTCTTGCCACGGATATCGGCCCCGAAGCCGAGCCGTGACTGTCCGAGACGCCGCTGGATGATCTGGTCCAGCCCGACGAACGCCCCGCCGCAGATGAACAGGATGTTGGTCGTGTCGACCTGCAGGAAATCCTGCTGTGGATGCTTTCGACCGCCTTTCGGCGGTACGTTGGCGATGGTGCCCTCGATGATCTTGAGCAGCGCCTGCTGCACGCCCTCGCCCGATACGTCGCGCGTGATGGACGGGTTGTCGCTCTTTCGGCTGATCTTGTCGATTTCGTCGATGTAGACGATGCCGCGCTGCGCGCGTTCGACGTCGTGGTCCGCATTCTGCAGAAGCTGGACGATGATGTTCTCGACGTCCTCGCCCACATAGCCGGCCTCGGTCAGCGTGGTCGCGTCGGCGATGGCGAACGGAACCTTGAGGATCTTGGCCAGGGTCTGGGCGAGCAGCGTCTTGCCGCTCCCCGTCGGGCCGAGCAAGAGGATGTTGCTCTTGCCGAGCTCGACGTCGTCGCTCGAGACCTTGGAGTCGATGCGCTTGTAGTGGTTGTGAACGGCTACGCTCAGGCTCTTCTTGGCACGCTCCTGGCCCACCACGTATTGGTCGAGGATCGCCTTGATGTCGGCCGGCTTGGGGACCTGGTCCGGCCCATCCGAGGGCTCCTCCTTCTCGACCTCCTCGGCGATGATGTCGTTGCAGAGGGCGATGCACTCGTCGCAGATGTACACTGTAGGTCCGGCGATCAGCTTCTTGACCTCTTTCTGGGACTTGCCGCAGAAGGAGCAGCAAAGATTGCCGTTCGACTCGTCTCGCCGTCGCTCCACGATCTTTCCTCTGTGTATCTTCCCAGCTGCGCGTCTCGCCGTCGTCTTGGGGGGTCTGCGCGGTCAGGCACCAGCGGCTAGGCCGATGCCGCCATGTCGCAGAAGTCTAAAACCCGGCGGCCAACCTCGCAAGGAACGAGCGGTTCCCGTCGTGCTCGCGCGGTTGCGTGCGCCGCGGCATCGCCACCGCGCCTGTTGCCCTGCTCGAACCGGGGGCCGCCCTGAGGTGGCGGCGGGCAATCGGGGGATCCGCGCAGGCGGCTGTGCGCCGACACCTGCGACAGGGACCCGAAACGGATTACAAGCCGAAGGAAGGACCCGGTACCGTGCGACCGGCGGTCCGGGCCCACGTGCCTCCGATCTCGGCCAGAGACCCCCGTCCTCGACAGGGTCATCGGCCAACGGCTGCTCTCCGAGAACCTGCCACGGCTTCGACACCGGCCACGAGCTGCTGCGAGCAGTGAGTGCGTCAGCCCGTGCTCGGTTTGCGCTTCTTGCTCTCGAAGATCTCGTCGATGAGCCCGTACTCCCTGGCTTGTTCCGGGCCCATGTAGAAGTCTCTGTCGATGTCCCGCACGATGTCCGCTCGGCTTCTGCCCGTGGACCGAACGAGGATGTCGGTGATCACGTCCTTTGTGTGCTGGATCTCCCTCGCCTGGATCTCGATGTCCGTGGCCTGACCTCGCGCGCCTCCGAGAGGCTGGTGGATCATGATGCGCGAGTGCGGCAGCGCAAAACGCTGCCCCTTCTCGCCGGCCCCGAGCAACAGCGCCCCCATGCTAGCAGCTTGCCCGATGCAGATCGTACTGACTGGGCAGCGCACATACTGCATGGTGTCGAACACGGCGAGCCCAGCGCTCACGACCCCGCCGGGAGAGTTGACGTACAGCTGTATGTCCTTTTCCGGATCCTCGCTCTCCAGAAAGAGAAACTGCGCGATCACGATGTTGGCCACATCGTCATCCAACGCGCTGCCCAGGAAGACGATCCGGTCCTTGAGCAGCCGACTGAAGATGTCCCAGGTCCGCTCGCCCCTGTGGGTGGTCTCGACAACGTGGGGGTAGATGATGTTGCCGACGGGGCGCTCTGCCTCACCCCTGGCAGAGGCCCGTTCGAGCAATGCTAGCGCGTCGGAACGCGTCTCGGGCCTCTTCACCTTGTTCGTTTCTCCTCTGAGTGATGGCGGGCCGCTGTCCCCTCGGCAACGCTGTCGCCCAGCCGATGGGCTTCGGGCCGCTCCGTTCAGGCGTCCTCAATCTTGGCCTTGGACTCGATGATGTCGAGCACCTTGTTTTCCAGGATCATTCCGATGAGCATCTCGCGCTTCTTCGCGTCGCGATACTCGACTCGGAGCTTGGCCACGTTCTTGCCGGTCTGCTCGGCGAGCTCCTTCAGGCCCTCCTCGATGTGTTCTTCGGTAATGCGGATCTTCTCCGCCTTGGCCACCTCGGCCATCAGCAACCCAGCCCTCACCTTGCCCTCGCTCTCGGCGACGACCTTGGCCCGAAGCTCCTCACCGAGACCGGTGGCCGGCTGCCCCTGACTGCGTGCCCGCTGGAGGATCTCCTCCTCGGTCATGCGTGCCTGCCGCTCGACCAGAGACGGGGGCACCGGAATGGGGTTGGCTTGGACCAGGGCGTTCACGAGCTGCTCGGCAACGGCCGTATCGGCGTCGTCCGCGGCGCGCTTCTCGAGCCGGGTGCGAATATCGGCGCGCAGCGCGTCCAAGGTCTCGAAGTCACCGAGATCTTTGGCGAACTCGTCATCGGCCTCCGGCAGGACGCGAGCCTTCACGTCCTTGAGTGCAAGGTGGAACGTCGCGGCGCGCCCACGCAAGGCCGGATTTGGATGGCGCTCCGGCATGTCGACGGTGACCTCGAGATCGGCCCCAGCGTCTCGTCCCGTCAGGGCTTGCTCGACGCCAGGCAGGATCTGCCCGGATCCGAGCTCGATCTGGAGGTCGCTCGCCTGGGCTTCCGGGACCGCCTTGCCGTCGACCTCCACCGTAAAATCCACGGTGACCACATCGCCCGTGTCTGCAGGGCGAGGCGGGCTCACGGGCTCCAAGGTCGCGTGGGCTCGACGTAGCCTGAAGAGCTCCTCGCCGACCTGCTCGTCGCTGACACTGGCTTTCGGCCGCTTCGCCTGCAGACCGTCGTACTTGACCCCGGTGATCTCGGGCACGATCTCGAAGCGCGCCTTGTAGGTGAATGGCCCAGATTCGGTCAGCTTCTGCGACTCGATGGCCGGCGCCGTCACGGGTTGCAGCTTCTGCTGGCCCACAGCCTGTGGAAAGGTCTCGTCCACGAGGCGCTTGGCGACGTCTGCAGCGATCTTTCGCCCGAACATGTGTGCCAGGACGCTGCGGGGTGCGCGTCCCGGTCGAAACCCTCGCACTCGAGCCGTTCTGCTAACGTCGGAATAGGCCTTGTCGATTTCCTTCTTGACCGCGTCGGCCTCGATCTGGACGTCGAACTCGACTAGGACGGGGCTGAGCTTCTGTACCGTGACCTGCATGGCGGGGGCAGACTCGTGCCATGGGGCGGCGACGTGGTCAAGTGCGCGCGAGGGCTCTCAGCCGCGGCGACGCTCGTGAAAAAGTGAGGCCCCCGCAGCAGGCAGACTGCGGGGGCCTTGGGCTTCCCGGGAGGGAGGCACCCCGACGCACGCGCCGTGGCGCGAACGCCGGACGGGGTCGAAAGCTCAGTCGTCTTCGCCGTTCTCGACAGCGAGCAGCGTCTTCTCGAATGGGTCCAGGTCGAAGTCGAGCACGTGGTCGCTCTCCTCGAGCTCGTCAACTGACCAGCCGACCCTAAGGCTCGGTCGAATCAACTCCCGCTCGAACTCGGCGTAGCTCTGAAATGCGCGAGGCGCTACCATGGCTTCATCTCCTGTTGGTCTGCTGGACGGAAACGAGCGTCCCGCTTCTCGGCCTCATGCCGACGAGCGGGATTCGTCTTTGTGCAGAGTAGGTGCACTGGACTGGCCGATCGCCCTACCTTCGGCTCAGCCCAGAAGTGCTCGTGGAGGATCCGATCGACTGAGCTCGGCGACCGAACCGAAGGCCCTCTCACAGCGCTGGAAAGCGCGTCCGCCATGGAGTCTCGGTACCCATGAAGCAACTTCAGTTCTGCCATGCCACAAGAAACTACCTTCACCTACATCTAGCTACACTGTATGTCAGTAGTGCCCAACCTCCAACAAAACGAGGATCCCGGTCCCTATTTCGATAAGAGTCGGAGACCGAGGCGCACGGCATGCTGAGACGACCCGAGATATTCGCGATCGCGAACCAGAAAGGTGGTGTGGGCAAGACGACCACGGCGGTCAATCTCGCGGCCAGCCTCGCAGCCGCCGAGAGACGCACGCTTCTGCTCGACATGGATCCTCAAGCCAACGCCTCCAGTGGCGTCGGCATCGCCCCGGGCAGCGTCGAACTGACGATCTACGATGCCCTCATCGGTCGGGCCCTCCTCGGCGACGTCGTACGCCGCACGCCGATCGCCACGCTCGACGTGGCCCCGTCGAGCCAGGATCTCACGGCCGTCGAGTACGAGCTGTTCGATGACGACCGGGGCACCCACCTGAAACGGCTGCTCGATGCTTCCGAGCTCGCGGACTACGAGTTCATCGTTCTCGATTCGCCACCATCGCTCGGTGTCCTGACGCTCAATGTGCTCACGGCCGCGACCAGGGTCATTGTTCCCCTCCAGGCGGAGTACTATGCGCTCGAAGGGATCACCTACCTGATGGCGACGATCGATCGTGTCCGCGCGACTCTGAATCCATCGCTCTACGTCCAAGGCATCGTCTTGACCATGTGGGATCCGCGCAATCGGCTCTCTCACGAAGTGGCCGAGCAGGTCCGCAACCACTTCCATGTCTTCGAGACCGTGATCCCACGCAATGTACGACTGAGCGAGGCGCCGAGCCACGGGCTCCCCGCGCTCTTGTACGACGTTCAGAGCAAGGGCGCGCAGGGCTACCTGAGTCTGGCTCGCGAACTGATCGAGGCCAGCCCGTGACGACGACGTCGCGACCAAAGCCCGCCCGTGGTCTGGGAAGAGGGCTCGACGCCTTGCTCGGCGTTCGCCCGGCGGCGCCGCCGCCTCGGGAAGGCGAAAGCTATGGAGACGGCAATGTCTTTGCGTGCGGCGTGGAAAAGCTGGTTCCCCAGCGGGGGCAGCCGCGTCAGCACTTCGACACCGACGCGCTCGACGGGCTCGCCAACTCGATCCGCGAGCATGGGCTGCTCGAGCCCCTGGTGGTGCGCCGCATTCAGAACAGCGACCAGTTCGAAATCGTCGCAGGCGAGAGACGCTGGCGGGCGGCGCAGCGCGCGGGATTGCACGAAGTCCTCGTCGTGGTTCGCGACGTGTCCGCAGCCGCCGCCTACGAGCTGGCGCTGATCGAGAATGTTCAGCGCGAAGACTTGAATCCCATCGAGTTCGCCGAGGCGCTCGGACATCTCATGGGCGAGCACGGGTACACTCAGGACACCCTGGCGCAGCGCATCGGCAAAGACCGCTCGACCATCGCAAACGCGCTGCGCTTGCTGAAGCTCCCCGAGAAAACGCGCGCCATGGTGATCGCCGGGGAGTTGAGCGAGGGGCACGCCCGGGCGCTTCTCGGAGCGCAGGACGAACGAACGCTGGTGGGCCTCGCGGAGAAGGTCGCGCACGGACGTCTGAGCGTACGCCAGACCGAAAGTCTGGTCAGGGCTTCGAAGCGCGCTGCAGGTCCTGGCGCCGCGCCCGCTTCAAAATCGGCGTCCGTCCGTGACCTCGAGTCCCGGCTTTCGAAGAAGCTCGGCACGCAGTGCAGAGTGCGCGACCGCAAAGGTCGCGGCGTCATCGTGGTCGCCTACTCGTCGCTCGACGAGCTCGACAGGCTCCTGGAGATACTGCTGTAGCGCCCCTGCTTGCGCACGGGTGTCACACTCCGTGCCACGTCATGTGGCACGAAGTGGCCCGGACAACGCTCAGCTGCCGTACCCCCCTACTTGCAGCGCAGCTTGTCGGCCCTCTCACGCGCGGGCTTGGCGTACGGGCCTTCCTTGGCAGCGGCACCGAGCAGGTGCTCGCACGCCTTCTTCTTGTCCGTCTTCTCGTAGTACAGGCCGAGATAGTAGTGCGCGTCGGCCATGTTGGGGTCGGACGCGAGCGCTTTCTCGTAGTCGGCGGCGGCCGCCGCCTCGTCCTTCCGGCCGTGGTGGCACACGCCCCGCCGAACGTAGAAGGCGGGCACGGGGTCCTGGGCTATCGCCTTGCCGAAGAAGGCTACGCACTGCTCGAAGTCCTTGAGCTGACCGAACAGGTTCGCTGCGGCAGCCAAGACTTTCGCATCCTGCGCCTGTGCGCCCAACGCTGTCAGTTGCTCCTTCGCCTTGTCGGGCTGATTCTGCCTGGCCAAGAACTCGGCGTACGTGTAGCGCAGCTCCACGTTGCTCTTCGAGGCCTCGACAGCCTTGGCGTACGCTTCGAGGGCTTCTTCGTTCTTGCCGGCCGCCTCCAGAGCGAGTGCGCGGTTCGTCAACAGATCGGGCGTGTTCGGGCTGACCTTGAGCCCGCGGCCGGCGACGTCCGCGGCCTCGGCAGCTTGCTCGGCACCGAGCAGCGCCGAGGAGAGATTGACGTAAGCTTCGGTGAGCTTCGGATCGAGCTTGAGCGCTTCGCGATATAGCTCGATGCCCTGGGTCGCGTCACCCAGCGTCTCGTAGGCTACGGCGAGGTAGAACACCGCTTGCGGGTCCTTGGGGTCAGCGGCCCTGGCTTTCTCGAGGATCGTCTTGGCACCCTGAGCGTCGCCCGCCTGCAGCGCGTCGATGCCGCGCTGGACGTCTTGGCTCGAGGCTGGCGCCTGAGCGCCTCCCGATGGCGAGTCTCCCTCGAGGGGGGGCGGATTGTCGCTCTGGTCGTGGGGCGGCGGAGTCGAACCGCCACAAGCCCCGGTCAATGCAGCCAGCGCCAGCAGCAGACCACTGCATCCGACCTTACGCACCCTTGCTCTTCGAGACCTCTGCATGACCCACCTTACTTTCCGCCGAGCGCCGTCAGGATCCGCCGCTTGAGCTGTTCGACCCGAGCCGGATCGGCCAGTTTCGCGCCGTTCTCGTCCGTCACGTAGAACACGTCGGCCACCAGCGTGCCTTCGGTGTTGATCTTTGCAAGAGAAATCCTCAGCCCCGAGCGCTGCAGCGTGTTTGCGAGCCGGAACAGGAGCCCCGGCGCATCCTGAGTCGTCACCTCGAGCACGGTGCTGCTGGTGGCGGCCCGATTGTCCACGCTGATCACGGTATGTACCGCCGGAGTCGGCCTCTCCAGCGACCTGTCGCTGCGCAGCCGTGCGGCCACGAGTTCGGCAGGCTCGACCTCGCCATCGATCAAGCGACCGAGCTCGTCCTCGAGCCGACTCACCAACCGGTCCACGCCGCCGGCTTTGTTGCCGGCGGCCACCCAGAACACGTCGAAGGCACGCGTCTTCTCATCAGGCCCCAGCCACGAATAGACCTGGGCGCCCACCACCGAGACGTTCGCGGCGGCCAGCGTCGCCGTAATCATGGCCAGCAAGCCGGGCCGATCCTCCGCGACGAAAGCGAGCTCCAGGTGAAAGCCGTCCGTCGAGAGGCAGGCAACGACCGCTCGCTTCTCCAGAGCCTGCTGCGCGAGCGCCGCATGGCGGGCGATCGCATCCGGCGAGTTGGCGTAGACGTACCGCTCCGGCATGGCCGCCAGAAACTCCTGTGCGAACCAGCGCTGCTCGCCGCCGGCGACGAGATCGAGCACTTGGTGGCTGGCCGACGAAACCGACTCGTTTTCGGGACCGCTGCCTTCGCCGAGCGAGCGTTCGGTCGCCACGTACAGCTCCTCGAGCATGCGAGCCTTCCAGCTCGTCAGAGCGGTCGGGCTCGTAGTCGACACGTCAGCAATGGTCAAGAGGTAGAGTTCTTTCAGACCCTCGTGACCCCTCACCTCTTGGGCGAATTCCGCCAGCGTGGCTGGATCGTCCACGTCGCGGCGCGTCGCCACGTGGTACATCCTGAGGTGACGGCGGACCAGGTGCCTGATTTCGTCCACGTCCGCCGGCGCCATGCCGAGGCGTTCAGCCACTTTCGCGGCCAGGACGGCTCCGCGGACGGAATGGTCACTGCCGCCGATATCCTTGCCGATATCATGCAACAGCACGCTGAGAAACAAGACCTGCGGCCGTGCGACCTCGGCAGCGAGCCTGGAGGCGAGCGGATGCGGCCCTGCAAGCTCCCCGCGCGTCAGAGCGCGCAGGCGATCGACGGCCCCGATGGAGTGAATGTCGACGGTGTACACGTGGTACACGTCGTGGTGAACACGCCCGACCACCGGCGCGAATTCGGGCACCACGGCCAAGAGTAGACCGATGTCATGCAGCTCGCGTAGGACCGACCCGCCTTTGAACTGCGTTCGAGGCACGTGCATGCACAGTCGAACGAATAGCCGAGCAGCTTCCGCGCTCGCGCGGAGTCTCTCTCCGAAAGCAGGGAGGCTCGCCACGCGCGCGAGCGTGTTGCGCGCAAACGGATACACCGGAACGTTGCGTTCCAGGGCCTCGACGTAGAGCCGGAGCGCCAGCGCCGGATCGTTTTCCAACGATCCCGGGTGTGCCATGGTGATCTGGCCGTTGATGAGCTTCAGCCCTTTGCCGATGCTCTGTTCATGGGGCTTGCGTGTGGGTGGTGGCTGGGCGCGCGAAAAGACCATCTCGCGGGCCTGAGCCAGCACTCGCGCCTGACGGTAGTACTCGCTCATGAAGCGCTCGACGCCCTCGCCGTTCGCGGCGTATCCCATCTGCTCGGCCGTCTGTTCCTGACGGTCGTAGCTCAGGCGATCCATGCGCCGGCCTGCTTGGATGTGCAGCAGATTGCGCACGTGCCACATGAGATTGGCGGCGGATTCGATCTGCGCCCACTCCCTGGGAACGAGGATCCCGACGCGCACGAGGTCCCTGAGCGACCTGACCCTCCAACGCGCGCGCGCGGCCCACTGCGCGACGTCCATGTCCCGCAGGCCGCCCGGGCCGTTGCGCACGTCTGGCTCGAGCAGGTAGATCGAGTCACCGTAGCGCTCTTCCCTCTCGACGGACCGCTCCTCGAGCCTGTCGAGGAAGTCGCGGATCCTGCCAATCCCGAACAGCCCCTCGAACGCACGGTCGAGCATCTGCGCCGCCGGGCCACGTTCGCCGGCTACGGTGCGCCAGTCGAGCAGGGTCGTCGCCGTGGGCAGGTCGTGCTGCGCGAGCTCGAGCATCTGGTCGGAACTGACGACCTGATGGCCGATGGGCATTCCCGCATCCCACAGCGGATAGAGCAGGGCCTCGGCGACCGGCTGCGCCTGCGCCAGATCACCCCCGCAAAGCAAGCGAACGTCCAGATCGCTGTGCAGCGACAGCGCGCCGCGTCCGTAGCTGCCAACGCCCGCCAGCGAGACGGACGGCCAGCAGGGATGGTCGGGCGTGGCAGCTTGCACGACGTGCAGGAGCGAGTTGAGCAGCCCGTCACAGGCGCGCGCGTACTGTCTGCCCGGGTCCATCCCGAGCCCGTGACCGTTGTCGAGTACGCTGGCCGTGAACTCTGCGCGATGCCGCGCAACGTAGCGGCGCAGTTCGGACACGAGCCCGGGTGCTTTCTCGGCCAGAAGGGGTCCTGGTGGGGCGGACGGAGCCTCACTCTGCATGCTGGTTCGTTCTCCGGTGGACGCCGGCCGAGGGCCCAGGCCAACGGCGCCGAGTGTTATAGCGCACCGGCGGCGTGGGCGAGTCCCGGGGCCTCGGGCGCCCGCGATCGGGCGACCGTGTTCGGCAGCAGGCCAGCCCGGAGGTCGCCCTGGTGTGCTAGCCTGCTCTGGATGAAGCGGTGCAGACTCCTTCTGTTCCTGTTGGCGCTGGCAACGGTAGGGGCCCTGTCGGGGGCTCTGACTCACACGGCGCAAGCGACGGTGGCACGAGCCCTATCGCTGACCGAGCTCGTTGGCAAGAGCGATGCCGTGATCGTAGGCACGCCGACACGCTGGTCGAGCCAATGGGTCAGTATCGGGGGCCACCGCAGGATGGTTACCGATACTCGAATCAAAGTCACCCGCCGTGTGTTCGGGGTCGATACGCACGTGACCGAAATCACGGTACGCACGCTGGGCGGACGCATCGGCGATCTGGGGCAGCTCGTCCACGGCGAGGCAAGCTTTGGGAGGGGACAGTCGGCGCTCGTGTTTCTGCGCCGCCTTGATGGCAGCCGATATCGCGTGACCGGCATGGCTCAGGGGCACTTCTCCGTCGGACCGGATGCCCAGGGGATCATCCGCCTCGGCCGCGGGCTGAATGGCACGCACTTGCTCGGCGGCTCGTTCAGCCCCGTTTCTCTTGTCGGGGCCGATCTGGAGCAGGCCATCGCAACCATCCTGGAGATCCGCGCACATGGATAGGACCGCATTGGGGGGGGCGTCTCGACAGGCCCGGCTGGGGCCAACGGGTCTCGGGACAGCCTGCCTCGCTGGCGTTCTCGTCTTGGCGGTCTCGAGCCACGCCGCGGCCTACTGTCGCACCAACACCTGCGAACAGGACCAGGACAACCCGAACTGCGGACCCGATCCGCAGACGGGTTGCCTCACCGGGGGCAAATCCCTGTTCTGGAATCGCGGCTGCTTCTCTTTCTCCGTGCATGCGGCCGGCTCGCCGCGGCGCCACATCAGCTACGAACAGGCGACGGAGACAATCGGCGCGGCCATGGCCGTATGGAGCAACGCGCAGTGCGGCGATGCGAAGCTCGGTATCGATGCCGTGCCGTTTCCCGCCGTGGTCTGCGACCAGGCCGAGTACAACACCGACGGCCCGAACGCCAATATCTGGGTGTTCCGTGACGACGACTGGCCCTACCCGGACGACGGGCGCACGCTCGCGCTGACGCTCGTCACGTTCAACGTCAAGACCGGGGAGATCTACGACGCAGACGTCGAGGTCAATTCGTATGCCAGCCCGCTCTCGCGCGAGGCTGGCGCAACCCTGGCGGAGATCGCGACCCACGAAGCGGGCCACATCTACGGCATGGCGCATTCGAGCGATCCGCACGCCATCATGTTTCCGAACTACTCGACACTCACCGGCATCTCCGCGGAGCTCACCGACGACGACCAGGCCGGCATCTGCTCCATCTATCCGCCGGGCCGCGGATCCAAATCGTGCGACGCCACCCCTCGGCACGGCTTCTCCGCTGAGTGTGGCCGGGGGGTGAGCGGCTGCGCCGTGAGCCCTCCGTGTCGCTCGCAGAGCACCGGCTGGACGGCTTGGGTGGCAGCGGGGCTGCTCTTGCTCGTCGGACGCAAATCCCGTGGTTAGATCGTCCGCTGGCCGCATCGATGGGGTGCGTGCTCTGGATCGGCGATAGCCCGTGCCAGGGGACAGACAACTCATGGTGGTCGCAGGCGAGGCCTCGGGCGACGAGTGGGCTGCCTGCGTGGTGCGCACGCTCGGCAGCTCCGCGTTCGGCTGGGGTGGCTCGCGCCTCGCAGCAGCCGGATGTGAGCTGGTCATCGATGCCTCGCGGTATGGTGCCATGGGGCTCGTCCCTGCTCTGCTCGGCGCCCCACGCCTCGTGTCGCTGGGCGCCACGCTGCTCGGAGAGGCCCGACGGCGACGCCCCCGAATGGCACTGCTCGTCGGGTATTCGGAGTTCAATGGCTGGATGGGGCCGAGGCTCCGCGCGCTGGGAGTACGCGTCCTTTGGCTGGCTCCTCCCCAGGTCTGGGCCTGGCGCCCGCGCCGGGCGCGTCGCTACGTCGAGGCATGTGATCGCATGGCCGTGCTGCTGCCCTTCGAACAGCTCCTGTGGCGCGAACTCGGGGCAGACGCACACTTCGTCGGTCATCCCGCCACCGCTGAACCCTTGGAGCCGCGAGAGCAGGTGCGGCAACGCCTTGGCATCCGTGCCGAGGAGCCCGCCGTCGCTCTGCTGCCCGGAAGCCGGCCAAACGAGCTGGCACGCCACCTAGAGCTCATGCTGCAGGCAGCCGGACGGGTCCGCGCGAACCGTGCGGCACGGACCTGGGTGTTTCTGAGCCACGGGCTTGCACCGGCGCTGGCCACGCGCGTGCGCCAGGCCGCCAGCAGAGCGGGCGTCGATTGCCTCCGCCCCGAGTCGGAGTGCCTGCTGGCCGGCTTCGATGCCGCACTGGCCAAGAGCGGAACCGGAAGCCTCAAGTGCGCACTTGCCGGCGCAGCGCCCGTCATCGTGTACCGCACAGGCCGCATCGCCGAGCTGGTGCTTCGGCGACTGGTGCGCGTTTCCTCGATCGGACTCCCCAACGTCCTGCTGGGCCGCAGGGAGTTCCCGGAGCTGGTGGGCTGCCGCGTGAACGCGACCGATATGGCGCAAGAGCTCGAGCTGCTGCTCTGCGAGAAGGACCGCGTCGCCCGGGCACAGCAACAGTTGCGGGGGATCCTGGAGCCACCAAACCTGGATTCGACCCCTGGCTCCCCGACCGAACGCGTCGCTCGATTGATGGAGCCGTGGCTCGCCTGAGCGTCTCCTCGCCCGAAGCCGCCCAGCCGCGGCTCCATGCGGATGCTGCCTCCCGCATCTGGCTGAGCGGAGCGTTGCTCGTGTCGCTGTTGCTTCTGCTGTCTCGCATGGCAGCAGCTCGCGCGCTTGCGTTCGGAGATTCCGAAGCACTCTACGCCAGCTACGCCCTGTTCCCGCAGCCAGCCTATCTGGACCATCCGGGTCTGGTTTCCGCGGTGGCCCGCTGGCTGGGGCGAGGTGGCGCACCGCTCCCGACCACTGTCCATGCTTTCACGTCCGTGCTGGCGACTCTCCTGCCTTGGGTCGGCGCGCTGGGTGCGCGTGCGCTCGGGTGTACTTGGGCGCAGGCCTCCAGGACCGTCCTCGGTTTGGCGCTCGTGCCCGAGCTCGCCGTTGGCCTGTTCGCGTTCTGCCCGGACCTGCTGCTCGCGTTCTTCTGGCTCGGGGCATTGGCCTTTGCCGCTCTCGCGCTCAAGCGCCCTCCCGAGAGTTCGGCCGCGCTGGTCGGGACGCTCGGGACGGGTCTCTGCGTAGGTCTCGCAACCACGGCCAAGCTCACCGGGGCGCTGCTTGGCCTGGCACTGCTCACGTTCTCGCTGACCGCTTCCCAGCGCCGACGCTGGCGCAGCGCCGCTCCCTATGCTGCCGTCACCCTCTTCGCCGTGCTCGTGGCGCCGATGACCCTCTGGGAAGGATCACGAGGGTGGCCCATGCTCCAGCACCGGCTCGTGACGACCCAGGCCGAAGCCGGGCTGTCCCTGCGCAATCTCGGCATGTTGCTGGGCGGGCAGCTCCTGTACGTGACGCCGCCGTTCCTGCTCGGCGCTTGGCTGTTGCTGCGGGCTCTGTGGCGTCAACGTCGAACCGATCCGAGCGCCGAGCTACTCTGGCTCGCGGCGGTCGTGCCTGGCACGCCGCTACTCCTGCTGTGCCTCTGGTCCAAGAAGGCGGAGCCGCACTGGCTTGGTCCGGCCATGCTCTCGCTAGCCATCGCCCTGGCCCAGATCCCAGTGGTCAGCCGCCGCTTGGGAATGGCGTCGCTGGCAACGGGCGGCCTCGTCACCGTGCTTGCCTGGCTCTGGATCGTGACCCCTCTGCCGATACGCGTTCTGGCGAGCCGCTACCGCGCGCGCTTCGATATCGCCAACGACATGTATGCCTGGGGCCCGGCGCGGACGCTGCTCGCCCAGGCGGTTCAGCAAGCCGTGGCACAGACCGGGCAGGTTCCCGTCGTCGTTGGGCCGCATTGGGTTGTCTGCGCCCAGGCGCGCGCAGCCCTGAGCCGCGAGATCGCCGTCGGCTGCAACACGCCCATTCGCGACGATTTCGACGATTGGTTCCCGCGGGCTCGATGGCTCGGCGCGCCGAGCGTGCTCTACGTCTACGACGACCGGTTTCCGGTCGAGCCCGCGGTCGAGCTGCCAGGCCGGACGCTCGTCAGCACGAGCCACGTCCGCGTACGACGCGGCGGGGTCACGGTGAGGACCATTCGCATGGCGCGGCTCGACAAGACCGAGGGGGTGGCAAGCGCTCAGCATGCCGGAGGCAAGGCCGTCAAGCCCGCTGCCTCGAGCATCGCAGCGTCCAGGTCCGGGCCCGCATTCAGCGTCGTCAGCAGGGCCTCGCCGTAAAAAATGCTGTTCGCTCCGGCATACATGCACCATAGTTGCATTTCCCGGCTGAGTGACGCACGTCCGGCGCTCAGTCTGACCTTCGCGCGCGGCATGACGATGCGCGTGGTCGCTATCATGCGCAGGAACTCCAGGGGCTCGACCGGCGGGTTCCCGGCAAGAGGCGTACCCGGCACGGGGACGAGCGCATTGATCGGTACGCTCTCCGGATGCGGATCGAGCTTCGCGAGTTCCGCGAGCATCCGCGCGCGATCGTCGAGCGTTTCCCCCATTCCGATGATCCCGCCGCAGCATACGGAGATACCCGCTTCGCGGACGTAGCGAATCGTCTGCAAGCGGTCTTCGTACCGGTGCGTGGTCACGACCGATGGGTAGTACTCGGGTGACGTGTCGAGGTTGTGGTTGTAGGTGTCGAGCCCCGCTTGCTTCAGACGCATCGCCTGGTCTCGTTCGAGCATGCCGAGGGTCACGCAGGTTTCCAGACCGACCGCCTTGACGCCGCGCACCATTTCGAGCACGCGCTCGAATGCGCCTCCCTCCTTGATCTGCCGCCAGGCCGTTCCCATGCACAAACGCGTGGCCCCCGCGGCCTTGGCGCGTCGGGCCGTCTGGAGCACGTCATCGAGCGTCATCATCGGCCCCGGCCGGACCGCCGTCGGGTGGTGCGCCGACTGTGCGCAGTAGCTACAGTCCTCCGGACATCCGCCGGTCTTGACGCTCAAGAGCGCACAGAGCTGAACCTGGTTGCCCGGATGATACTCGCTGTGGACGCGGCGCGCTCGATCGATGAGTTCGAACAGCGGTTGATCATGCAGGGCCCGGATTTCCGCAGCGGTCCAATCGTGGCGTTGGCAAGCGCCCATGCGCTCGGTCTAGCGCTCAGGCCGCGCACGTCCAGCGCACCCGGGAGGCTGCGTAGCGCGCTTTGCTCAGAAGCCCAGCGCTGCGCGCGCCGTTTCGCGGTCGACCAGGCCCTCGCGCAACAGGGCTTTGGTCGCCATTTCGAAGGTTTGCATGCCGTACATCTCGGCGCCCTGCTCCATGAGCTCCTTGAGCGGCGGATTTCCGACTGGGCGCTTGATGCTCTCTCTGACCGACCCCGTCGCCACGAGCACCTCGGCGGCCAGGACCAGCCCGCTACCATCGGCCCGGCGCAGGAGCCTCTGTGCAATGATGCCCTGCAGCGCATCCGCGAGCCTCAGGCGGATGTCGTCGCTGTCCCCCTCGCTGAGCGCGATGATGCGGTTCATCGTGCGCAGGACATCCGGCGTGTGCAGCGTGCTCATCACCAGATGGCCGGTCTCCGCCGCCTTGAGCGCGATGTCCATGGTCTCGAAGTCGCGCACCTCCCCGACGTGGATGACGTCCGGATCCTGGCGCAACGCCGCGCGCAAGGCGCGCGCGAAGCTCTTGGTGTCCACCCCGATCTCGCGTTGGCTGATCGAGCACCGGTCGTCTTGGTGCAGGTACTCGATCGGATCCTCGATCGTGATCACGTGTCGAGCCATGGAGTGATTCATGTAGTCGATCATCGACGCGAGCGTGGTGCTCTTGCCGTTGCCCGCCGCGCCCACGCACAGTACCAGTCCCCGGTCTTTTTCGGCGAGCACGCGGCACGCGTCCGGCAGCCCGAGCTCCTCCATCGGCGGGACACGAAACGGGATGCTGCGCATCACGATGGCGAACGAACCGCGCTGCCGGTAGATGTTCACGCGAAAGCGGGCGACGCCCGGCAGTTCGTAGGAGCAATCGTGCTCTTCGAGCTCGGAGAGGTTGCCGAGCAGGTCCTCGCTGCTCAAGAGCATCCGAGCCACCGCGAGCGTGTCCTCGGGTCGGATCTTCTCCATCCGGAAGAAGACGAGCCCGCCCCGAAGCCGCGCGCCTGGCGGCTGCCCCACCTTGAAGTGAACGTCGCTCGCGCCCGCGGTGACCGCCTTGGTCAGGAGCTGATGCAGGTACTGCTCGGATGTGTACGGGTTGTTATGGCTCCCCGGTGGAAGGCTGACCACGTAGCGAGAGTAGCATCCAAGCGCCGGAGCCTGCTTCGTGGGTCGCGTTGCGTGAGGCCGAGGATGCAGTAGGCACCCGTTGAACGGTGAGCCGGCCCAGGGCCGTTCTGGCAAAGCCAAACCGTGGCGGTGCCAGCAGGAGGCGGGACCGGTAGGAAACGCGGCAGGCGCGAGGGCGGTAGCCGGGCCGAAGGCCGAGATCGCGAGGTTCCTGAGCCGTCGGTTGCAGCACCCGCCTCCGATGAGCTAGAAAGCTCGCCCCCGGGAACCGCTGCGTGGTCCACGGCTTCGCACCGAACGCGAGGCTCCCCCCCGAGCATATTCCGGCGAACGTCCAGGTAGCTCAGCAGGTAGAGCAGCGGACTGAAAATCCGCGTGTCGGCAGTTCGATTCTGCCCCTGGACACTGAAATTGGCGGGGGATCTGTCGCTTCGGCGGTTCGCTCGTGTCTCACGGATCGCTCGGGTTCAACGGCGTCTGCTACAAATGCGCTACAGCCGCCAAGGTGCCGCTGCAGCGAGCTTCTGAGGCTTTCCGGCGGCATCCGACCGTAGACCCGCTCGACCATCCGCGAGTCGGCGTGACCGAGCAGCGCGCCGATGAGGTGGGGCTCCACGTCATTCTGCCGCAGCCATGTGGCGTACGTCCGGCGAAGGTCGTTCGGCGTCACCTT
>JAFGIS010000166.1 GCA_016929495.1 Polyangiaceae bacterium | reverse complement strand
TCGCTCATATTGGCAAGCTCGCTGCCCGCGACGACCCGTCGATTCCCGAGCAGCGACAGCTCACTGGCGATGGCCGAGGCCGTGCTGGGATGATCTCCGGTGATCATCACCGCGTGCACGCCCGCGTCGCGCAGCCGCGACACGGCGCGCGACGCCGTCGGCCGTACCGGATCACTGAATGCCAAGAAACCCACGAAGGTCAAGCCCGACAGCTGCGAAAGGTCGAGTAGCTCGCCCGGACGCGCCCGTCGTTCCGCCACCGCGAGCACGCGCAGCCCACGCCAGGCCAAGTCGCTGGCCGCGGTGTAGAGCCGTCTCAGCGCCGCAGCCTCGAGGGGTCCCGCCTCGCCGTTCGCGCCGGGGCGAATGCAGCGGGGCAGAACGACTTCGGGCGCGCCTTTGACGCAAAGCAGCTCGCCGTCCTGGATGTGGCCGACCACCGCGTGGTAGCCGCGACCCGGTTCGAAAGGCAGGTCGCCCGCGACCTCCCAGCCGGGCGCTCCGAGAGCGACCGCCGTTGCCGAGCGCCGTGCAGCGCGGAGCATCGCCGCGTCGATGTGATCGGTCACTGGCGCTCCGTCTGCCTCCCGGGCCGTAGCGCGCAAGCCGCACGCCAGTACGAGCTGGTGGTCCGGAGATAGCGAGTCGGCGTTTTGGCTCGAACGACCGTCGCTTACCGAGCGTAGCTCGATTCGTCCCTGCGTCAGCGTCCCGGTCTTGTCGACGCAGAGCGTGTCGACACGGCCCAGCGCTTCGATGGCGCGCGCGTTGCGCACGAGCGCGCCTCTGCGAGTCAGGCGTTTTGCGGCCGCGAGCTGAGCCGCGGTCGCCAGCAGAGGCAGCCCTTCGGGCACCGAGGCCACCGCCAGGCTCACTCCCGACCCGATGATTTGGTCCGTGTGGCGCCCACGGAGCCAACCTGCCGCGACGAGTCCCGCACCGGACAGCAATGCGAGCGGAGCGGTCATGTCGATGAGCTGACGCATCCGACGTTCCACGCCGCTCTGGATCGGGACTCGCCGAACGGCCGCGGCGCCCCGTGAGGCCTCGGTCGCGTTGCCCACGGCGACCACCACAGCCGTCGCGCGACCCGCGGCGATGGATGTCCCTTCGTGGAGCATCGAGGATTGATCCGCCAGCGCGGACGCAAAGGACGCCCGTTCGGATTTTGCGACCGGGAGCGACTCTCCGGTCAGGCTCGATGCGTCGACCTCGAGCGCCTCGGCGCGCACGATCCGGCAGTCTGCCGGGACGACGTCGCCTGCGTCGAGCAACACGACGTCTCCCACCACGAGCTGCGTGGCATCGATGTAGACGGGATGTCCGTTGCGTCGAACCAGTGCCCGTCTGCGCGCCACACGCGCGAGTCCTCGGATGGCGCGTTCGGTGCGGTAGCGCTGAATGCCACCGACGGCTGCATTGAGCACGACCACGCCGCCGACCATCGCAGCGTCCATGACCGATCCGGCCGCCGCGGAGAGTCCGGCTCCCGCCGCGAGCAATGGCGTGAGCGGATTGAAAAGCTCCTCGCCGATGGCATCGACCAGCTGAGTCAGGCGCGTGTCGGGGCGGTCCTCGCGGCGACTGCGAGCTGCTGCATCCGAACGACTCAGTCCGAGCTCGCTGGCCTCGAGGCGGCGCAGGACTCCGCGTGCGTCCAACGCTTGCCATGGCGTTCTGTCACGAGGCGCCGGCAATGGCCGACGCGCCAGCGTGCGGACATGCCGCATGGCGTTGAGCATCGACATGAGCGTGGCTGCGTTGACGACGGCCACCACTCGGCGCGTGGGCAGCGGCCACAGCCCGAGCGCAGCGACGATGGCGCCCACCGTGGCCGCGCCAAGCGAGATGGTGACACCCTGCTTGGAGGTCAGGCGCGCGGTGGTGCAGGCGCGAAGCACGAGGCTGGCGTTCGACAGACCCTCGGTACACACGATGTGCGCGCCCCAGGGCATGGGTTGACCAGGGCTCGCCAAACCAATGCCGCAGTCGGCGACGGGCAACGCCGCCGACTCGCCGGCGGCCACCAGGCACACCACCCGCCCTTCCTGTTGCAGTCGTCGGACGCCTGCAGGCAGAGCGTCGCCGACGGGCACGGTATCGTCCACGGGCAAGCGGTGCAGGACGGACTCGTCCTCGGACGAGACGACCACCCTCAAACCGGCGGCATGCGCTTCGGAGATGAGTTCGTCCACGCCAGCCCTGTGGATGAGTTCCAGACCCAGCACGGCAGCGATTCGGCCTTCTCGCTCGAGACCGAGCACGAGAGCACCTTGGCGTCCAAGCTCAGCGCTCGCGACAGCGAGCCTCTCCGCGGGTGCCGCACCGAGCAGCGCCAACGGCCCGAGCACCCATTCGTCCTGGTGCCGAAGCTTCAGCGGTTCGTCCGGATCAAAGAGCATCGCCGCGCGCTCGCGACAGCTGTGCTCGGTCTGGTCCGCCTCGACCACCATCCGGACGACGTCGTACTCATCTCGCGTCGCAAGACTCTGGTCGAGCACGAGGCAATCCATGCGGTCCAGTCGTCGCAACGCCTCCGGTTCCACGACGAGCATGCGATGACGGGCGAGCACGAGAGCCAGCTGGGCCGCGAAGGCTTCTCGACCGCGTGTGGCCGGTTTCGGCAGGGCCCCGAACAGGGCGGCCACCGAACGATGCAGGCTGCGCGTCGTCAGGAAGCTCAAAGCGAAACCGCCCAGCGACACGAGCCACGCGCGGTCGGCGTACAGCTCGATGGGCCCCGGGGGGAGCGGTACCGGCCGCGGCTGCACGGGTCTGGGCTCGGCTGGTTCCGAAAGCTCCGCCTGCGATACGGTGTCGAGCACTTGGCGCCAGAGTGCGCGTCTGGCGCTGAGCTCCCGCCACAGCGTACCCTTGTGCACCACCTCCACCAGTGAGGCGAGCGGGCGCTGGGCGGCCGCGGTGCCCACGGCGCTCACTGCGTTCATCAGGAGCTCGGTCCGTTGAGGGCCGAACCAGCTGTCGATGCTCTTGCGAAGGCGATTCGTCGACCGAGTGACCGTGACGACGGTCGCAGCCACACCACCCAGTGCGGAGGGCCGCAGCAGCGACAGCTCCAGTCCCGTTCCCACGAGCAGCGCCACGGTGTCGATGATCGTTTCGGCGGCCAGACGACGCTCGGCCTCGGCTTCCGGAGGCTCATCGGTGCCCGGAGGTGCCACTTCGTACTTCGCCAGGACCTCGGCCAGCTCGACGAGCCGCTCCAGGTCCTCGAGCTTGTAGGCATGTGCCTCGAAACCGATGGCGACACGGCGTTGCGTTGCGTCCACGTCGACCGAGCGCACCCGCTCCAGTCGTGCGGCGGCTTCGTGCAAGCGTCGGACGAATACGGCAAATTCGCGCTCGTTCAGCGGTGCCACGCTGATGGCGGCGTGCGTGGTCCCGATCCAACTCGCGCGTGGCGGTTGGCCGAGTAGGTCGAAGTACGGGGCCAGTGCCGCAGCCAACGCGCTGGCGAGCTTGCTTTTTGCTACCACTCGGACTCTCCGCGACCGGACAACAGCGGTCCGGTCGTGCTGTCATACTTGGTTCGGTGGCACAAGCGCGAGGTTTCGCCGATGGGGGCCGCCGACTTCGGCTCCGGCTCGGGCGCCGTTCTTCCTTAAATCCGGCCGCGGCGCTGCCGTTGTAGCCGGCATGGCCTCCTTGCGGAGCAGTGTTCGAGCAGGTTGGTTGGCCGCAGCGCTGACCGGCCTGACGACCGCGCCCGCCGGGGCCACCTACACCGTATCCGGCCACAGCAGCTCGGGAAAGGCCCACTGGGACCGGGAACGGGTCGTCATTGCTGCCGACGCGTCCCTCGATCGGATCGCCCCGGACGCCGTCATGGCTCTGGACCGCGCCGTGCAAACCTGGCAGGCCGCGCTCGATGGGGGTCCGGTGCTCGAAGTCACGCGCAGGAGCGTCAATGCGACGGCCGGCGAGGTCGGCAACACGGTTCGATTCGCGCCCTACGGAGAACCACGAGCGAAGGGCGCGCTCGCCATCACCCTGGTTACGTGCAGCGACCAGGGTGAAATCGTCGACGCGGACATCGTCCTGAACGGGATCTACCGGTTCCGAGTGATCGACGATGACGTGATTCCCGCAGCACAGACCGGAGCGGAGCCAGACCACTGCCCCCACTTGGGACCGTGGAGCTTCTGTCACGATGGTGTGCCGAGCTGGGATCTGCAGAGCATCCTGACCCACGAATTGGGTCACTTCCTCGGACTCGGCGAGGACTACGTCAACGCAGACGCGACGATGTATGCGTACTCGCTGCCCGGCGACACGAGCAAACGGGATCTCGCGCCCGCCGATCTGAACGCACTGCAATCCCTTTACCCGCCCACTGCGCCTCCCGAGCAGACGCCGGGATGTGCCGGCGCCTCTGTGACGGGAAACAGCGCCAATGCCGGGTGGCTTCCATTGCTGGGGGCGTTGTGCGTGCTCGCTCTGCAGCGTCTTAGGTCACGCAACGCTGGTAGACGACAACCGGAAGCGTTGGGCACATCTGGGCGAAGGTCTTCGCTGCGGTCGGACCTCACCCGGGCGGGGACTCGGCACGGCGAAGACCGTTGCGACAGCTGGCCAGGCGCCCGAGGCGCGTTCGCGCACGGAGCGAGGGCTTCGAAGTGAAGGCAGTCACACGCCGGCAAGTGAACGATGTTCCAGGAGAAGCCATGAAGAACAACGGTAGTTCAGAAGCTTTCGAGGTGAGACCGCCCGAGGCGCGGTTTTCGCACATCGAGCCGGCCAACGGTGGCACCAGCACGCACCCGCAACGCCGAGAGCACGCGCGCTATCGCGTGGACCTGGACGTGAGCCTCGGAAGCGATCACAACTTCTACGCGGGACTCGTCGAGAACATCTCGGTCGGAGGGGTCTTCGTCGCTACCCACCTGCTCAAACCCGTCGGAGAGAAGATGGAGCTCGCGATTCACCTTCCGGACAGCGAGGATGTGTTGCGAGGTCTGGGCGAGGTCCGCTGGATCCGTGAGTACGTCGAGCGCAGCGAGCTGCCACCCGGCATGGGAATTCGATTCCTCGATCTTCCCCAGGAAAGCCTCGAGCGCATCGAGAAGTTCCTGAGCAAGCGCGAGCCTCTGTTCTACGACGAGGAATAGCCGGCAGCGAGTTCAGGCGCGGTCACAGCCAGGGATTCAAGCTCTGCGGACTCGTTCGCGACGTACAGGCCATCAGTACGCGGTGTGCGAACAGGATCAAGGTGCCCACGGTGAGTGCACACAACGTGACCACGATCCACGGCTCGGACGAGCGAAGCGGCCCGTGGGAGACGAGTCGGAGCCACACGGCCGAGAGCACGATGGCCAACGCCGAAAGCGGCAGCACTTTCTGCCACCAGACGTTGAGCACATCCTCGAAGCGCACGCGAGCCCACACCCGGCGGGATGCGGCGACCCACAGTACGAGCAGCCAGCACTTGGCCTGGAACACCGCAGCCCCGACGAGCAGGCCCGGCAACGTCGATGCGGGTTCGTGCGTGGGCCAGGGCAGCGCCCATCCACCGAGAAACAGAACGGCGCCGAGCCCACAGGTCGCCCAGATGCACAGCCACTCGACGATATGGCCCACGCCTCCTCGGTGCGGGTGGGTTTCCCCGTCGATGGCCTCGGGCAGCTGCTCGGAGCAGGGTCCGAGCCCTGGCACCAGAGAGGTGCAGAGCAGCAGAAACGCCATCAGCGCTCCGGGACCACGGAAGACGGTCCAGTGATGCGGCCAACCTCCCTGGTCCACGACGATGGCATTCAGATTGGCGCTACCGATGATCGAGGTCGCGCAGATCCCAGCAGCCAGGACCGGCACCTGCTGAAGCAGGGCTCGCACGCCCCCCGAGAGACCGCGAGCGAGCGACCAGCCCCGACCCGCCCCAACGCCCGTGGGCTGCTTTGGACGGCCGCCACGGACCATCGCGTTCACCATGGCCAGCGCCGCGGGCCCGAGCAGCAGCAACAGCAGATCCGAGCCAGGTCCCAGTAGAAAACCGCCGAATGCCAACAGAGTCCAAGCGGCCGCCAGGCTCGCGAGCAAGACGAACGGCAGTGGGCGCAGGAGCAGATTCTGCTTGGCACCGAAGGCTTCCAGCAGGGAAGCCCGCAGTGCTCCAAGCACGACCGTCCATGGTCCCCCGGACGAGCCGTGCTCCGGCACGTCGGGCGCCAACTGTGTCCTGATGCGCTGTGCCGCCCATGTCAGAGCGCGTGAGATCGGAGCGAAGCAGCCCGCCAGCAACAGACAGGCCAGGAGGGTCATGACCACAGCCGCCGGGGCGTTCTTGGCCAGTACTGGCGTCAGACCCTCGACACGCAGCGGGCACGAAAACGGCTCGAGCGGTCCGGGACGCCGCACGAGCAGCTGGCTGTAGGGTCCATCACTCGAAGGAATCAAATCCGCCGGCGTGCGCAAGACGAGCCCGTCGAGCTCGAGCAGCTCGTCGCCGGCCAACAGCCCCGCCTCTGCCGCTCGTCCGGTGGCGCGCCGGAGAACGAGCTTTCCCTCGGCTGGATTGGGTTCCAGCTCGATTCCGAGGGACTTCGCCATCCGCTGCGCCGACTCGGCTTGCCGCAGGACGTCTTGCTCGCGAAGCGTTGGAGCAGCCAGGTCGACGACGACGTTGTCGAGGCTGCCTTGCACAGGAGCTGCCCCGCGGTCCCTCGGTGAGAACGCAATGACGATTCGGCCGCGAAAGGTCGTGTGTGCCGCGTCCTCGCCGTTGCCGCAGAACTCGGTATGCAAGGCCTGCGTCATCGGCACGCTGACGAGGTCAGCCCTGCTCGAGCGCGACCGCGCGACGATCCTGATGTCTTCAATGGGCGGCTGGCCGGCCCTGTGGAGCGCACCACGAAAGACCACCGTTGCGGTTTTGCCTTCCGGAAACCCTCGACCTCCAAGCTCGAGCTGTTCACCCGGACCCACAGCGGCACGTACCAACGATCGGACCTCGATGAGGTCTGGCGCACCCGACTGCCAAGCGCATTGAGGGAGGGACAGAAGGAGAGACGACGAGAGGGCGAGCCGGGCGAGAGTGCCCATGAGCTTGGCGTATAGCCTACCCGCGGCATACGGACGAAAAACCCGAACAGATCCCGGTCATGACGGCCCCTGGCCCGGCCTGACACCTCTCTCCGCTTGACGCTGTGCACGACTGCTGGTCTGATCGGTTTCGGGCAGTCGCCTTGGTGCGACCATGGAAGGAAGGGTTTGCGGCAGCACGCACTGCGTGCCCGTCCGAGGTACGGATGGCAGGTGATACGACACCAGGCAAGGGTAGTCCGCCCGAGGCCCTGGCTCAGCGCATCATTAAGCGCTACTCGAACCGAAAGCTCTACGACACCCAGGAGAGCCGCTACGTCACTCTCCTGGACGTCGCGGAACTGGTTCGGGCCGGCGAAGACGTCCAAGTCATCGACAACGGGACCAGGGAAGACAAGACGGACGTGACGCTCGCTTTGATCATTTCCGAGGAGCTCAAGGCCCGACCGCGTGGCATTCCGCTCACGACGTTGACGGCGCTCATCCGGTCCCGAGATGGAAAACCCTTGAATCAGCCGAGAGACGGTTCAGCTGGCAGGGTACTGCCCAAGGAATCCACGGATCCGTTGCAGGTGGCCGATCGCGGGCCCCCGGGGCGCCCAGGCCGCAACACGGCCGAGCCATGGGCACGCGCCATCGACGAGCGGATCCATGCCGCGCTGGCCGACGCCGTTGCGCTGAAGGAGCTTCAGGTGGATCTGAAGCGACTGGCCGTTCGGCTTGAACAGCTCGAGAACCGGCTGGCAGAGCGGGAGGGCAAGCCGCGCACGGACTAGCCCGCCTTCACGAGGAATAATGCTTCTCCGGTCTCGGTTGAACCCAGCACGAGCGAGCCATGCGCCGAGCGACAGACGCTGAGACACCGAGCAGCGACCATCCGCGCTTCGAGCGTGAGGTCGTTGGTCACTTGGACGCGCTATATGCCCTGGCGCTGCGCCTGACACGCAGTCCATCCGAAGGGGAGGACCTCGTACAGGATACGGTCCTCAAGGCGATCCGGGCGCGCGACCAGTTCGAGCCAGGCACCAACATGCGCGCCTGGCTTCTTCGAATACTGACCAACGCGTTCATCAACCGCTACCGCCGTACGGGTCTCGAAAGGACGGTGCTCGACGGTCCCGACGGGGATCCTCTTGCGGACGGCTGGATCAGCAGCGCGACACTCGAGGCCATGCGGGATCCCGAGTCGCTGGCTCTTCGCCCCGTGCTCGAGGCCGAGATCCGCGAAGCGCTGGACGCCCTGCCCGCGGACTTCCGCCTCGTCGTCCTCCTGAGCGACGTCGAGGAGCTCTCCTACAAAGAGATCGCAGACATCGTAGGTTGCCCGATTGGCACGGTGATGTCCCGCCTGCATCGAGGCCGACGCTTGCTCAAGGCTCAGCTGCTCGAGCATGCTCGTGCCTTGGGTATCGTCACCGCCGCGCCCAAGGTCGGACAAAACCCCGTCGATCTCGAGGACTACCGAAGAAAAAGGGCGTCCCGGTCATGACCCAATGTTTGGCCGCCGCATCGTATCTCGAAGCATTCGTCGACGGTGAGCTGCCACCCGAGAAGCTCGCGGAGATAGAGACTCATCTGGCGCGCTGTCCCACGTGCAGTGCGCGCGTGAGTTTCGAGCGCGCCGTGCGCGTGAGTACCCAACGTGCGGTCCGGACGGCTGACGTGCCGTCCGCCGCATTCCGCGATCGTATCGCCCGAATGATCGAAGCGGAGCGAGAGCGCGCTCGGTCGAGGGCAGCCGTTGGCAGCGCCGCCGACTCATCCGTTGCCGATACGGTCCGCGGCGACACGTCGGGCATCATGCCGTGGCGGACGATTCTGACGTTGGCGGCTGCTGCCGCGCTGGTCATTTGGGGCGGTTGGCGCTCCGTGGCGGGGTCGCAATGGGCGGCTCAGGCGCCGGTGCAGGCTTCCTCGTCGCAGGCGAATATCTCGACCAGCACGGACACACTCGACCAGCTGATCGACGAGTTCGTCGACTATCATTCTCAGCCTCGTGCGCCGCAAATCACCGAACCGTCCCAGGTCACGACGCTCGAGCCGGAGGTGGGGCTGCCGGTTCGGCTGCTGCCGACTTTGCAGGACTATGGAGCGCGCTGGCAGGGCGGGGGCGTCGTTTGGGTCAAGCGAGATTCCTCCGCGGCTTCGCTCCAGTACAGTCTCAATGGCCATCGCATTACGGTCTACGTCTACAATTCCGCTCGTTTCCCGCTGCGCGCGCGGCTCGAGCCGCGAGTCGTCCGCAATGTCCCGGTGTTCGTCGGCACGCGCCGCGGCTACAGCATCGCCGCCACGGAGCGCGGCGGCGTGGGCTACGCGCTGGCCACGGATCTGGGTGATGCAGAGAGCGCGGAGCTGGTAGCGACGACGGCGCTGCACTGAGCCGAGAGGCTTCCGGTTCCCATTGGTAGCCTGGTTCGGCCGGAGGCTTCCGGCGCGAGCGCGCAGCTTGCGGCGGCTGTGGCCTCGAGCGGGAGGCACGTCACTTCAAGATGATTTCCTTGCGGCAAGCCGAGCTGCAATTGTCGAAGTCCTCGTTGTTGCCGTCGTCGCATTCTTCGTACGGCAGGGTGAGCACGCCATCGCCGCAGAATGCGCCGAGAATGCAGCCTGGAGCGCATTCGCCGTACCCGCCGGCGTTGACGCCGTCGTCGCACTGCTCGTGCTCGGGTTGCACGATGCCGTCGCCGCAGCGCGGACCGAGCTGGCAGTCGGGGGCACACTGCCCGTAGGCGCCATCGTTGACGCCGTTGTCGCAGACTTCGCCGTACTGGTCCTGCTTGATGCCGTCTCCGCAGCGTGGACCGAGCGTGCAGTTGGGGCTGCACTTGTTGTAGTCGCCCGTGTTGTTGGCCGCCCCGTCGTCGCACTCCTCACCGAGCGCGATTTGGCCGTCCCCGCAAGCCGTGGTGCAGTCGCTGGGCGCGGTATCGAAGCCGGACAGCGTGAGCTTGAACGATGAAGCGGTGGTCTGACGTTCCGCCTGGAACACCACGATTTCGTAGACGCCGCCGTCGACCAGACCGAGATCCGGATGCTGGACGGTGACGGTTTCCTTGCCCGGGGTGGTCGTCGGGTTGTCGCCCTGGTTGGTTTCGAGCTCGGTCGAGGTGACCGTGACCGTGGCACTGCCTCCCGAGAGCTGCAGATCGCCTTCGACGGGCGTGTGGATGCCGCCGAGGTCCACGGCCAAGCGCCCGTTGATGAACACCCACACGTCATCATCACCGAGGAAGTTGAGCTCGTAGGTCTGAGCCGCATGGTAGGTGAACCAGTAGCGTACCTCACTCGTGAAGTGGAAGTTGTGCTTGACCCCGCCCGGTTCAGCCGCCCAGTCACCCTTGTACGCCGAGGGGATCACCGCGGTGACGCGTTCGCTGGCGGGCGTGAAGGGATCGCCGTCGACCGGGAAGAAGACGGGATTGCCATCCCACTCATCTTCGAGGTAGATGCCGTGCCAGACACCTCCGTCGTTCACGCAGTCGTACATGGGCAGCATCTCGCCCGTGGTCTCGTCCTGGCATTCGGTGATTTGCACATTGTCGCACTCGGTCGTGGCCGGGTCATCCCACGCGCAGTACGTGCAGGGGATCTTGTTGCCCTCCTCGTCCCAGTTCTCCTGCCCGACCGGGCCGCACCAATGCGCGTCTGGTCGACTCAACCGTTGCCAGCGTTCCCCGTTCGCGCCCCAGCGATTGACGTAGTTGCCGTTGCCATCGTCCCAGAGCACGATTTCCGAGACGGTCGTGCTGTTGGTGCCCGGGACGTCGCGGTACCACTTCGCAAAGGACTCCTTGCTCGTGATGTAGCCGTCCTTGGACGGACCGACGGCCACGGGCCTGCCCTCGGCGTCGAGCTGCTTCTCGACCAGGCCGGTCGTCGCCGTGTACAGGCCCACAGCGCTCGGCTCGAAGTCGCCGCCTGCGCGGAAATCACGGAAGATGGCCGGCACGGCCATGGTGCAGACGTCATTGACGAGCGTGCAGGGATCGCTGTTGGACGTGCACTGGAAACCGGGCTCGAGCGTGCATTTGTCCGAGCAGCCGTCGCCGTTACGCAGATTGCCGTCGTCGCACTGCTCGCCGAGCACGATGCCGTCGCCACAGCTCGACGTGCACGGTCCGCCTTCGCATTTCGGCTCTGCCCGGCAGGTCTTGTCGCAGCCGTCGAACGGCAGCACATTACCATCGTCGCAGCTTTCTGCGCCCTCCGGGACGCCGTCACCGCACGTGGTGGCCGAGCACACGCTTGGATTGCCCGTGCACTTGAAGCCGGTCTCCAAACGGCACTTGGGGTCGCAGCCGTCCCCCGGATTGGCGTTGCCGTCATCGCACCCCTCCACCGGATCCACGACGCTGTCGCCACAAATGTAGACGCGGATGCAGCTCTGGCCCGCCGTGCGGCAGGCGAAGCCCTTTTCCACGAGATTGCACTTGTCGGAGCAGCCGTCCCCGCTCACGGCATTGCCGTCGTCGCAGGCTTCGCCCGGTGAGATGACCCCGTCGCCGCAGACGATGGTCGATACGCAGGGCTGTCCGGGCGCGGGGCACTCGAAGTACGCCTCCTTCTTGCAGATCCCGGAGCAGCCGTCGCCCGGTAGGCTATTGCCGTCGTCGCACTCCTCCCCGTCTACATTGATCTCGCCGTCACCGCACGCCGGTCCGCTTGCCACAATGAAGCATTCCGGCGGCGGATCGCTCTTCGTGCAGGGGTCGACGTCGTCGACCTTTTCCTTGTCCAGACCGGGCGTGGCCCCGGTGCCTGACACGTCATCGTCGTCATCCGCCGACGTGGTCGAACCCGTGCCGCTGCGCGTGCCAGGTTGGAGGTTTCTGTTTCCGCCACCCGCTTCCGCGCAGGCGGCGGGCAGAGCCACGAAGGCTGCTGCCGAGAGCACCCAGACACAGCCGCCGAGCGGAGAACGAAAACCGAAGGAAGAGCGATACACCCGGGCCATGGGCTGTAGTCTAGCGGAGCTGGGCTGGGACGCGAGCGATGGCCCCGCCGAACTCGGCCAGGCTGGCGCTTGCTCGCCTGGAACGGCAAATTCGAGTGTAGCTACCGCGATGGGGTCACCCGCGGAGGCGGAGAGCGGCCCTGATGTACTGTCTGTCGCCTGCGCAATATCTATTTGACCAAGGGCCGCTGAATACGGGTCCTGTGACCGCGAGTGTCCGCCCCACAATCCGAGCGGTCAGCAGACGCTTGTTGGCCTGGCTATGCTCTGCGCTGGCGTGTGCGCCCGGTTCGAGCGCGTGTCCCTTGCTTTGCAGCAGCACCGGAAGCCGGCGCAGCGGCGCTTGGTGCTGCGGCTGGACGCGTGCCAGCGCCCGACGCAGCCAGCTGTGGCGTTGCTGGCGCGAGAGGCGGTTCCTTGTTGGCGCCTGCGGCGCGGCCACGACTGCGTGCCTTGGCTGGACCGCCCTTGGCTCGGTCTTCGGCGGCGTTGCCAGTGCGCGTCTCGGCCGCGGAGGCTGCCGGCGCAGGCGTGCGCTCCGCCGCAGAGGCTGGGGGCGTTGGCATCTGGTCCGCCGGGGCCGGAGCCTTCTGTGCAGGTTTCTGTTCGTGTTTCTGCTCCATCGGAGCGCGAGCATTGGTTTTCTCGGGCCTGCTCTCACTCCGAGCGACCGCTCGGGCGGGCCCGGGCCGCTTCGCAGCCGGAGCTGGTGCTGGCGAGACGCGACTCGCGTCGAGCAGGCGCGGCTGCCGTGCTGGACCAGGTGCAGTCTCCTGGGCGTCCTGTCGAGCGTAGGTGGCTTTGTCCGAGCCCGCTTCGGCATTCTGCGTCGCCTCAGCAGCCACCTGAGCCGTCGCCTCGAGCCAGTCCTGCTCGGCGCTGCCGCTTGGGTAGCCCTTGCCGCACCAGATTTCGTAGGCCCTGACGCGGATTAGCTCGTCTTGGGCCGGATTGATGCTCGTTTGGTTCATTCATCCCTCCTGTGCTGGAAAAGTACAGACCACACCGCTGACACGGGCCAAATTCGCTGTCTTGCTGGGACGTCTCCGGCTTGTAGGCCGACCGATCGGCCTGGTGCCTGCGAAGTGCCCGCTGGGGTTGGCACGGGCAGACTGCGGAGCCGGGACGTCGCCTCTGGCATTGTGCGAGGATAGCCGCCGCGGAGACGTCGATGTGACGGGAGCGGAGATCATGCTCAAGTGGGTACCGCTCGGCACGCTAGCGCTCGCGGTTCTGACGGCGCTGGTGAAGAGCGCGCTCTGGAGCCTGGAGCGCCTTCGAGCGTGGCGGGCGCCGCGTGCTCCAGGCGGACGAGCTGGCCCGGCGGCTCTGAGCACGCTGCAGTGCGCCCCCCAGGATCCCGGCTCCAGGCTTCGAGCTCCAGGTGCGAGCGAGCCGCCCGCCGCCAGCGTCCAGTTTCGGGTCTGGATCCGAAGCCGGCCACCGAGCTCAGCAGCCAGAGTCGCCCGAAGCCGTCCCCGCCGCTCCGTCGAGCTGACGTGCCGGCCCTGTAGCTTCCATCCCCCCACCCGCGCCGCCGCCTACCGGGGCGCCAGATACAGCGTCGCCTCCTGCTGCATGTGGTTCGCGGTGAGCCGGAGCCGTCTTGCTTCGGGCGGGAACAGGACGCGCACCGTGTCGGACCACTTGCCGGCGTCGGATACGAGCTCTCCGAGCCGGTTCGGCGCGCCCTCGAGGAAGTCGAGGTTCAGCCGATTGCCCGCGCGCGCGCCGAAATAGCCGAGGTAGAGCATGTTGAGCTCGACGAGCTCGTGGAAGAAGTGGGTTGCGAGCGACAGATCCGGGACCAGCCCCTCGTGCATCGCATCGATTTCGCAAAGCACCGAGGCGGTGTTGATATCCGCGAACGAAACCGGCACGCCGAGCTCGGGCATCTTCGTGCCCCATCGTCCGGGACCGACCAGCATGATCGTGGGCTGCTCGCTCGGGTCGTGAGCGTGCGTGAGCTGGCCGATGAGGCGCGCCACGGCGTAGCGCTGCTGGACCGGCAGGGCGCTGTAGCGCGACGGCACGACGTAGATGACCCGGTCGATGTCGAATGATCGGCTGCAACCGAGGACGGCGCCATGCGCCTCGATCACGATCGAGTCCGGGTCCGGCCTTGGCTGCGGCGTCACCGGAACGTCGCTGGAAGTCTGCATCTGAAGGGGGCGACACTGCAGCAGATTGATCCGGTAGCTACGATCTCTCATCAAGTTCATCGTGAACTCGATATCGACATGATGCTGATAGGCTGCGCGCAGAACCCGCAGCATCGCGCGCATGTCGTCGATCAGCGGCGTGTTGTCGAACAGCGGGTCGAGTTGGACGAACCAGTGCTTGCGCTCTGGACCGGCTCCCTGCTGCGGTATCGGCTCCGCCTGAGCGAAGTAGGCGGGGTCCAGACCCGGGCTGCGTGCGACCACGTCGTCGAAGTACCCGGACGTGAGTTGGTTGCTGTCGAGGTCGAGGTAGTCCACGCGCCGCTGCGCATAGCGACGCAGGTCGCCGCCGCCGCTTTCCGGGCGTTTGTGCGGGGCGTTGAGCGCGACAACGCGCGTGTAGTCGTCGTCGGAACGCTCCACGGCTCGCGTTCCGAGCCCGAAGACGACCCGCAACACGCCCGCCTCCGGATCGATATCGGAGTGCCAGACGTACGGGTTGGCCGAGAAACCGACGCCAGCGAGCTGGGGATAGTAGAGGCGGCCGTACTGGGCGCCCGAAACCCGCTGCACGAGCAGCGCCATTTGCTCGTCTTGATCCAGCACGCCGCGCAGAGCCCGGTAGCGCACCGCCTCCTCGCTCATGGCGCTCGCATATACGACCCGAACCGCGTTGAGGAAGTCCTGAAGGCGCTGCTGATGGGTGCCTTGGTTGGCGCAAAACACACTGTCGTACTTGCCGGCGAAGGCGTTGCCGAAGTTGTCCTCGAGTAGACTGCTCGAACGGACGATAATCGGAGACTGCCCGAAGTAGTCGAGCATGTCCGAGAAACGACTGATGATGTAGTCCGGAAAGGTGCCTTGAAGGATGAGGCGACGCGCCTCATTGACTCCATCCAGGAGCGTCGCCGGGTCCTTCTGCTTCTGACGGATCCACCAGCACCCGTTGTGAACCAGAAACATGTAGAAGATGTCCGAACCGATGAAGAAGGAGTCATGTGGCTCCAGAATCTCGTTCAATCGAGGCGAATCCCGCCTGAGGATCGCACGCGCGAGGAGCATGCCGAGCGCCTTGCCCCCGATCATGCCCGAGCCAATCACCCGTTTCCAGGCGTAGATGATGTCATCGAGGGTCAAGTAGCGGCGTACGAGCGGCAGTATGTGTTCGTCGCGGGTGAGTATCTGCGTGGTCAGGCGCTCGAACGCTTCCTCGACGGCTCTTGCATTCGTCTCGCCCCGCTGGTGCGCGTTGAGCGTCTCTTCGGCCTGCATGAACCGGCGGTCCCACATGCCGACCATCCTGTAGGACGCGGAATTGAGGCCCGGCCACGCTTGATGGGCCTCGATCTCGGAGATGAGCGCACTCTGGGTGACGGGGTTCAGGGCCTCGCCATCCCATTCATGGATCATGTACATCGTGGGCGAGTAGCGCTGGTCGACCTTCAGTGGATGGATGTACAGGCGCCCCTTGTGTCGGTGCACGTCGAGGAACAGCTGGGTCGTGTCGGAGATTGGCTTGATGGCATGGTAGCTATGGTAGTTGCGGAGCACGCCGAAATACGCGATGGTATCGAGTGCCAGCAGATACGGGCAGGTCAGAAGGAAGAAGTTGCCGACCATGCGCTCGCTGTACCAGTCGCGCATCAGGTCGGAGAACATGTCGAACACGTAGTTGCCGTTCTGCCCGACCTCCGCGATGACCTGATGGATTTGAGTGATGAACTGCTCGAATCCTGCTCCCGGGTTGAGAACGACACGCCTTACGCCCGGTTCTCGTGGGACGAGCTCACGGTGCGAGGCGAATCGGAAGTAGACCAGTGGTTCGCCACGATCGAGGACGGCCCGGCTGAACACGTCCACGAAGCTCGAGTAGTCGTCGACCGAATCGACCGTCCACACGATGTTGTCACCGGCGCGTAGGCCATGTAGGACGCGGTCCAGGTTGGCAATGCCCGTGCTGGGGTTCATGAGTTGGTTCTCGTGCCTTCGCGGGGATAGGGGGCGTCGCTCGGAGGGACTGGTTCCATTCCGGGGAGAGTAGTCCCAGCAGGGCGAACCGCCAGCGTCACGGGCTGGGCGGCGTCCTGGCTCTGATGTGGACTCGCCAGGGCACCGGTTGCGCCCGAGAGCCAACTCGGGCATCCTCCGGCCATGTTCCACTGGCCGAGGAGTTGTTTCTTCCTGTTCGTGGGGGGCCTCGTGAGCTGTTCGGAGTCCAAGGACGACAGGAATGACGAATCGCCCTGTGTCGTGGCCCGACACGTCGACCAATGCTGTTCGGGTGCCGTGCCCGCGTCCGTCGATGACATGTCGAAAGACGGGTGCCTGCAGCGGGAACAGCGGGCTCCTGCGGTCGAGACATGCAGCAAGGTCTCCGACTGCAACAAGGTCGCCTGCGGTGCCCGCACGCCCCCGACGCCGAGCCGTGTGGCAAAGCGCAGCGGCGGCAGCTGCGTCTTCGCAAACGAATGCGAGTCGGATGCCGATTGCGTGCTCGCGACGAACGAGGCCTACTGCTGTGGCTGTCCCGAGTGGTTGCCGCGGAGTCTGTTGGCGACCGATCCCTGTTTTTCGACGGCCACTGCGCCGGTGTCCGCGGAGTGTGTCGCATGTCCAGCGGTGTCCGAAACGAGCTGCTCTCCTTGTTCAGCCACCACCGCCGCGGGCCGCTGCGTCGATGGAGGCCACGGCTACAAGCAATGCGTCAGCGGGTGACGCCGACACGGGGGTCGTCTCGGGCCGCGATTCCATTGAATCGAGGCCCGAAAACCAGGCGGTAGCCGAACGGACCTGCGGACGGCGCGGGGTATTTCGACGCCCTCGCCCCGTTGTGGGTGTCGAAATACCGCTCGCTTCAACGGACGCGAGGCACTAGGGTCGCCTGGTGAGTCGTCGCGGCCGCGAGTTCTGGCTGTCTATTGCGGGGCTCGCCTACGTTTGCTTCGCGGCGGCGCAGTCGTCGCCTGGCTCGCGTGCGCCGTGGGTGGCGCTGGTCGTTCTGCCATTCTGTCTGTCCGAGGCCTGGCGCAGAACGCTGAAGAAGCCGAGTGGCGAGGATCACGTCGAGCCGGCGGCGCGGTCCGCGCTTCGTGCGTGTCTCTGGGGAGGAGCTTTGTGGGTGGCCGCGCGCCTGGGTCCCTCCGGAAGGCCCGGGTTCGATGCTGCCGCGAACCTGGCGGCGGGAACGTGCGCCGTGGCGTCACTGGTCGCGCTGGCGCGTGTGGGTTCGGCGGCCGGACTGCTGGTCGTGCCTCGGGCTGCCCGATCGCTCGACGCCGCGGCTTTCGCGGCTCTGCTTTGGGCCTTGGCCGCGGGGCTTCCAGCGACGCAGGCCCTGTGGCCTTCACGCCTCGTTCGTCTCGACCCGCTGGCAGTCGACTACGCGACCACCACCGCGGGCGCGGGAAGTCTGCTCATACTGCTGGCGTCTGCGTGGCGCTTGCGCGTGCTCAGACGCCTCGAGCTCGGGGTCGGCGACCGCGCCGCGGGAGCACTGGCCGTCGCCGTCGCCGCGCTTCTCTTGGCGGTGCCTGCCGCTCTGCTAGATGCCGGTCCTCCCGACCGAGTGCTGCCGGTCACCGTGATGACGGCTTCACTGCTCTGTGTTTGGACCGCGACGATCTCCGAACCCACTCGCGTTTCGAGCACGGTGCGCGGGTTGCTGGCCGTGATGATTCTCGGAGTCCCGACAACGCTGCTTGCCGCTGTCGTGGCCGAGCAGGCGCCGGCGCGTGCCGGAATCGTCGTGATGGTGACGGCGCTGCTCTGTATCATCGTCGGGGTCATGGCCAGAACGGTGGCCAGACCCTTGGGACCCGAGCAGTCACGCTGGCTCGACGCCATCGATGCAGCCAGTCGCGGTGCGCTGCAGCCGGAACCGGATGCCGCGATTCGCGCGGCGCTCGAGTCGCTGGGAGAGGCGACGGCGTCGCCTACGGCGCGTCCGGAGCTGTGGCGGATCGCGCCACCCCAGGTGCTGAGCGTCGACGTTGCAGGGTACCTGCACGTGCGCGAGGGAGAAGCGCCCGCGAAGCTCTATGAACTGGCCGCATCGGAGCCGGAACGCACGGTTCGAGCCGAGGCCCTGCGCGCGGTGCAGGTGCGGCGTCCCGATGTGCGTCCACTGCTCGACTGGTTCGAGACCCGCAGTGCTTTCTCCGCGACGACGGTGGTGGACGAAGATGGAGCTCTGGGCTTCATCCTGCTGCCCAGAGGCAATCGAGACGCGCCGATGGCTCTGGAGGAAGCGCGAGCCGTACGCTTGCTTGCCGATCGGATCAGCGCTCTGCTCGCGGTGTCGTCGGCCCTCGCGCGCTCCAGACAGCGGGAGCTCGAAGCGACGCGGCGAGCCGAGGCTTTCGACGCAGAACGGCTGCGGCTCGAAGAGCTCGTGTTGCACCAAGCCGGCCGGCACCAGGCCCTCGCCGATCGAGCAGCGCGGCGCGTTCGAGCCGGCGCGTACAGTCCGGCGGCTCGCTCGGCCGTAGAGGAGCTCGAGCGACTCGGCAAGACGGCATCGACTGTCACGATGCTCGTACCGACCGGCGTCGACGCGACCGGGTGGGCTGCCATCGCCCACCTGTCGAGTTCACGCTCCGAGGGTCCGATGGTGGTCGCCGATGGTACGAACGGGGCGGAGCACGAGAGCGCCTTGTGGGAAGATCCGGTGCGCTCTCCGTTGAAACTCTGCGACGGTGGCACCCTGGTGCTGTTCGACGCGCCGGCGTTCCCGCTCGGTATCCAGGAGCTCGTCGTTCGTGCTCTGACACGTCCGTCGAGCTCGCTTGTCCATTCGCGGATCCCGTCGGCCGGGCTGATTGCGACGATCCGCCGGTCCCCGGACAACGCTCATCCGAGTGAGCTGTTGGCTTCGCCTTTTGCCCGGCTGCTCGAGTCTGGCGGGCGGGTGATCGTGCCCTCCCTTGCCGATCGGGCAGAGGACCTGCGAGCGCTCACACTGAACATCCTGGCCCGGCTTGGGCTCGAGAATCGAGGCGAGCCGCTCGGTGTGGATTTCGACGCGGTTCGGCTCATCGTGGAACACGAGTGGCCGGGCAACGACGTCGAGCTCGAGGCCGTGCTCACACGCGCAGCTGCCGTGGCATCCGGAGCCGCGCTCACCGCAGCCGATCTGCGGGCCATCGGTTTCTCTCCGGTGTCAGACGGCGTTGAGGAACCCCCCGCACCCCCCGCTCAAGAGCTGCGTCGCAGAAGCGAGGGGTATCGAGGCGGGAGGCGACGGTAGCTGCTCTACTGCTCCACGCATTTCTTGTCGGTGTGCCAGGCGCAGCCGACGGTTACCTGGCAGGTTCTCTGGGGCAAGCCGTCACATGACTTCCTGGGCGGCTCCTTCTCTGGAGCGGGGTTGGCCTCGCTGGATGTTTCCGATTCGGCGGCCTCGGGCTCTGCAGACTCGGATTCGGCGGCCTCGGGCTCTGCAGACTCGGATTCGGTCGCTTCGGACTCGGTTTGTTCGGGTGCGGTGGATTCCATTTCCACGCTGGAGGGCTCCTCGGGTGGGGCCGAGGTGGCTCCCTGGCCGCCACAGCCAGCGAAGGAGACAATGAGCAGGGTGGACGCGCAGATGAGCTTGGACATCGCAGGCAATCATCGCTGGATGCCGGCAGGGCGGCAAGCCCCTTGTGGCGGCTCGGATCCGCCGCGCCTGGATCGTGTTCTGCTGCACGCGCTTCATTGGGCCCCAGTGCCTTGCATAGACCGTGCCGTGCCGCTCACTTGCGACGAGGTCTCGTGCGGAGCTCCACATTGCCGAAGACGGCGGTGCCGGTGATGCGCAACACTGGCTCTGCCGTCGGATCGACTGGAAGGCGGGCCATGCTCTCGAAGTTGCCGAAAACGCCGATCCCTTCGCATTGCACGGCCAGATTGGGGGGCACCGTGAGCTGCACGTTGCCGAACACCGCATGGACGCGAAGCTCAGTCAGTCCCCGCTCGAGCACGGCGCGGCGTAGGTCGAGCTCGACGTTGCCGAAGACCGCAATGGCCTTCGAGCTGGAGGGGAGAGCCGACAGCCCACGCTCCACGTTCCCGAACACAGCGAGAGCGAGTCGTGGGCGCCTTGCCGCGGGCGCCGCAGCGACGATTGCGGTACCGGGCACGGACGAAGGGACCATGGCTTCGGCTGGCGCCAAATCCCTCAACACGCGGACGAGCTCCTCGTGTGTTCGGCAGGCGAAGGCCAGGTCGATGCGGTGCTCGTACTGCTCGAGGTCGAGCTCGTTTCGGGCGAATGCTTCGGACAGCCGCTCGATCGTCTGTTCGCGCGTGTCGAGAAGACTGCCGGGTGGGTGCGGACCTGGCGGCATGGCAGGGTACTGTATCCCCGAGGTCACGCGGCGGCCATCCGTCGTGGCTCTCCCTCCAGGGCCTCGGACAGAGTCCTCGGCCGTCGGGAGTCTGCAGCTGACAGTCGAGAGTCCCGGAGGAAGAATGCCGCAGTTTCCTGCAGGACTCTTGACTCTGGACCCTCGACTCTCGACGGTCCCGGCGACTTTGCCGGAACCCTGGCTCTCCCTCCCGCCCAGCGGTCGGGTGCCAGCTCGAGCGTTGGCTTCTCAGAGGCCCTGGCGCACCCGATGCGTGGTGCCAACGGTCTGACACGGCCCGGATGCCGAAAGCCACCGGAATCCGGGCGCGATTGTTCGAGGATTTCGCGCTGATAGCGTCCCATCGGGCGTTGCGTTACACTGTGCAGGTGGTTCCGGAAAGCAACGCCCCACGTCGACGCTGGGATAGTCAGGATCTTCCGAGCGTGCATGCGGGAGGCGCAGAGCCGGAGGTCGTGCGGAGCCCGGCATCCGTTCTGGTCGTGGACGACGACCCGCTGGCTCGCGCCGGCCTGGGTCGCGTCTTGGCAGCCGCAGGGTACAGCGTCCGTGAGGCAGCCAACGCGGAGGTCGCGCTGGCGATGCTTTCGGAGGCGCCCTGTGACGTAGCGCTCGTCGACGTGAACATGCCCGGAATGGACGGCGTGGAGCTGCTCAGGCGGATCCGCGCGCAGGATCCGAAAACGGGCGTCGCCATCATCACGGGTGAACCCAGCTTCGGCTCGGCGGCTGATTCCGCTGAGTCCGGAGCTGTGGCCTACTTGGTCAAGCCAGTCACCAACGAGCGGCTGCTCGCTGTGGTCGGTCGAGCCTCGCGTTTCAGTCGCATGGTTCGACTACAAGCTCGTGCTGGCGAGCTTGCTCGTGGGTTGGAGGACGGGTTGCCCGAGTCGTCGGGGCGGCACGTTCTGTTCGAGCGCGCGCTTCGCTCTCTTTGGCTCGCGCGGCAACCCATCGTGAACGCGGCCGACAACGGCTTGTTCGGGTACGAGGTCCTGATGCGCAACGAGGAGCCCGCGCTCCTCCATCCCAGCGATGTGCTGGGGCTCGCGGAACGACTCGGGCGTACGCGAGACGTTGGGCGAGCCGTTCGACGGCGGGCCAGTCGCTGCGTCGCGGAGTTGCCCACCGACTTGGTCCTGTTCGTGAACCTGCACGCGAGCGAACTCGCCGACCCGGAGCTCATGGATCCGAGCGCGCCGCTGTCGGCGTGGGCGAGTCGCGTGGTGTTCGAAGTGGCCGAACGCGCCCGTCTCGAAAGCATTGTCGACCCCAGCCAAACGGCCATCCGTCTGCGTTCGCGTGGATTTCGTCTCGCGCTCGACGACCTTGGCGCCGGCTTCGCTGGTCTGAACAACCTCCCCGTGCTGGAGCCCGAGTTCGTGAAAGTGGACATGGCGCTGGTTCGTGGCATTGACGCATCCACGCCCAAGCAGCGCATCTTCTCTGGGATCGTTACGCTCGCGCACGAGCTCTCCATGAAGGTCATCAGCGAGGGGGTGGAGACCGAGGCAGAGCGCGCAGTGCTCTGCAACCTCGGCTCGGACTTGCTGCAGGGCTACCTGATAGGAAGGCCTGGACGTCCTCCGCGCGAACCGGGCGGCTCGTAGGGGGGTTGGGTCAGCACCGCGCCGTACCAGCGCCCGAAGTCTCGGTGCTCGTTTCTGCCTTCAACGCAGCTGCGACGCTCGACCTGGCCCTGCGCGGTGTTGCGCGCCAGAGCCTCCGGAGCTGGGAATGCGTGCTGGTCGATGACGGAAACGTCGTCTCGGTTGCCGGCGCCGAGTCACGCCAAGCGATCCGACGGCGTTGCCCTCGGTCTGAGCCAGGAGACGGGTTACTGGTTCTGTGCCCTGTCTCGGAGACAGGGCACCAGGGTCGGAGCCTGCGCCGGACGGCGACGAGCCACGGCCCCCGCGAATGGCGCAGCCACGCAGGCTCCGGCCCGAGCTGCATCTTGGGCTTGACGCCAGCCGGCGTGGCGCCCAGACTCACGCGCTTTTCCGCAGTGCGGCTAGCCCGTTCTGTTCCCACCGTCCAGCTCGCGAGAGGAGCCACCGATGCAGTCACCTCGTATCATGTTGCCCTGGGAGGATATGCCCCGCCGTTGGTACAACGTCAAAGCGGATGTCCCGGACCTAGCAACGCCCGTCTTGCATCCCGGGACCCTGCAGCCCGTCAAGCCCGACGACCTGATCCCTCTGTTTCCGATGGAAGTGATCGGACAGGAAGTCTCCCAGGAGCGGTGGATCGACATTCCCTCCGAGGTACAAGAGGTGCTCTCTCTGTGGCGCCCCACTCCGCTTCACCGTGCCAGGGCTCTCGAGAAGGCCCTGGGCACGCCCGCGCGCATCTACTACAAGAACGAATCGCAGAGCCCCCCTGGCAGCCACAAGCCCAACACCGCCGTTGCCCAGGCGTACTACAACAAGCATGAAGGCGTGAAGCGCATCGCCACCGAAACGGGTGCCGGTCAATGGGGAAGCGCGTTGTCCTTTGCCTGTGCACAGTTCGGTATCGAGTGCATGGTCTACATGGTGCGGGTCAGCTTCGACCAGAAGCCGTACCGCAAGTCGATGATGCAGACCTGGGGAGGCAACGTCACGGCGAGTCCGTCCGAGCTCACCGAGGCGGGCCGAAAAGCCCTTGCCGCCGATCCCGATTGCCCCGGCAGCCTGGGTTTGGCCATTTCCGAGGCCGTGGAAGACGCACTCACGCGAGAGGACACGAAGTACTCGCTGGGCTCGGTGCTGAACCATGTCATTCTGCACCAGACCGTGGTGGGGCAAGAGACCAAGAAGCAGCTCGCGATGGCCGGCGAGCGGCCCGACGTGCTGATCGGGTGCGTGGGAGGCGGCTCGAACTTCGGTGGGCTCGTCACGCCGTTCATCCCCGACAAGCTCGAGCGTCCAGAGCTCCGCATCATCGCCGTCGAGCCGGAGTCCTGTCCGACCATTACCCGTGGCCGCTACACCTTCGACTACGGCGACACGGCCAAGATGGCGCCCGTCGTGAAGATGCACACGCTCGGTCACACCTTCATGCCCCCGAGGATCCATGCAGGCGGGCTCCGCTACCATGGCATGGCGCCGCTCATTTCGGCGTTGGTCGAGAAGAACCTGATCGAGGCCACGGCCCGCCATCAGATCGCCTGTTTCGACGCGGCCGTGCAGTTCGCCCGGACCGAGGGCATACTGGTGGCGCCGGAGACGTCCCACGCCGTGCGCGTTGCGATTGACGAAGCGCTCCGGTGCAAGCAGACCGGTGAGCCCAAAGTCATCGTGTTCAATCTGTCCGGCCACGGCCATGTCGACATGGCCGCATACGATGCGTACTTCTCCGGCAAGCTCGTGGACTACACGTATCCGGAGGAATCCATCCGGGAGGCCATGAGGTCGCTGCCGCCCGTGGCACCGTAGAGCGCCGGCAGCGTTTCCGCAGTTCGGAACGCTGCTGACGTGTCCGCATGGAGCGCATGGTTCGACACCGATGAGAGTTGCCGCAGTCGTCCAGGGTTCGCTGGTCCTGGCCGCGCTTGTGGTCACGGCCTGGGCCGCGCTTCGGGCGCCTGCACCGACACCGTCGGGTCCCGTGGCTCCCGAGGGAGCTGCACTCGGCGCCAGGCGGCAGACCGTCGTGCCCAGAAGGGGGCCCGAGTCAGACCCGGCCGTTCGTCCCGCGTCCACGCTGTCGGGACAGCCGAGCGAGCCACTGGCGCCCGTGGGATCCCGTTTCGATGCGCTGCCGCCGGACCTCAGCCAGAACGACCCGGAGCTGGCGCTTCCGGGCGGCGGGGCCGCCTACTGCGGCCCGGTCTCGGTGTCGAACTGGCTGACGTGGTTGTCGAGCCAAGGCTACGAACGTCTGGTTCCGGAGGCCGGTACGCCCAAGCGCCGACAGGTTGCGCTCGTCCGGACACTTGCCACGCTGAAGTACATGGGAACGTCGCCATTCGGCGGCACGGGGCCCGTCGGCCTGCTCCGTGGGCTCAGTCGCTGGATCGCGCATGCTGGATACCGAGTGGCGCGCCTGGAGTACCAAGGTTGGCGACAGCACCCACGGAAATTCGCTACCGGAGTGTCGCACCCGAAGCTCAGCTGGCTCACCGACGCACTCGAGGCTGGAGGAGCGGCCTGGCTCCACGTCGGCTGGTACCACAAGAGCCGCTACCAGCTTGGGTTTCGCAGGCGAGGCGGGCACTGGCTCACGCTGGTCGGGGTAGAGCAACACAGCGGCGAGGCACCCGTCATCACCGTGCGAGATCCGGCGCCCTACGCTGGCGAGGCGCCGACGCTGGAGCGGGTGACGCTGCGTGAGCTGGACAAAGGCACGCTCGTGGACGTTCCTGCTGCGCTTCCGGCCAAGGGCTACTACCAGCTCGTGTCGGGCATTCACCTGAAGCGCCCTGACGACATCCCCGTGATCGACGGGGCGGTCATCCTCGTTTTGGAGCCGGCACCGTAGAGCGACAACGGCCGTGCCGATCGTCGCTCAGCTGGCCATGTTCGGTGGTTCGAGAACGCCGCTCGGATGTCGTGGTGACATTCAGCTCATCTTCGGCGAGCGCAGCAGGACGGTGAGCCCGACGACGAGCAAGGCCACGGCCATGACCGTCAGGTAGGTCGCAATGAGCTCCGATCCACTCTTGGTGAAGTTGTAGATGCCGGCACTGAGCAAAGCAGCACCGACGACTTCGGCTGCAATGCCAGCCTTGGTTCGCTTGCGTTTCTTCTCCATTCGGATGGGCAGCGAGAGCGAGGGCTCGGGGCGAGTGGGATACGGGTCGACCAAAGTGGTGCTCCTTGATTGCCGCGCCGGCCTCGCGGTGTCGTCGAGGGCGGGAACGCGTGATCTCGTCAGAACGCTCGGGCTCAGAACCGGCCCGAGCCACCACAGACCCTAACGGCCGCTCGCCCCGTTTGCTGAAGATGGCCCAAAGCGGCCTCGTCAGAGGCTGTGGCACCCCGTCTGGCGTTCGACAGTGCAGCCTTCGGCCGCAACCAAAGCAGGCTGTAGGCTGTAGACCTTAGGCTGCAGGTTCCGGAGTCGCGCCGCGGGTGCTGGCTTTCTGACCTACGGCCTACAGCCTAGTCCACAGCCTCGGAGAGATTCTGTCCTGCCCCGCTAGTACAGTGTGGCATGAAGGTTGCTTTTCCTGCCGGCTGGTGAGGCGAGCCATGGTGCGAATGACCGGATTCTCGATAGTTGGAGTGCTGCTCGGCACGATTGGCCTGTGGGCATGCACTTCGGGCGGCACACTCAGCGGCACACCGAGTGGCACAGAGCCCGGCGGCCAAGACGGATCCATCGCGACGGGGGGAGCAGAGGGCAAAGGAGAGGGCACGGCAGCGGACGATGACAGTGCGCAGCCTGGCGAGAGCGAGCCCGCGGGGGCTCGTCAAGGTCTCCCGTACGGGCCCGCGAGCCCTGTCACTGGGACGGACACCATTCCCGACTCGCTGCGCAGGTCCCTCGAAACCGCTGCAGGCCTCGACGGCGAGGGGCTCGAGGGCATGTATCCGCCACCTGCGCCGAAAACGCTCGGCTACGACCCGCTCCAGGCCAAGGGCATGGACCTCCTGGCCGGCTCTGCCGAGGCTTTGAGCGACCCGGAGCTCGCGAGGCTCGGGCAAGACGGGTTCGTTGTCTCGAGGACGCACGAGTATCCGTCGTTCGCCTACGGGTACAAGAGCATCTACGCCGACGACCTGCCGGTCTATGTATCGGCGGACTCGATCCTGGAGCCGGTGCACCGCTCCTTCGACCTGCTGCTCAAGGAATGCGAGCGCTCCGTGCTCATCGCGCAGCTCGGCCATCTGCTGGCCGGCATGCGGGCGAATCTGCCGTCCGCAGGCCTCGACGCGGAGATCGCCCAGGACGCTGATCTATACGTAGCACTGGCCGGGAGCCTACTCGAAGGTACCGCGCTCGCTCCGGTGGCGGGCGCTCACGCGACCGAGATTGCCCAACTGTTCGAGCTTGCCACGGCGGCCCAAGGGCACCAACAAGTCGAGCTGTTCGGCGTTCAGCGCGACGAGGACTTCTCTCAGTTCGAACCGCGAGGGCACTACACGGACGACGCGACGCTCGGGCGCTACTTCAAGGCCATGATGTGGCTGGGCCGCGTAGACTTGCGGCTCGTCGAGACCCAGGGCGACGGCACGCAAGTCTTCCACCGTCGCCAGTTCGACGCAGCCGTCGCGCTCAATGCGCTCATGACAGCCGCCGAGAAGGGCTCGTGGAAGAACATCGACCAGACCCTCGGTGCCTTCGTCGGGGAGCCCGATTCCATGTCGGTGGACGGGCTCGATGGCTTGCTCTCGGCGCTCGGCGTTTCCTCGGCGGCCGAGGCGATGGCGCTCACCGATGCACAGATCGTCGAGGAGCTGGAGCGGGGCGGCTGGGGAGCTCAGCGCATCGCGAGCCGGATCCTCATCAAGGGCCCGGACACCGAGGTCGAGGCGACGCTGCCGCTGGATCGAAGCTACGCGTTGTTCGGACAGCGCTACACCGTCGACAGCCACGTGTTCGTCAACGTGACGCACGATCGCGTCCCCGATCGGTTGATGCCCGACCCGCTGGACGTGGCGTTCGCTGCCCTCGGCAACGATGCGGCGCTGCCGGTCCTTTCGGACCAGCTCGCCGCGAACGATTCGTACGCGCAGGGCCTAGCGAAGTCGCGTGCGCTGGTCGATGCCCACGAGGCAGACTACTGGGAGGGGAGCATCTACACCGAGTGGCTCGGTGCGCTGCGCGCCTTGTCGCCCTCGATTGGCGCGAGCGAAGCGTTCCTGCCGGCGGTTACGTCCACGACGGCATGGCAGCGTCGTATCTTGTCGACGCAGCTCGCCTCCTGGGCAGAGCTCAGACGCGACACGATACTGTACACGAAGCAGTCATACACGATCGGCTACAGGTGCGAGTTCCCCGACGCGTACGTCGATCCCTATCCGGAACTGTACGCCCGGCTCGGGCGTCTGGCACAGCGCGTGGCCGAGGTCGTCGGTTCCCTGCCCATGGCCAGCAGTGCAGCGGGGGCCTGGGCGGCCAACTTCGGCGCGGCGATGGAGAAGCTCGAGCTCATGGCGAACAACCAGCAAAGCGGCACGCCCCACTCGCAGGAGCTCTTGAATTTCATCAACGACGCGGTGACCTGGCAAGAAACGCGCAATTGCGATGGAACGACACTCTTCTCGGACTTCTCGGGCTGGTACCTGAAGCTCTACCTCGATCAAGCCGACAGCCTCGAGTTCGACCCGGTCGTGGCAGACGTGCACACACAACCTACCGACGAGGCTGGCAACGACGTCGGTCGGATCCTACATGTGGGTACTGGTACCCCGCGCTTGATGGTCGTCACAGTCGACACGTGCGATGGACCCCGTGCCTACGCCGGTCTCGCGTCGAGCTATGGAGAACACATCACGGAAGACTGGGAACGGATGAACGACCAGGAGTGGGCGTCGTTCATCTCCCGAGGTTTCCCGGACGCTGCATGGATGAGCGAGGTGTTCGGGGAATAGGACGTCGCAAACGCCGCAGTCCAGTCCGCCGAGGTGCGGTCTCGGGGCCAAAGCTCGATGGTCCCGCGCCGTCTACTCGCACGCCCCGGCCGCGAACGCCGAAGCCAGCGAGGTCGCCTCCTGCTCTTCGGCGGTCTCGCCTTCGACCAGACACATCCCAGACGGGATGGTGAGCGAGCTGTCGGGAGCCTTCTCACTGTCGATGTGGAGCGTGCCGGAGACGACGCGCAGGGAGTCCGTGGTGCCCTGGACGCTGGGATGGGCGCCGTCGAACCAGAGCCTCACCGTGTCATTCAGGAGGAAGCTGTCCAAGTCGGGGATCTGGTCTGCCAGCTTCTCGAAGGCCAACTGCAGGCGGATGTCGAGCGTGGGTGAAAAGGTCAGGATCGGGTTCGAATCGCCGCTGCTCTCGACCTTGAGGTCGAAGCGCCGGTCTTGGTCGGGATTCACGTCGAGCTCGAGCAACAGGTTGTCGTCATGGTGAACCGTCGTGCTGACGTCGCCAAGACCGAGGCCGTTGAAGTTGAGAACGTCCGTGTTGCCATCGAAAGTGAGCGAGCCGTTCAGGCCGCCGAGGAGCATGTGGATGAGACCCGTGTACGTCCTGGGTGCGACGGGATTGCCGGAATCGTCGTAGGACTCCTCGTCATCGCTGAAGAACGCACCGAGAGGTGCCGTTACCGCGAGCTTCGACATGTCGTAGGTCCCGCTGATGGTTCGGGCATTGCCGTCGAGCCGAACCTCGCCGGTGGGCGAGCTCGCCTCGAGTTTGACCGTGACTTGCTCCCCGTCCTGGTCGGCCGTCACCAGCAGATCCTCGAGTACACTGCAGCGTATGCTGAAGTCGCGCTCCGCGTTCTTCACGAGCTCGAGCGACATCTTGCCATCGAGGGCCGACAGGCCCTCGGGTGTCTGGTCGGCGGAGTCGAGTAGCTCCTTGAGCTCGCCCAGATCCACGACCACGCCGAGCAAGTCGTGATAGAGCTCGAAGCTGACCGGGTTCTTCTTCGCAGAAGTCAGCAGCACGTCGACATCGATGTCGCCCTCGCCCGGCGAAGTGAGGCGCAGGCGCGGCTCGAGCTTCGCGACGTCTGCGGCGCACTCCTCGTCGATCGTGGGCAACTCCGTGACGGACGACCCAGCGTCGGCGGCTACGCCGGCATCCGCTGGCAGTGGCGCGCTGGCGACATCGTCGGACTCGTCCTCGCCGCAGAGCACATCGGCACCGAGCCGGTAGACTACCTCGGTGCCGGTGTCCGACTCGAGATTGGCCTCGGTGAAGATCTCGTCTCGGAGCTGCTGGACGAGATCGTCGACGGAATCGCGCATGTCCTGGCGGGCCTCCTCGAGGTCCTCGACCGTCACCTCATTGGGCTCGGTGACGCAGGTCTCCTGGTAGACCGGGGTCGTGTCGCAATTGGGTGTGCCGTCAGCGCACGCTGGTGTGACATAGCTGCCAGAGCAGCTCTCCGAGCTGCCGGCCAGCGAGCTCAGGCTCTGGGCGACGGAGGCCGATTCCGCGATGAATCCACCGGCATCGACCAGGCCTTTCAGCGCGCGTTCGGTGTTCTGCTGGGCCGTCAGCGCCGCCTCCGCGTGGCCTATCGGCAAGCGGGTCTCCTCCGTGTCCTTCTGGCCGCTGCATCCCACGGCCGCTACCGTCGCAAGCAACACCCAAGATCGCGAAACGCGAAGAGTCATCGACAGACCTCCAATCCCAAAACAGACAACCTAGCACGAGCCAGCACCGCGCACCCAGCCTCGGACTCCCCTCGGGGCACGAAAACACCGTGCGGTTCAGCACTTGCGGCACAGCTCGGCATGCAGCAACCCTGGGATCCGCTTGCCGACCACAGTTCATGACAGAGCAGCGCCATCGGCGTCATGCCAGAGCCAGCAAAGCAATACGTGTGCCAGCCCGCTCACGGGTCATACGCTATCTTCTTCCGTGGGGGTCCGTTCACGCTCGTCGCTTTCCGGCATTGGTTCGTTCTACGCGGCCGGGATCAACCGCCCAGCGGCAGTGTGTTGTTGGAAGCAGCTCTGGAGCTCAGACAGGCCACTTGGTCCTTGTGCAGAGCCAGGAACGCCCTGTGCAGCTGCGCGCGAAAGAACATCACCGGCTCGCGGGCATACTGCTTGTAGCCCTGGATGATGCGGGACTGGAACTTCGCCACGCCGTCGTTGAGGCACCGCTGCGCGATGTCGGCACCCAACTGGTTGACCAGCTCCTGCCGCTGCTCCAGTACCGTTAGGTTCTGATTGAGCCAGCGCCGTGTCTCGTTCGTTTCGCCGAACTGAGCAAGCTTGCCCATGAGGCACTTGAACTCGGGCTCGCGGCACGCGGCCTGGGCCTTCAGCATCTTGTAGTAGAGCTGAGCCGCTGGCCGCTCGTTGTACTCACCGTCCCCTTTGGCCAGCATCTCCTCGAGCTGGGGATAGGGTGCTTCGGCCTTGGTCTCACAGGCCGAGATATCGGAAAACTCCTTACATACTCCTTCCCCCGCGGGAGGCAGCGTACCTCGGAGATAGGTGACCTTCTCTCGCGTCGAGTCGATCACATCGCTCAGCCGCGTGGCCTCTGTCGAGGCCTGCAGCTGCTGCATCCGTTCCTTGATCCGAGCGAGCCGGGCTTCGTCATGAGCATCCGCCTCGAGGCCGGCCGTGCATTTGAGCAATTGCTCGAAGCACCGCCCCTCGAAAGCGAAGTACTCGCTCGCCACGTCGGCCTGTCCGAGGGCTGGAAGTGCTTGGGCAACGCATCGGGCCTCCAGGTTGGCGTTGGCCTCGCCTCGACAGGTTGGGGTCGAATGCGCATCGAGAAAGTCTGCGCGTCGGTCACCCACTTCGAGCAGGCAATCGCCGACGCGTGCCTCACATGTCGTGCGTATGTCGACAGCGACCGCCTGGTATTGCTTCTCGAGCTCGTCACGGTGACGCATGGCCTCCGAGAAGCGCTTCTCGGCCGCAGGGTCCCGAACGGGCTCAGCCGGCTTGGCGCTGCCGCACGCCAAGGCCATGAGGGACGAGGTAAGGATGATTGTGGCCAGTCTCATCGCAGTTGTCCTCCGTGGCAAAGGGTGGGAGTCGTCTGAGTTCTTCAACGGCACGAACGCCCAACGGCTTGAGCACAAAATGGACTTTCGCGTCCGCTACTCGCACAACGGATCGGGGGCGGAACAGTGGAGACGCAACTGCGTCAGGCTACTGGGCCGACCCGGCGTCCGGCACACGCCAGTTCCTGTGATGCCTGCGAAATCGCAATCCACGCGGCGATGTGGCTGCGTCGTCGTTGCCCTCGCGGGCTATACAGTGACCCATGAATCGATGGGTCGCGCGGTGGACGGCGCACTCCAGGAGTCGGTCCCAGGCCCCGGGCGCTGTCGCTGCATGAGCATCGGTGCGGCCGCCGCCAAGCTCTGGGTCCTATGGGCCATGGACACCGACGACTCGCGACTGATGCTCACCAGCACGGACAGAGCCGGCAAGACTTCGCTCTACGCGCTGCCGCTCGCCAAGGGGCCGCACTGGCCCGAGGTACACGTACGCAGCGCCGCTCAGCCTTGCCGGTGGCGAGCTTTCGGTGGCGTGGGCAACGGAAGACGCCAAGCCGGTCGTCTCGGTTTGGCCGGTGCCATAGGCTCGGCCAATCCCGGCTGGGCGCACGAGGCTTGCGCAGCAGCAACCACTCCCGAATGGCGGCGGGGCTCGACCCGGAGTTCAGCGAACGCTCCCGTCTGAGCGAGGAAACAGGTTGCCTGTCATGTGCCCTGTCGTTGAGCCAGAACACCCGCAGCGCTGACGGATCCTGCTATCAACCGGCGCAGCTGAGTGGAGTCAACTGGCTTGGTGATGCAGAGGCTGGCCGACTCCGAGACGGAGGAGCGAATGGCATCGCTCACGATACCGCCGGTCATGAGCACCACACGCTGCGCGTGGCCGGGTCCCAGTCTCTCGAGTTCTTCAACGAAGTCCACGCCGCTGAACCCGGGCATCATCAGGTCACAGAAGACGATATCGAACCGGCCCGACTTGTAGAGCTCCACGCCTTCCCGTCCGTCGGTGGCCATGACCACTTCGTGCCCTCTCAGCACGCGCCCGAGGCCCCGCAAAACCGCCGGCTCATCGTCGATCAAGAGCACCCGGGCAGGTCGTGAGGGGCCGTCTTCGGGTGCCAGCGACTGGCGCAATGCTGCTTCCGCTTCGGGCGACTCCGGAGCGACCCGAAGCTGCAGAGTGACGGTCGTGCCGCGGCCGATCCTGCTGTCGATCTCGATGTTTCCCCCGAAGCTGTCGATGATGCCTCGGCAAATGGACAGGCCCAGTCCCATTCCTTTGCTGTGCGCATCGCTGGAGTAGAAGGGCTCGAACACGCGGTCCAGGTCCTGCTCGGCGATCCCGCGGCCGTTGTCACTCACGCTGAACGTGACGTGCTCCTCGTCCTTCCGGCTGCACGCTACACGGATTTCGTTCTCGGAACGGCCTTCGGGCATGGAATGAACGGCGTTCACCAGCAGGTTGACGAAGACCTGCCCCAGGCGGTGAGGATCTGCCATCACATGGGGTACGTTCTCGAGGGTCTGGGTGAGCCTGGTTCGGTGACGCAGCTCGTTGGACACGATGCGATGTGCAGCGTCGAGGCATTCCCGCACGTCTACGGCCCTCGGCGCTTCCTCCAGCGGCCTTGAGAACTCGCGTGTGGCGTTCACGATGCTCTGGATACGTTCGGCGCCGGAGATGGCCTCGCCGATGGCCTCGCCGAGCGCGATCCGGTCCCGCTCTCCGTGCGGGGGGCGGCCTTCTCCCATCTCACGCTGCACGTATTCCAGGTTGGAGAGCACGTAGGCGAGCGGGTTGTTGATCTCATGGCCGATGCCGGCGACCATTCGCCCGAGCGCCTCCAGTTTCTGCGAGTGGCGAAGCTCCCGCTCGAGCTGCAACCGTTCGCTCGTCTCCTTGCGCAGCTGTGTCATCGCCTGCTCAAGCTGGCCGTTGGACTCTGCTAGCTCCGAGCGCTCGCGGTCGAGTTCGCCGATGAGCCCAAGGTTCTCGAGCAGCGCACCCAAGTGCTTGCCGGAGAGCTCGAAATGAGTGGAATCGTAGGCATTGAGCGTGGGCGCCATGCCGCCGGTTGCTGCGAATCCGCACAGCAGCAGCAAGGAGTGTACGCGCGTCCTCAGAACCATCCAGAAGAAGGTCTCGAAACCGGCCGCGCGCGCAAGTTCGTCGAGGGGCTCGGGACCGCCCGCTCGGTAGTCGCCCACCAGATGCTCTCCGAAGAAGCGATACGCGACCTCGTCCATGTCGAGCTTCTCGGGCATGGGAACATGAGACTCGGCCGCCAGCAGCGCGAAAGCCGACCCGTCTTCAGCGGGGGTGTAGACCGCGGCCATCTGGAAGCTCAGTTCTCCCACCATGAGGTTCGTCCACTTCTGGATCAGCGAGCCTGGGGTTTCGTGCTCAAGGTCGAGCGAGAGTCTGTGGAAGACCTTGTTCCAGAGCTCGATGCGTTCGCGTTCGAGACGTAGCGCATAGAGCTCGTGTTCACGACGAAGCAGAAGCATCGCCTTTGCGGTCAGGAGACTGAGTGCGCCTGTGTCGGACGACATCGAGTCTAGTCGGATAGTACCACGACAGCGTACGAGTAGTTGTGGAAGCTCGGACGACCCGCTATCGGGAAGACCTCGCCCCACGCGGTCATGCCGAGCCAGGCGGCCTCTGCCCCGATGCTTCGCTGCAGCTGCAGGTTCTCCTCCAGCGTCGCTTTGTCGCCGAGGAATGGCCGCGTCCGCGATCCGCATTCGAAGCCCAAGGCTGCGCGCACGGTCTTGTCACGCAGCTTCTCCCGGAGCTCTGCGCCCATCTGCCGCGTTCCGTCGAGGACGTGCTCGGTCGAGCGGTGATGAAGCATGATGCGACTGCCCTCGGGAATCGTGCATCCGAGTACGACGCCACCTGTGTCCTTGTCCAGGGCGTAGGCTCCGCGGACCCGGTATTCTCCTTGATTCGCCGAGTCACCCGTCGGCAGTCCGATGGCCAATGCGGTGCTGTCGCGCAACTCGCTGCCGCAGATGTCGTACCAGATGTCGATCGCCGGACGACCGTTCAACTCGAGCAACACGTTCTCTTTGGCGCGTGTGACGGTGAACTGGACACCCACGGGCGAGCAACCATGGCTGGCGCCGATTCTCACTCCGAACTGTCCGGATATCGCGCAGGCCACGGCGGCGCCGCTGGTAACGTCCTGGTCGAAGTACTGGTATGTGCTTCGAAGCTCCTCGTAGAAGAAGGCGTGCGAGGAACCGCCGCCGACGATGTCGCATTCTACCTGTTCGAAGAGGGCGTCGAGGAGGACTTCGATATCTACCCGACACAGTGGATCGTAGTGTAGGATGACGAGCTTGGGCGCATGCGGAAGCCGCTCTCGGAGCCGCTGGCCGAGCAGACGCCCCTTCTCCTGTGTGTCTTGCGCGATTTCGGTCACCCTTGCGTGCGCCGCGGCGATCCCCTGCCCGCCCAGCGCCAGAGCCCCCGCCGCGAAGCCCTCCTCGCGGACGCGCGCGGGTCCGATCACCCCTTGCGCCGAACAACCAAGCATCGGAACCGCTCTGCCGACCACCTCGCGCATGCCCTGAAGATAGGAGGGCTGATCATGGTTCACTGTGAGATAGGTCATCACGAGCTTGGGAGGACTTCCCAGCGCCTCGCACATCTTGGTTGCTACCTGGTGTCCTGTCGTCAGGGAGTCTGCGCTGGTCGTCATGTAGCTGCGAGCGAGAAGGCTCATGCGGGATCCTCGAGTGAGATGCTTCGGCGGAGCACTGACAGGCTGCCCGGATGCCCACAGGCACGGGCCGAGGTGCCTACACGGCCTTACGGCGCTCTCCGAGCAAGCGTAAGAGTGCGTCGGGCTGCTGCTCGATGGGGGGTCAGGGAGAACCCGGGGTCTGGGTGCGAGGTGTCCCTCGTCAGGCCGAAGCGTCAGCGGACCCGAGATCTGCGCGGCCACCGATTCAGTCCAGCCGGGGCACCAGTTGGTCCAAGACGCCTTGCAGGTCGCGCGGCAATCGGTTGTCGTCCAAGTCGAAGCCCATTCGACACAGCGGCTCGGACAGGTCCTCCGGAAGCGGGACCAGGCCGCCGACGAAGGTGCGCGAGTCAGGACGCACCACCCGCCAGGAGCAAGCGTGCAAAGCCAGGCGCGCCAGGCCGTAGCGTTCACGAAACGCGCGATTGAGGTCGCCTCGTCCGTAGCGCCCATCCCCGATCAGCGGATGGTTTGCGTGCTTCATGTGGCGGCGGATCTGGTGGAGCCGACCCGTTAGGGGCCGTGCGCAGATGACAGACACGTGGCGTGGCTCGGTCTGCGCAACCGCAACGCACCGAGCCAGCGTGCGCGCCTCGACACGCGGACCGTCGAGACGACGATGGATCGGGTGGTCGATATCAATGCGTTCAGGACACTCGCCTCGAACGAGCGCCAGGTAGTCCTTCCGGCAGTAGCCTGCCCGAGCCCAGTTGGACAGCTCGCGTGCCGTTTCTGCGCTCTTGGCGAACAGCACCGGACCGCTCGCCCCGCGGTCGAGTCGTTGGATGGGATGCGCCGTTCCGCCCCGTGTGAGCTCGCGAGCACGGTCGACGAGCGCCGTCTCCGCATTGTCCCAGCCACGATGCACCAACAGGCCAGAGGGCTTGTTGAGTACGAACATCATATCGTCTTCGTGCAGGCATTCGACTCGCATCGGGGGTGGTGACCATAGCGTCCATGGGGCACGGAAGTCGTTCTATTCGAGTCAACCTTCGGATCTGATGCCTCTGGTCGAGAGTCGACGGCCACGAGTCCACAGCCCGGACAATGGCGATTCCGGGCTCTCGATTCACGGCGCTCGACCGTCGACGCGGGGTTCCAGCGCATCAGTCGGCACAACCCGTCGGGTCGCAGGATGACTGGGGCGGAGCCCCGCTAGCTTGGCCACCGGCCGGGGGCGGCTCGTTCGAGAGAGAATGCGAAGAGGGGTTTCGATATGGCACGAGCATCCATTGGCGCGGCTCCGTTTCGACGCGCTGTTCGCCTCCCCCCGACTCAGAACATTTCTGGCTGGGGATGCAGATCCTCTCGCCCCTTGTCCCCGTCCGAGTATTTGCGTTGCCTTCCACAGGTTTCACCGGCGGGGAACCACGAGGTCTGGATCCGCACGAGCGGCGAGGCCAAGGGCCGCATCCTCTGCTATGTTTAGTCTGGTCACGTGAATGCACAGATCCTAATCGACGCGGTTGTGCGTCAAACGGTGCTTCTCATTGCACAGCTGTCCACGGCCGATGGTGTGCGATCGCCCTTGGCCCACATTGCCGACGACGTATTCCGGGGACTCGTGCGCGAGCTCGAGAGCCAGGGACTCGGCAAGAAGGTGATCGCCGACATGTTCGGGCTGGCGCTGCGCTCCTACCAGCAGAAGGTGCAGCGGCTCGGGGAGTCTGCGACTACGCGCGGCGTCAGTCTCTGGGGCGCTGTCCACGCGTACTTCTCCGAGGTCGGCTCCGTCACGCGCGCCGAGCTCCTCGAGCACTTCAAGGACGACGAGGAGCAGAAGGTTCGCAGCATTCTGAACGACCTGGTGGAGACCGGTCTCGTGTGCCGCAGTGGACGCGGCGACGAGGCGCGCTACCGCGCGGCTACCGTGGAGGAGCTGCAGGAGCTCGGCGCTTCCGCGACGGTGGATTCCGAAGAGACGAACGCGGCGCTCGTCTGGGTGCAAGTGTATCGCAATGGTCCGCTCAGGGTCGACGAGCTCGGGCGGCTGGTGCCGTTGCCGGCCGGAGCGATCGAAGCTGCCATCGAGCGCCTCGTGAAAGACGAAAGGATCCAGGTCGAGGTTCGGCCCGACGGACCCTACTGCGCGACCAAACGCTGCTTGATACCGCTCGGCCAGGCGGCAGGCTGGGAGGCCGCGATCATGGACCATCATCGGGCCGTGCTTGCCGCCCTGGCCGCAAAGGTGGCGAGCGGGCGCCACAATTCCGGCGCAGCCGACGAGGTGGGCGGGACGACCCTGTCCTTCGACCTGTGGCCCGGCCATCCCGAAGAGGCGGAGGTTCGGCGCTTGCTTTCAGCGGTTCGGCAGCAAATCTTGCCGCTGTGGGACCGAGTCGCAGCGTACAATCGCGAGCATCGTCCAGACACGACGTACAAGGTAACCTTCTACTGCGGCCAGTACCTCGTAGAAGAGGACGAGACCACGTGATTACGCTACGGAAGTTCGGGAGTCGGGCCAGGTTGGTGGCAGCGGCTGGCTGGTTGCTTGCCGCGTGCGACCCGAAAGGCGGCCCGCAGACGGACAGCCAGACCAACTGGCTGCGCGCGTGCGACAGCCAGGCAGACTGCGGTGACCTGGACTGTATCTGCGGGGCGTGTACACGCCTATGTGACAAGGACGCTTCGTGCAAGACGTTCGGAGGTGCCTGTCTCACGTCGCAGGAGGTCGGGGTCGTCGCTCTGTGCAGCGGGACGAGGCCATCGGTGGCCGGGCTCTGTCTTCCAGAGTGCGACGACGGCTCTTGTCCGGAAGGGCAGATGTGCGTCGCTGGAGCCTGCAATCCGGTGCCCAGCCCTACCGTGAGTGTCGTTGTCGACGGCGGCGCCGAAAACCAGACGCTCGTCGGGATCGGAGCGACGCTCGCCTACGTCGAAGCCGACATCCTGAAGCACCCGCGCAAGGCGGCCTTGGTGGAGGCCATGTTTTCCGGCCTTGGGCTCGACATTCTCCGACTGCGCAACCGCTACGGGTACACTGGCGACGACGACCTTGGCTCGGCGCGCGAGGTCGTCGCCGCAGCCACCGAGAGCCTGGGACGCACGCCGAC
>JAFGIS010000165.1 GCA_016929495.1 Polyangiaceae bacterium | reverse complement strand
GGGGATCGCGCTCGGCTGGGAGGCAGTACGATGACGCCCGATGACCGCGAACTGCTGCTCGAGCGCGTGGCCGCAGCCCACCGCGCCCGCGATCCGTTCTCTCGCCTGAAACCCGAGCCGGCCTTCTTCGATCTGGACGAGGCCGGGCGCCGTGAGGCCTACGAGCTCGGTGTGGTGACCCGACGGCTCGAAGCCTCGCTCGATCCGGACGGATTGTCGGCGACGGGGCGGGCGGTATTGCGGAGGATCATGGCTGCGGGAGAGCCCGGCTAGCGTGGGGCGGGCGGCGCCTGCGGGACCCACCGAACGCGGCCCGGCTCGGTAGCCTGCGCCCATTCAGACAGCCTAACCAACGTGGTTGTCCTACGAACGTCGAGGGTCAACTTCGCCTAGAAACATGCTACTGCCACTCGGATCAGATAGCATGCGTCGGAGCTCAAGCGAGGCGCCATGGCACGACTGCAAGGCATCAGGATCAAGAACTTCAGAGCGCTAGCCGACGTCGCGGTCGGGCAGGTGAAGTACGCGAGCGGCGACACTTTGCCCGGCATGGCGTGCTTCATCGGCCCCAATGGCTCAGGCAAGTCGTCCCTCATGGATGTGTTTGGCTTCATCTCGCAGTGCCTGTCCGATGGAGTCGAGGCCGCATGTGACCACCCAGCCCGTGGCGGCTTCGACCGCCTGCGCACGCAAGGATGCGCGGGACCCGTCGAGTTCGAGCTCTTCTTCGACGCCGGTGACGCCGAGCGCCCGATAGTCTACGCCCTCGCCATCGACCAGGTTAGCGGCGTGCCTGCCGTTCTCAGGGAATCATTGCGCCAGCGCCGGAGGGGCGAGACACGTGGCAAGCCGTACTACTTCCTCAAACTCGAGAAGGGCAAGGGCAAGGTCTGGGCGGGCGCCTACGACGTATCCATCGACAGCAAGAAAGCCGAGCGCGTCAAGCTCGCGGACGCAACGCAGCTCGGCATAGCCACGTTGGGCAATCTCGACAAGCACCCACGCATCGTGACGGTGCGCGAGTACATAGAGGAGTGGTACCTTTCGTATTTTGTGCCCGATGCGGCACGAGAGCTCCAGGCGACGGGCGCCCAGCGGTGGCTCGACCGCAGGGGCTCCAATGTGGGCAACGTTCTACAGTACTACCAGCGCCAGTATCCGAAGCAGTTCGGCCAGATCCTGAAGGACGTGGCCAGAGCGATCCCGGGGCTGAAGAAGATCGAGCCCAAGCCGAGCGAGGACAATCGTCTTCTGATTCGGTTTGACGAGGCGGGCTACAAGGATCCCTTCTACCAGCAGAGCATGTCCGACGGTACACTGAAGATGCTCGCCTACGCGGTACTGCTTGCCGACCCAAAGCCGCGGCCGTTCATCGGCATCGAGGAGCCCGAGAACGGCCTGTACGTGCAGCTGATAGAGCAGCTCGCGCGACGACTGGTCGCTCACGCCGAAGACAAGAAGACCAGGACCCAGGTACTCGTCACGACTCACTCTCCGTACTTCGTGGACGCGCTCAAACCAGAGCAAGTCTGGCTCATCGAAAAGGGGCCAGACGGCTGCGCCCGCGTCACGCGAACGACAGAATTCCAGGCAGTTCGGGAGATGGTCGACCAGGGGATCCCGCTCGGTTCGCTCTGGTACAGCCGGCACTTCGGAGGGCTGGCGTCGTCATGAGAGTGCATGCCCTAGTTGAGGGTCCGTCGGAACAAGCTCTCCTTGAACCGTGGGCGCGCCGGCTTCTCCGGGGACATGAACTCAAAGCGTATCCGCACCAGGGGAAAGGGAGACTCGCCTTTTCCCCGCCACGGCGGCCAGATCCGAGACAGCGAGGGCTGCTCGATCAGCTGCCGGCGAAGCTAGCGGCGTTCGGCGCGGCGCTTGACCGAGCTCATGACCGCGTCCTGGTGCTGATCGACGCTGACAATGATGACCTGACGCTTCTGAAGCGCCGATTGGATGCGCTCCACAGAGCGCTTCATCCTGCACCTGTCGTCCTTTTTCGCTTCGCTGTGGAAGAACTCGAAGCGTTCTATCTCGCGGATCTGAAGGCCCTCAAGGCCGCCTTCCCGGACTACGATCGCCGGACGGCCAGGGAGTACGTGCCCGACAGTATTTGTGGGACCTGGGAGCTCTTCGGAACGATCATCGGGGATGGCAGTGGTGACAAGGTGGCCTGGGCGCAGGCGATGGCGAAGGTCCTGACCACCAGGGCGGAGGAGAGCCGGTCAGCGTCCTTCCAGGCTCTATGCAGGGGCCTTCGAGAGCTGGTCACGCCAGACGCTGCGCCCTTGCCCAGGAAGAGGAAGCCGCGTCGCGCCAAATTCGCGGTCAGACGCGACGCGACTGGGAAGCGTCAGTGGTGATCGCGGACCGCCACGCAACTTCGTGGAGCTTTGTCCGGGCGCTCATTCCGGAAAGTTGCAGAGAACCAACCGACGGCACCCTCCCGCCCCCTCAATACCGCGCCAACCCCGCCTCCGTAGCCACCCACAGCCCAGTCGTCAGCCTCGCAACGGCATGCACCCGCGGATCCGGCAGCCCGCGAAACAGCTCGCTCGTGCCCTGCGGCCCGCGCATCAATGCCGCTCCCCCCTGCGTCCCGACGAACACCCCGTCCGCTGACGCCCCATCGCGCCCCAAGAACAACATCCACGCGTCCGGCGTCGCCACAGTGCGCGCCGGTGCCGATCCTCCAACCAGCATCACCCCGTGATCGAGGCTCGCTGCCAGGGCACGCTGGCCGCTCGTGGCCAACACATCGATGGCCCAGCTGCTCGGCAGGCCTGCCAGGCGATCATAGACGATGAAGCTCCGAGTCCCGGCTTTGCGCATCACCCCGCGATCCTCCGAGGCGACCCACACCTCGCCGTCGGGCCCGACGTCGACCGCCTGCAGCGAACGCGACCCCCCGGGTTGATACCAGGCGCGCACCGAGCGCTTGCCGTCGCCGAGCGCGATCTTCCAGAGCGAATTGGTGGCCGTCGCGTAGAGCAACTGCCGCTTGGCATCATAGGCCAGATCATTGATGCTGTGCTCGACGACCCGCTGTTCGCGCTCGAAGCGGATGCCGTCCTCGCTCCAGTAGAGCCCCTGCGAGCTCGCGACGAACAGGCCCCGATCGGTTCCGAGAACGTCGTTGAGCAAGGGCGCGGCCAGGGCGGCCTCGACGAAGTCGTCGCCCTCGAGCCGGCACAGCCCGCGATCGAAGCTCGCGAACCACGTGCTCCGTCGGTACTCGGTCATGGCCACGATATGGTTCGAACAAAGCTGACCGAGCGGCGTCAGTCGCTTCCAGCGCCCCTGCTGCAGCCGCCACACGCCACGGCCTGCGGTACCGTAGAAGCTCGCTCCAGCCTTGTCCTTGAGCCGGACCGTGACCGCGGCTCCCTCGATCATCTCATGGTCTATTTGCGAGCGAGCTTGTGGTACAGGCGGGGGCCCGCTCTTGGGGCTGCAGGCGAAACGCCGAGGCTTCTGGTTCGGGCTGAGGACGCATTGTTGCTTGCCACTTAGAATCGTGACTGCCCCGCCCGGCCCCACCTGGACCGAGTTGATGAAAAGCGATACGAGGCCGTCGAGGGTCGAATAGTACGCGGCACGCTCGAGCGACCGTGTGTCGTACCGCTCCAGGCCCCCGCGGGTCGCGACCCAGAGGGACGTGCCGTCGAGGGCCATGGATTCGACTTCGGTCGTGTTGGCGTAGATCTGTCGGGGAGCGGACGGGAGCGGCGGGGCGTCCGGCTCCTTGGCTTGGGCAGACTCGATGCAGGTGACGAGAGCCGACAAGGTCAGCACGAGCCCCACGAGTGGCGAATTCATCGGCTCACCTCAGTGACGGGATGCTTTCGGGCTTGGGCAGCGGACGATCTCTTCGCCCTCGTTGCGCGCCATGTCGGTCGCCACGATGCGCACTGCGTCCGACTGAGCGCCGAGCTTCATCGTGCCGAGGTAGCGGCTGCGTTGAGAATCCCTGGGATCGAGCGCCAAGCTGATGCGCTGACGGGGATCGCTGACCCACGCGGCGCGCACTTCGCGCATCCGGCTCTGAACCACGACGGATATCTTCATCGTGTCGCCCATGCACTGGACCACGGGCTCGAACTCGGGCTCCTGGCTGTCGATGGTGTAGCGGCCCGTGGCCCACTCCTCGCGGCCGTCGCGATGCACGATGAGCACGGGCACCTCGTACTCTCCGTCCGGCGTGTCCTTGGGAACCAGGAAGCGCACACGCCAGTTGTTCTTGTCCGGATCGAAGTGGAGCTCCCTGTTCAAACCGAAGGGGAAGAAGGCCGTCACGCGAAGGGCATCCGCCGGTGCCTTCACGGTCAGGACCGGGTCACCGGGGGGCATGTCACTACGCGAGAGAGCGACGGCGTCTTGCCGCTTGGCCAAGATGGCTTGCTTCCGGGCGCGGGCGTCCTGCATCTGCTCGGAGGTTTCTGCCGTGAGCTCACTCTCCGGTATGGCCAGGAACGAGGTGTACGGTGTCACGAGCGCGTAGCTCAGCGCCAGCTCGATGGCTTCGTTCTTGCGCTCGTCCGTCTCGCCTTTCAGGCTGATGTCCTCGAGGATCCGATCCACCCGGTTCTTCGCCCACAGGCGTCCGACCCAGGGGCGGCGCTCGGCCGTGCCGAGGTTGAACTGGGTCTCGGACGCGACAGGACCCTGAGGGCCCTTGCCGCGAAGGACCAGACGCATGGGCCCCTGTCCGGAGGCGCGTGCCGTTACGACGAGCTCCTCACCGGGGGCGAGATCAGAGAGCGTCTCCGGATGGCGCCGGAGGAGCGTGCCGTTCTCGAGGGTGAGCTCGGGCGTCACGAGCACGGGCGTTTCCACCAGGCCGAACAGGTGCTGCACCGAGGAACGGATTGCTTCCGCGCTCTGGATGTACGTGAACTTGCCGCGCTTCCGGTCGGCTAGCTGTGACAGGAGCGGGCGATTGACGCCCTGCCCGATGCCCACGGTGAAAACCCTGACCTTCGAACGATCCTTCTGGGCCACCTCCAGGACCGCCGCCGCATCCGACTCGCCATCCGTAAGGAAGAAGATGAGGGGACGCTCGGCTTTGGACCGCTGGAACGAAAACGCGCGCGACAGTGCGGCCGCCAAGTCCGTTCCACCACCGGACTGCTGCCGGTCGAGGAAATCGAGTGCGGCCTTGCGTGTCTTGGGAGTCACCGGCTCCATGTTGGGGAACAGCGTGTCTACGGTGTCGTCGAAGGCGACGATGTCGAGGTGATCCCTGTCCGTCAGCTGCCGTACGATCTCCTTGGCCGCGGCGCGGGCCTCGGTGAGCGGCGTGCCGTCCATGCTTCCCGAGTGATCGAGGACGATCGTCACGTCCTTGGCCTCACGTCCGGGCGGCAGCGCCGGCGTCGCGAGGGAGACGGTCAAGTACGCGTCTTGCCCCGAATCTTGATGCTTCGCGACCGACAGGGTGAATGGCGGCTCGACGACTTCGTACCCGAGCACGATCTCCTTGGGCTTCCCCAGCGGACTCGCGGTAATGCGCAGGCCGCCCGAAGCCCCGGCGGTCGCCGACAGGCGATGGCTCGCGGACGAGAGGTGGGAGAGCTGCCGCGGATCGAACAGATCCACCGTGACGCTCGCGCGCGGGCTCGCCAAGGGCATGCGATACTCGACGTGTTGTCCCTTGCGCATGAGCCGCTGGCCCACGGTCACTTCGACCCGCTTGTGTTCCCCCGGATTGATCGGAAACACACGAAACGCGAAGGCCCCTTCGCCCGTGGTTTCGAGCAGGCCCGGATCCCGTCGTAACCCGGTGGTCTGCTCGTAGATCTCGCGAGCCACCTCTTTCTCGAAGACCTCTCCCACGATCTTCGTTTGACCGTTCCAGTACGCGAAAGATTGAACCGTGGCGCCTTCGCCAGCGCGGACGGTGCAGTTGCCTTCCACGACACTCTCGGTGGGGTTGAGATAGACCTGTGACAGGATGCTTTTGGCGTACTGCTGGTCGATCGTGACGGTCAGCGTCTCCTTCTCGAGCGACAGACGCCCTCCGTCCGACGGCGTGTTCTCGTCCCAACGCCGCTCCACCACCATCTGGCCGAGCGCGGTCTGAGTGACGAAGACCAAGTTCAATCCGACCAGAGTCGATCCCAGTCGGGCCCAGTGACACGAGCGTGTGCGCCTCATGCCGGCACCGTCTGCACGGCCCGTGCCGCTGACCCGAACCGCGGAATCCCTTGAGATTCGTGGGCCCAGTCAGGCTGTCTATGGATAGTAGTGACTATCTATGTATCATAGATCCATGCATCCCTGGCTCCACCGGCTCCACCACGATCTGGTCAAGCGGCTGCTCTGGACCGCGCGTGACTGCGCCGAGACCGGCACGAACCCCCTTCCCGGCGAGCTGGTCATCGACCTGCTCGACGAAGAGGGCCACTCGATCTCGCCCCGCGCGCTCTACGAGAAACTCGCTGACGAGGTCCCCGACGGGGTCGACCTGACACCATTCACCGAAGCCTTCGAGGCCAGCCTGCGGGCCGCCGAAGCCAACGACGTACCGGGCGTGCTCCGACTACAGAAGGCCTACGACGATCTGCGTAGCCAGGTGCCGCTGGCATCGTCCTTGAAAGGGAGGAGCTAGATGCCCCGGCTCTTCGTGATCGACGACCGCGACCAGACGGTCGAACTGTGCCACAGGTACCTGGGCGACTTCGAGTACGTCAACCGCTGCGGCCGGAGCATCCCTTGCCAAGTGTGCGAGCAAGAGCGGCGCGGGTGCCGCAAGAAATGCGCCCACGACTACCTCGAGGCCGAAAGCACCCTGATGGACCTCGAGCGCCTGCCGGACCTGGTCGTGCTCGACCTGCATTTTGCTCTGCCCCTCGAGCGTCTGCTGCCTGAAGACAAGCCCGAGCTACCCACGGAACCGAGAGCACTCGCGCAGTACACCGAGCGTTTGCGCCGACATCAGGGTTTGCTGATACTGGAGCGGCTTCGCCAGCGCTATCCGCGACTGCCGGTGGTGATGCTGACCACGACCGACACCGAGCTCGGCACGGATCGACCCCACGACCCGTTGGTCTATCTGTGTCAGAACGAGGTCGTGGATAGCCGCAGCTTGATTGCCGAGATTCGGCGGGCTCTGGCGCTCTCCCATGAGACCCAGGAAGGCGCTGTGTTCTGGGGCAAGAGCTCGAGCATGGCCGCGGTCAGACGATCGCTGTCCGTGCTCGCGCGCTCGCCGCTTCCCACCCTCATCGAAGGCGAGACCGGGACCGGCAAGAGCTACCTGGCCGAGCACTTCATCCATCCTCGCTCGGGAGCCAAGGGCAGCCTGGTGGTGACCGATCTCTCGACTATTCCGCCGTCTCTCCTTCCTTCGCATCTGTTCGGCGTGAGAAAGGGCGCGTACACGGGCGCAACCTCCGACCACGCCGGCGTGTTCGAGCAAGCTCACCAGGGCACGCTCTTTCTCGACGAGATCGCGAACCTGGACCTCGATCTGCAGCGCCAACTGCTCGTGGTGCTCGAGCGCAACGAGGTCACCCGCCTCGGGGACCAGCGACCTCGCCCGGCGGTGACCAAACTGATTGCCGCCACGCACCAGAACCTGGAGGACTTGGTGCAGGCCGGCCGCTTCCGCGCCGATCTCTACATGCGCCTGAATCCCGCAAGCCGGGTTCGCTTGCCGCCGCTGCGCGAGCGGCCGGACGACGTCGTCGACTTGGTCCGCCATGGCCTCCTGGAGGCGCTGGGCTCCACGAGCCTCTCCTCCCTGGTCCATGCCTTCTTGGTGCGTCATCCGACGCTGGAAAGCTTCTCTGCGACCGCCAATGCCGTCCTGTTCCGTCGTCCCAGCGCCCGCTCCGCCAAACCCAACGCTTTCACCGTCTTCGTTAGCCCCACTGCCTTGGACCGTCTGCGCCAGCATTCCTGGCCCGGCAACCACAGGGAGCTTCGCTTGTTTGCCACCAACGCCCTCGTCTTCACTCTCTGCCAACAGCTGGAGACGCCCACCGATGCGGGCCCGGCGGCGAGGGCGCCTGCCGTCCTGGCGCTCACCGACGACCTGGTGGAACGTCTGCTTCAAAGCACTGCTCCAGGCAGAGTCGCGGATGCGCCCCGGCCCTGCACGACAAGCGGCAGCGGCTTCCGTTGCACGGTGGATGTTCCTTCGGGTCGCGGCTTCGCGCAGGTGTCGATGCAGGTAGAACGTCAATACCTGGAGCAGATCTACCTCCAGCATCGCGGGGATCTCGACGCCATGGCCAAGCGGCTGCTTGGCCCCAAGGCCACTGCCCGTCAGGTGCATCTCCGGATGAACCAATTGGGTCTCGGCATCAAGAGCCTGCGGCAGAAGCTGGTCCGGCAAGAGGTCCAGCTTCAGCGTGAGGAGCCATGACGAACCGATCGGGCTTCTGCCTGGGGGCGCTGCTCTCGTTGGTCTTGCTCGGCGCAACCACGAAAGGGGCTGCTCAGGCGGGAGGACCTCGTCCCACGATGAGCCCAGCTCCCCCGGCGTCCGCTAGCGCTGCGCTCGACGCCTCGTCTGCTGCCTCTGCCAACGCCTTGGACGCTGGCTCGGACGAGACGGCGGACGGCCAACCTGCAAGCCCAGAACAGCTGCACAAGCGCGCCGTGGCCGAGATCAACAAGGGTCGTCCCGGCAAGGCCGTGCCGCTGCTTCGTCAAGCCATCGACAGCGGCGGCGAAAGCGCCCTGTTCGTAACCGATCTGGGCTTCGCGCATCTCCTGCAGGGGCGCTTGCACGACGCGGAGTCGGCCTTCCGGCGCGCCATCGAGCTCGATATCACACGTCCCCATGCCTACGTGCATTTGGCGGCGGTCGTGAGCAAAGAGCCGGAGCGGTGGGAGAAGCGTGATGCGCTGTTTCGGATTCTGGATCAGGGCCTCGTGGCCGTGCCTCGCGGGGAGGGACGAACCAAGATCGAGGTGGCCTACGCTCAAGCCGAGCGAACCTATGGCCTGCTCGAAGCGGCTGCTGCCCGCTGCGCCCGACTGCTCGATCCGAGCGAGACGGCCAGCTTGCCCCTTTCTCTGCGACGGCAGGTGAACAAGCTGCAGCAATCCATTGTCCTCGACCAGAAGGCGCAGAGCCTCGCGGACTGGCCCGAGCCGACGATTCTGCCCGCAGACGAGGCGCGGCTCGCCGAGGCGCGTCGCTGGGCCAGCGATCACCAGCCCCAGAAGGTCCTCGTGGCCTTGGCTCCCATCATCCGAGCCTATCCCGCCTTCTGTCCGGCGCGAAAGCTCCGCGCTCGAGCCCTGAGCGCGCTTCGCCACTACGACGAGGCCGTCGCCGAATGGACCGTGATCGCGCGGATCACTCCGTCCGATGCGACGGCCCATCGGGAACTCGGTTTGATCCTGGCAGAACATGGCGGGTTCCTCGGCATGGAGCGAGCGGACGAAGCCCTGCGTACCGCCTTGGCTCTGGAACCGGAGTGGGTCGAGCTGGAAGCAGCGCGCCAGCGACTCGCAGAGCGTCGCGCAAGTCCCAAAGCCCGCGTGAGCGAACGCAAGCACAGTCGGGCCTCGGAACAGGAGGCCCGAAACCTCCACGAGCAAGCCGAGGAGCTCCTCGACGAAGAGCATGGAGATCGGACGAGAGCTCGTGCCCTCTTGGAGCGCGCCATCCGGGTCTGCCCCGGGTACGTTCCCGCCGCGACGCTCCTCTATTCCCTGACCGGCAGGATCCCCGACGAGACGGTCAAGGCGCTCTACGACGATGGTGAGGAGCTGTTCTCCTTGGTTCGGGAGTTGCGATATCTTCCGCAGCCGCCGCCACCCTCGGTATGGCAGCGCTGGTTGGATCGGGCCGTGGAGCTCGGGTGCCCGGAAGCCCGCTTCGAGCGCGCGGTGGACCGCCATCGGCGTGGACTCGACAAGGAGGCCGAGCTCGACCTCTCGGCGTTCCTGGCTCTGGCCACGGACACCCGCCAGATCGAAGCGGCGCGTGCCCTGCGGAGCGAGCTCGGGACCCGCAAGAAGGACGAAGTGCCGCCAATCGAGACGGCGATTCTGCAGGCCAGGCTCCGTCTCGAGCGAGACGACCCTCGTGGCGCCCTCGAGATCCTCCAGGCTCCCTGCAGCGAGGCCATGCGACCGGATACGCTCCTGGCCCTCGGCTTGGTCTACGAGCGAACCAACGAGTACGAGGCGGCCCTTCGCTGCTATGCGTTCGGTCTGGACCAGCATCCCGCCCAGGCTCAGGAGCGCACCCTGGGTCGCCGGATGGCGCGGCTGCTGGCGCGCAGCAGCGTGGCGCTACAGAAGGGGATAGCCCCACCTCGGATTTCGAGACTCGCCGAGCTCGAACCTTCCATGCAGTGGGCGCTGGCTCGTCGTGCACTCGAGCTCGGCGACCTCGGCGCTGCGCGGCGCCACATCGACGGGTATTTGCGACGTGCCGCTGCCTCCGACCGCTTTCGGGTCGAAGCCGTTGCCACGAGAGACAGGCTCAGGCGCGGGGACCAGCAGCGCGTCGAGGAGAAACGCCGAACTCATCGCCGTGCGGCGCTCATCGGGGTCAGCGCGCTGACCTTCCTGGTGGGCCTCGTCTACCTCGTACGGTACCGAGGTCGCACCCTGGCCCAGGCTCTGGCGCGACGCCCGCGCCTGTATCCCGAGATGGCAGAGGTCATCGGGGAGCTGCGACACGACGTGCTGAAGCACAGAACCAGCGCTCTCGGGCTGCTGCGCGACGACCAGACCACGATCGACGCCCTGCGCACGGCATTGCTCACGCCCGAGCCCGCCTCCCACGCGGTCGCAGCGGCCCATGCTCGTCTCACGGCGGCCTCACGCGCGGAAGGGATTGGCTTGCGCCGCTTGAGGCGGGAGCCCGTCCTCGGCGCTCTGTATCGTGACCTGTGTCGCGTCGAGAAGCTCATCGGTCAGAAGCCACACGATGGCCAGAAACCGGCGATTCTGGCCATCGACGAGCGTTTGCGCAGTGTCCACCCGACTCGGCTCAAGCATCTTCTGACTCTGGCGCCGCATTGCCAGGTCGATGCCGCCGAACTGCAGCGCTGGATCGCGGTGGTCGAGCAAGAGTGGGCGTGCCACAAAGAGGCCTTCGTCGCCCCCGCGCTCAACATGAGCGACGTCGTGTTGAGTTTCCCGCTCGAACGCCAGGCGCTGTTCCAGATCTTCGCCAATCTGCTGCGCAATGCCCAGGCCGCGGTGGGATCCCTGGTCGAGCCCCGTGTCGTCGTGGTGCTGGGCAAGGAAACGGACTTTGCGGGGAGAGAGCAGGTGACGCTCCAGGTGGGAGACAACTCCCCACTGGAGCTTTCTCTGGAAACCATCGAGTCCCGGGAGACCGGGCGCGGACTGGCCGTGCTCCGGGATCTGACCCGGCACTATCAGGGTCAGATCATGATCCATCCCGCCGAGGCGCCCTACTGCAAGTACGTGGGCGTGAGGTTTGCCCAATGACCGAGCTCGCGCCGGACCCTGTGCGGCCGCGGTTCGTCGTTTGCGAGGATGGCGACGAGTACATTCAACGCTTCGTGCGCTTCTTGGCCTCGCGTTTCGAGTTCGTGGCGACGCGGAGCCATCACGAACTCTCCGACCGGCTCGGTTCGTCGCAGCCCGTCGCCGGGATCCTTCTGGATCTCGATTTCCGTCGTACGCCCCTCGCCGATCTCATCGACGAGAAAGGACAGGCCCTGGCGTGTGCCGCTAGCCAAGTCCAGCACAACCTCATTGCCCAACAGGGGATCTGTATTCTGGCCGCGCTTCGCCGCGAGGGCTGTCCGACTCCGGCCATCCTGTTCGCCGACCTCGAAAGCCCCGCCCAAAACGACTATCTCACCGGGCGCCTCGGACCTCTGGAAGTCGTGCCGAGCAGTGTGGGCCTGGGCGAGCTCTCGACGAAACTGGCCGAGCTTGCGCAACGAAGGGCCTCGTCTCCGTGCCGGAACGGGGGCATCTAGCGTCTATGGGGCACGAAAGTCGTTCCATCTGAGTCAACTTTCGGTTCTGATGACTCTGGTCGAGAGTCGACAGCGCCGGACGGGATCCCCAACTCTCGACTCAAGGCTCTCGACTGTTGACGCGGGGCTCCGGCGTAACAGTCAGCACAGCCCATCAGGCCGCAGCAT
>JAFGIS010000164.1 GCA_016929495.1 Polyangiaceae bacterium | reverse complement strand
GTCTCTGACTCGAGGCGTCCAGGGCCTCGCCATCCGTCTGGCTCGTTCGATCAATCGAACGTTCTGCCGCTCCGGAACCGTCTTTCGCGACCGCTATCGCTCCCGGGTGATAGCAGGGTCACGCGACGCCCGCGACACGCTGCGCTATGTGTTGAACAACGCGCGCCGTCACGCCCGCGGTGCCCGCCGCAACCGGACGCGCTGGACCGATCCCTGCTCCTCGGCCCCGTGGTTCCGAAAATGGTCGATACCCCGCCACGCGCCCGCATTCGTTCCCGACCAGCGATACCTCGTCCTAACGGCGCTCGGCACTGCCGCCGTGCCGCCGCGAACCGCCCTGCTCGCCTCGGACTGGTCCAGAGCCGGCCCCATCGATCTCCTGCACATTCCCGGCCCGCAGCCGTAGCTCGCCAGCGCCCCCGCCCCTGCGCCGCCCCAGTACCTCTCCGTCCGCCACCGCGCCCCAGGGCGAAAGCATCATCCTACAGGTAGGTTTGTTGTTGACCCCCTAGATGCCGTTGCCCTGAACTTGGTCATCGCGTCAACACAGAACTGCCGAACGGCTTCGGGCGACATGCTGTCCACACCACGCCGTGGCGCGTTCGGGCAGTGCCGCCTCCGCGCGGCCCCGAGCTTCGCCTCGCCCTGTCTTCGTGTGGTCGACGGACCTTCCCAACGACACTTCCAGCGCGCCGGCCCTTGCGCCGTGACAGGCGGCGTGAGTCGAGCTACGCTGCCGCGCAGTGGTGGCGTGATGACCAAGACCCTTCGGCCTCTGCCTACCAGACCTGCGGAGGACCTCGACGGAGCGGACTTCGACGAAGACGGTTGCCAAGGACGAGCACGTGCAACTGTTCATGTCGGCGCACGGGTTGGATGGGCGTGCTGCTACGTCCACAAGTTGCCCTGAAGCACCACACCGCCATGGCGATCCCTGCTCGGAATAGGCCTACCCGGGGGCCGCCCGCCGTGGAGACGGGCATCTCGAGTTCGTCCGCAGCGGGACTGCCCCGGCGTCGAGCGTCACGCGCTGGCCTCGGGACGTCCGCCGTCGAGGCGCAGTTTGGGTCGGTGCTCCTTGCTCTTTCGACGGCCTGCGGTGGCGCACCAGCGCCGGCGCAGAACGCTCCGGCATCCCGTCCGCAGCCCGTTTCCTCCGCGGCGCTGCCACGCGATCGCGCGCCGGCGTTCAAGCTCTCCGTGTGTCGCGTCGAGGTCGCGCGCGCACGCCTGCCGGGCGTGCTCGTGATGGTCTCCGGCACCCGCTTTGCCGTTGACCTGCAAGACGTGCCGATTGTGGTGGAGGCACGCGAAGGCTGGTCCGACGCTCGGGTCGAGGTACTGGCTCCGCTGCGATTCCGCGGGCGGTATTCCGTCCAGCAGTTGGCTTTTCGCGTGGCGACCGAGGTCGACCTGTACGGCGGTCGGATCCGACTGGGCAAGGGCGCCGCGCCCACCTGGCTCGGGGTTCGAGGCGGCGGCCTGCACTTGACGCTGGACCAGCTCAACGTCGATGTGCAAGCACAGTTGGAAGTCGACTGCAGCCAGGTGGGGCTGAGTGACGCAGCACCGTACGCAACGCCGGCCGTCATCGTTCCCCCTGCAGGGCGCTCGACCGGCGCGGGGCCCGGTTTCGTTCCGCTGTATCTCGGGCCCAAGGAAGTGGACCCTTTGCGCATTCGCTACGCTGGCCCCTTCGCGATCGAGGCAAGGCAGCCCGGGTGGGTCTTGCTCGAGGCGACGTGGGCCGACGGATCGCGAGTGCGCGGGTGGACGCGCGAACGGCATGTGATACCCCACTTCGAGCAGTTCGACGTCGCGGTACAGGCGCGTTCCTGGGGTCCGGATTGCGCAAATACCGATGTCGTGCTGAGCCAGCTGGTGGTTCGCAAGGGTGCGTCGGTTGCCGCGTCTCCCGGTGGCCCGGTGTGGGCTCGAGCGACCCAGGACCTCACGGTCGATGCGCTACCATTGTCTCGCTGCAATGACTGGATCCAGATTGCAGACATTCCCGGATTGCCGTCCAATCCGTGTGCGGAGCACGAACACTTCTGGGTGAACGTCCGCGACGTAGTTGAGGGGCTCGGTCCCAACACGGCTGGCGGGTGGTAGGCTGTCCCGGCCTTGTGTGCTCGCCCACACGTCAGAACGGCCGGCCCTGTGCCAATGTGAACCCGACTACCTCGGGCCCGCCGTCCAGGGCTTCCTCGAGGACAAGGCCGTCCGGAACGCCCGTCCGGCACCCGCGCGACCGTGGGAAGGAAGTCCCCGGCTCGGTCCGGCTCGGTGCCTTGAATGGGACCCGATTCCGAGCTAGGGGAAGATGCCCGCCTTGTTTGCCGAGGACGCTATGATGACACGTTTGTCGCATTGTGTGCTGGTTCTGTGCTGTCTCGTTGGTTGTGGCTCGACCTCTGCCAGGAAGACTTCGGACGCCGAGTCGGAAGTGGCCGGCAGCAGTCCAACGGAGACGGATTCTGCTGGCTCGTCCAACGGAAGCGAAGCGGTGGCAGGGAGGGAGGATGCGTCCGAGCGCGGCGCAGGCGGATCCGGGACGGCGGGCGAGCCCGAAAGGGGCGAAGCCAGACCCGGGACGGCTGGTGTGACCGGGGGGGTCGAAGCGAGACCCGGGACGGCTGGTGCATCCCCGACGGGGGAAGCCGGACCGCCGACAGGCGGCACGTCCGAAGGCGGCAGTCCCGGAAGCGGCGGCAGTGCCGAGGAGGCCGGGACGACGGGACAAGGCGGAGCCCCGAGCTCGAGCGGCACGACTCCCAGAGACGGGATCTGGATCGGCGGCGCGATCGAATCCTTCAAGCTAGACGCTTTTTCGTTCTTGATGGAGGCCGATGGCTCCGCCGTCTCCGACGTGCGTGCGTCGCATGCGATGTGCCCACTGCAGGGAGTCGTGGCGCAAGGAGTGATCTTCGACCCTACGGCCTGCAGCTATGGCCCGGCTGGCATCGCGTGCCAATCCGGGACATACGGCTTGAGCATCACCTTCGTGAGCGACCGATGCGCGGATGCGGTGTTCTCCTACGCAACGCAGAACGCGACCTGCGGGCGAACGGTCCAGGGTACCACCACGCAAAGGGTGTGCTGGGTCGAGGAGCCCTGCACGCTCGTCGGCGCACTCTCGCTTTCCGCCGATCCCTCGGATATCGATGCAGGAACCACGTCCGCCGTGACGGCGCGGCTCGGCGCCCGGTATCCGGCAGCCTGTCCGGCGGGTGTCGACGGAGTTTCCGTGCTCTTCGCCCTGGACGACGGCGACCTCACCGGCAGCTCCGTGACCCCTGGCGAGGTGACGGCAGAAGACGGCGAGGCCCGGACCGAGCTCACCGCGGGCGCACACACCGGAACGGCAAGAGTGCGAGCGACCGTTACCGACGCGACCGGGTTCACGCACACCGCCAGCGCAACCGTGTCGGTGGCCCGGCCGCCGTGTGAGCCCTTCACTCCCGAGTGGCCGCAAGCCGATCCAGAATACACGATTGATGCGGGCGAGTCTGCCGAGCTGACGGTATTCGTCCGCGACCCGTACGTCACGGACTGCTCGCAGGATCCCATCGTTACTTTCGAGCTGGTGGATCCATCGGAAACGGGCAGCAGCATCGAGAGCGATACCGTTCAGACCGTCGACGGCCAGGCCACCGTTCGGGTGAACGCCGGCTCGGTGCTGGGGACCTTCGAAATCATCGCACGGGTGACGAACTCCTTCGGCGAGGAGCTGAGCAGTTCCTGCTCCGTGGGCGTCAGGGAGCACCCCTGCGCCATCGATGCAGTCGAGGTCACGCTCGAGCCCTCGACTGCATACTTCGGACAGGAGACGGAGGCGACGGTCGTCCTCGTGCAACGGGATGACTGCAGCGAGCCGCTTCCGGATCTCACCGCGACCCTGAAGCTGACCGACGCGAGCGGTACCGGAACCACGGCTCCGGCAACGTTGGAGCTTTCGGAAGGAGAGGGTAGCGCGACCCTCATGGCCGGGTACGTGGCCGGCACCGTGAACGTCGTGGTGTCCATCGACGGAACGCGACTCGAACATCTGACGGACTCGGCCAAGCTGACGGTACGGCGTGACCCGTGCGACCCCGACGGCATCTACCTCACGATGCCCACCGAGACCACGCTTGGAACGAGCGCCGAAGTCTCGTTGTCGGCTTCAGCCTATGGCAGCTGCTCCGCCATGGCCGACGTCGTCGCCTCGGTCACCCTCGACGACCCGGACGGAACCGGATGCCAGCTGTCGACGGAAACCGCAACGCTCACCGCCTCGAAGGGCGCCGTGGCGCTCGAGGACTGCCAGGACGGCGGGACCGTCTCCGTAACGGCTTCCATCACGGACTCGCTGGGAGAGAGCTACGAAGCGACGAAGACGATTCGGGTCGCGCCCATCATCACTCGGGTCGAAGGGCTGAGCCTCGGCAAAGTCCGGCTCTCCGGCGACTTTCTGTATGGAGTCGGCAGTGGGGCACTGCGAGTCGTCGATGTGTCGAATCGCACGGCACCGGACCCTATCGGTGAAGTGACGTTGTCGTCGAACGCCCGGGGAGCCCCACGGATCGCGGGCACTCGAGCCTACGTGGCTGCCGGCGCGGACGGCCTGCATATCGTCGATATCACCACGCCCGAGAGCCCGGCACTGCTCGGGACTCTCGTCACCGCCGGCAACGTGAGCGACGCAGTGCAGATCGGTAGCTACGTCTACGCCGCGGCAGGGGAACAGGGCCTGCTCGTGGTGGATGTCAGCGACCCTAGCCTCCCGACCGTCGCTGTCGCCCTCGACTTTCCGGACGCCTATCCGTGGGCAGGCACCATCGCGATCGCTGCCAACGGTAGCCAGGTCCAGCTGGTGGACGACGGGACCTTCTACGTCGTCGACGTGAGCAGCCCCACGACGCCGACCGTCACCGGCGCCCTGGACGGCATCAGCGCGAGCTGCATCCTGCCGTTTCCGGGATACAGCGTCACGGGTCGCAACACGGGGACTTCGACCCTGCACGTTCTCGATACGAGCACCGCCACTCCGAGCGAGCTTGGGAGCATCGCGAATCTGGAAGCCTACGAGCTGATGGCGGTGGGAGACGATATCTTCGCAGTGGACATGGCGTCGCGGAGCATCCACGTGATCGACGTAGCGGTGCTCAGTGCGCCCCGGAAAGACCGGTCCATCTGGCATGGCATTGCCGCGACCTCCCTCGCGGTCACCGGCGACGGCTATGGGTACCTGCCGTATGGCAGCGTGCTGTCGGTTCTTCGGATCGACTAGTTGCCCCGTCCCCAAGACTCGGATCCCCGTCTCCCGGTGTCCTGGTCCAGCGCTCTCGACCCATCACGCAGCGGCCATGGCTCCGTAGCGTTGGCCTTGTGAAGCTGGACGCGCCGCGAACGCAGCTAGGTCCAGCGAGCAATCGCGGGGCTGCGCTGCACGACCATCCTGAAGAACTCGACGACGTCGGGGGCCACAATCCGGGCAGCCCCTTCCGCGTTGCGCGGCATCACCAAGGGTCTTCGCCGAGAAGCCAGGCGGCGGCGAACGAGTGCAGATTGGCGAACATGGGCCGCGTGGGCCCCTGCGCCACGAAGGTTTCGAAGAAGCTCTGCATCTTCTCGAGTCTAGCCGACCTGCTCTTCTCGGTGGCGAGGCCAAGGATAGCGTTCAGCCGCTTCTGGACTTGCGGGTCGTCCACGTCCTTCAGGCCGGCCTTGGCCTTCTCCAGGGCTATCTCGCCGGGTTTTGTCTTCCAGGCGTAGATGGCCTTGAGGGTCTTTCCCGGTCCGCCTTGGCGGCCCGTCTCCTCGGATTCTCCCTGGCGAGGGCAAGCGTCGAGCCCCGGAGCACGAACGACTACAGAAAGTCTGCCCAGTAGTCGCTGTTTGGATTGAGCTGCGAAGTTATGGAGGCTTCGCTGTCGTCGTCGGTTTCGAAATGGCCGTCTGCGTCGATGAAGAAGATTTTGCGAGCGACGCACTCGCTAAGGGTTCTGACCATCAACTCGAGAGAGTCGTATGTTCGCTCAGGCGCACCGTCGGCTTGATACAGTAGAATCGGGCAGGCCTCGTCGGCGCAGTCGACGACCAGGAAGTCACCGCCGCCATCGGTCATGATCGGTAGCCACGAGTCCGCAAATCGCCCCGCGTTGTCGACGAAGTCCTCTCGGGCTTCATCTAGACTCAGCGGGTAGAAACCGGGCTTGAGCCACACGTCTTCTGCGACATCCCCTTTGCGCCAAACTGGGCCGTTGGCGACCTCCCACCACTCCCTAACCTGAGCAGGCAACGGGTGCGGAAACCAGGCCAAAGCCGTGACCTTAGTGCCTTTTGCGAGCCGATCGGGAAGACCGCAGCCCAGCTGACGAAGCTGATCAATCAACTTGGTGAGCTCCTTCTTCATGCCTCTGGACCTCGCGGTGTCGCAAGTACTTTTTGACAATGCTCAGGGGTCATCAATCGCTTGAGCTCGGGATTCAACAGGAGGATGACGGGGGCGACTTGGGCTTCGTCGAGCGGCCACCAGGTCCCCAGTCGAGGTTCCAGAAATCCCCAGGCCCCGTCTACATCTTTCTTGGCAACCATCGCCTCGGTTGCGAAAACCGTTTGGTCCCAGTTGAGTTCAGAGGTGTCGCCCTTGATCAGTTCGAGCGCGCGCTTGTGGTCACCATAAGAGCACGCGATACCTAGCAAGCGGTCAGTTAGCTCTGCTCCCTTGCTTGGGCCCCACAGTTTCGGCTCCGACTCGCGCAACACCTCCACGGCTTCTGCGTAGCCCTTGGGATCCGGTTCGGTATCGGAGAGGAAGACTCGGGCGTTCGTCTTAGGATCGGTGAGGAGCTTCACCGCCTTCTGGAGCGCGATCTTGACGGGTTTGGGCGAGTTCTTCTTGACGAGCGATTTCAGATCGGTTGCGCGTACTTCTCCTCCACTGAGGCCTGCCCACGCGACGAGGGCCACGGTATCGGAATACACATTCAACGTATCGAAGGGATCGAGCTTGTCGACGAAAGGCAAGCCTATTCGAGCGACGTCTACCCACTGGCCTCGAAACGCGAGCAGCTGCATGAGCGAAGCAGGTGCCGTCGCATCCGTTGCGGCCAGAGGGGCGAGGAGCGTAATAGCCCTATCGCAGTCACCTTGCATGGCCGCGGAGCGGGCGAGCTTCTTGTTCGGTTTCTTCGCCATCAGTGGCTCCAACTCTACCTTGTCTACGGAGGATTGAGGACGACTTTGTACGGGTCCGCAGGCTTGATGTTTTTGTCCCGATAGAACGACGACATCTGACCGCCCTGCTTGTTTTGCTCACCGACTGGAACGGAGGCCGCGTCGCGACGCGCTCCGAGCCCGCGTTGCAGCCACCGGACAACTCAGTTGCGTGAACTGTGAGGTGATAGAGCGAGAGCGAAAGAGGCCAGCTCGAAACCCGAAGACCTAGCTAGTGCGAAGGTTCCGCTAGCGCGCTTTCGAGCTGTCTTCCCGATACTGCTCGAACACACCAGGCGTCGACTCTTCGACGTGAAGGATTGGAAAAACAGGCAACTCGACGCCTTCATGCACTTGGCTCGCCACCCGCTCCGCATCGTGAACCACCACCGCACCTGGGGACGGGTACTGCTGCGGGTACTGTTCCGCCCCGCTTGCGATCCGCGCGCGGGCCGGATCGAGACGCTGTCCCAGCATTGGGCAAGTCGGGTCGAAACACACCCACACGGGCCCGAGCGGGAGACTGGGCGGCTCGTTGAGCAGGGGGTCGAGCGAGTATCCGAGAGAGTGCCAGGCCTTCCGTGCGTATGGCCAGACGCGCAATGCCGAGGCGGCGATACCCGTGTTCCACAGAATTGCGGCGTATAGCTCTGCCGTCATCCCGGGAGGGACGCGCGACCAGGCACGCAGAAACGCGTCCAGCGCTTGGGGCCAATCCCGCGTTTTCTTGTACAACAAGCCAAGGTCATACCAAGGGCCGAAGTGGGTCGGGTCCAGGGCGATCGCCTCCCGGAACGCCTCAATGGCTTCGGAGTACGCCCCCGCGTCCTGGTAGTCGACACCTTCGTTCATCCTCTTGATGCTTTGCGCGCGAGCGTCGTCTGCCACTGGCAACTCCCTCGAGACTGCGCACGGTCACATGGACAAGTGCGATACGCGATCCAGTTTGTGGAAGTGAGCGCCGTCGTAGCCGAGCAGCTCCTCGAACGTTTTGAACCCATTCCTCTCTATGTACGCCTTCTCGTCGTCGAAGAGCGGAACTACTTGGAGGAACCAGACCCTATGGTTCGACAGCTTCACCTGCTCGAAGGCGTCATCCCAGAGATATGGGAAGAGCAGCAGCGCGTGCGGCATTCGTTTGGCAAGAGCTGGTAGCCTTGCAGCCACCGCCGCATTCTCGTAAATGACGCCCGGCTTCGGCAACGAACCGCTACCGATGATCGCCTCTGCAACGGTTACGGTCAATCGTTCGTATTCGAGCGACTCGTCGTTCCACGCTTGGACGAGCTCCACCCGGTCAGGAAAGCTCTTCGCGGTCCAGTCGTTGTGCGCCAGCCCGAACGATGCACATGTGCGGAGCTCTGGACGCGGGTATTGCGCAAGTCGCATGATACCGATTCGGCGTCCCCGTTCGCTGACACACTCGTAGCTTGCGAACGAGATGTCAGTGCCGGACGGGGCGAAAGCCTCCATCGCGTCAGCCAACTCGTCGACTTCCTTGTCCTGCAAGCGTCCCATCTGATAATGCTTCCTTGATCTCTGGCGAGCCTACGAAGATCCAGTTTTCCCGGCCTCACCCTTGTGAGACCTATTGCAGGAAGGATGCTCCGGGCGATAGTTGTCCAGGTCCTTCTGCTCTTGGCGAAACTCTGATCGCGGCGTCTCGTTCGCGACTGCCTCATCTCTGGCGGTTGCGTATTCCTTACCTGATTTGTGACCCATGTCCATGTCTTCCGCCTTGGGGGATTTGACCGGTTCTCCACAGACCGCGCATGGGACGACGCCTTGGTCGTTCTTTCCAGAATCATACACCTTTTGGCGATCAGCTTCCGAGTGACTCACCCGCGGATAGGCGGACTCGGGCGGCTTCTCCTCGAACTTGCCGGTCTTCTTGTTGTAGATGAGCGGGGGATTCTCGGACCCGGGGTTAGAACGCAAACGTGGCGTACCGCCCACATCGACCCAGTGATAGCCGTCGGGAGCGTCGGGAAGGCCCTGTTTCTCTGCCAGCTCTTGGCCTTTCGTCTTCTCTTTCGCCGGCTTCTTCTTGGAGTCTGTGTCCCCGGCCTTCTTCTTGCCGGAGGCCTTGTGCACCAACCCCCTGAGGTCGACCTCGACCAGCGGGTTGGTCGAATACGCAAAGAGGTTGATGCCCCCCGCGTGTCCCAGCGGATCAGGCTGCAGGTATCGGCCTAGATCGGGATCGTAGTCTCGGAACCTGTTGTAGAAGAGCCCGAGCTGCTCGTCGTCGAAGTGTCCTACGAAGCGCAGGCGTGTGGGGCATGGCGCGCCGTTCTTGCCCTCGAGCCGACCGTACGGGTCCGTGGCCGCGGCACGCCAGATCTCGATCCCATCGGCGTCCTCGACGCGCACGGGCATGCCGCTCGGTTCGGTGAACAGGTAGTACGCCTTTCCGCTCTTCGGGTCAGCATCCTCGCTTTCGTAGTCGAGCCACATGAACGGCACGAGCGCGTCTTCGTTGGGGTAGACGTAGAGACGGAGCCTGCCGTCCGGGAAACGCTCGGCGGCCAGCCGGTCGTCGTCCCAGTAGAAGTCGGTGCGTTCCCCATCCACTTCTCGCCAGACGCGGCGCCCGAGGCCGTCATAGGCGGCGCGCCAGACCTTTCCCGTGTCGCTGAAGCGCGCTTCAACCAGCTGGTCCAGGCTGTCGTAGTGGTACTCGACGACTCTCCCGCCGGGATCGTCCCGCCTGGCCCGGCGGTAGCGGCGGTCGTGTGAGAAGTGAGTGAAGTCGGCCTGCTCGACGAGGTTGCCCGCGCCGCACTTGATGAGGCCATGCCGAGGCGTGCGCGTCAGGTTGCCGGCCGGGTCGTACTCGTACTGGCCCGGACCATGGCTATTGTGGTGCGCGACCAGGCGGTGGTCGGCGTCGTATTCGTACTGGTCGGCCCCGGTCTGAGTGTCGATGCGGGTGAGCAGCTCTCCAGCGGCGCTGTAGCGATACGACGTCGCCCAGAACGGCCCCTCGTGCCCGTAGTCCCTGTGCCAGCAAGCGCGGGCGGTCAAGCGCTCTTCGCTGTCGAACGTCAGCGCTTCGCAAGTGCCGTTGCCGTTCTCACGGATCGTCTGGCTGGCAGTATGCCAAAGCGTATGCGTCGAACCCTCTGGTGTCGTGATGCGAATCTGGCGGGTCGGCGAATACTCGTAGCGAACACCGAAGTGATCGAAGTACTGGGTGCCCGAGACTTGACGCGTCGAGTCGTAGCGATGCTCAATCCCCTTTCCGTCGCGGCGATCGACGGCAATCCTGTTGCCTGCGTGGCGCTGCACGACCTCGTGCCGAGAGGACGAAGCCAGCGTGAACTGCCCACGCGAATCATACTCGTAGGAATAGCACTCGCCGCTGGATAGCGTGCATGTAGTGTGCAGCCCATTTGGATCGGTCTCGTATTTCACGAGTGAGTTGCCGTCGCCGTCCTGCTCCTCGATAACCGCGTCGTGCAGGTCATGCACGTAGCGTCGGTGCACACCGCCGAAACGGTGGATCTCCGCGAGACGGTGGCGCTGGTCGCGGACGTATTCGGTGCGATTGCCGTTTGGGTCGACCACGACGCGCCAGTCCTCACGGTGCGTGTACTCGTAGCGCGTCGTGCTACCGAGCGGGGAGGTCTCGGCCGCAAGCAGGTTCCACGAAGTGTACTCGCGCGTCAGCCAACCGCCGCGCGGCCCTTGCTGTGGCGCGGCGCCGTTGGACCCGTTGCCCGGGACATGGAGACGCTCCCCGACCACGTTCCCCTCGGGGTCGTAGTGGAACTGACGCACGCTTCCGTCCGGCTCGTACTGCTCGACGACCCGATCCAAAGCGTCCCGCGCCGGGGGGCTGCGCACGCCGGCCGCTTGCGATGGGGCCTGCATGGCCGCGAGCTGCGCGGCGACCGCACCGGGAGGCGCGGCCAGTGCCGGCGCGAGCTCGGCCAGAGGGCGTCCGCAGAGATAGCCTTTTGCCGTCTCCGGCCCGTCGTGTGCCAGCGAATTCGGATTGGGGTCGTCGTCCTCGGGGGGAACGAGATTCCCGTAGGGATCGAGGCGTCCGAAGTGCTTCCCGCTCGCGTCATAGAGCCAGGTGTACTCCTTGCCCCCCGGCTCCATCTGCCGGACGATCCGTCCCGTCCCCTCGTCCCGAATGTATTGAACGACGCCCCCGTCTGGGCCCAGCAGATGCGAGATGGTGCCATCCGGGAAGAACTTGTACGTCCAGGTGCTGCCATCGGGCTCCGTGAAGACCGACTGGGCGCCTTCGTACTTCGCTTGCACGCCCCACAGTCCGTCGTCACCGTAGGACCTGATGCAGCGGCCGTTCTGCGGATCGTACTCCCAGTGAAAACTGTAGCCCCGTCGGTCCGTGCCCTGCACCATGCGGTGCTGCCCATCGTAGCGGAAGCGCTTCACGCCACCGAGCGCATCGTGCCACTCGACCAGGCAACCGTCCTGGTACACGTACCGGGAGATGACAACAGGCGCTTGCCCGCGCAGGCCACGATGCACCTCGGTGATGTGCCCAGCAGCGTCGTAGAAGAAGTGCGTATCGACCGTGCCGCGCGCCGACGGTTCTGTCAGCGCGGAAAGCCGATCCTGCTGATCATAGTACAAGTAGACGTCGACGCCCGGCGCCGTGTAGTGATCGAGCCGGCCCGTAGGAGGGCTACCGGGGCGCAGCGTGTATACCAACGTCTCGTCGCGGTCCGTCGTGAGCTCGAAACGATGTCCGTCCTGGCTGCGCAGGCTGAAACCGTCGACCGGGGTGAAAGTGCCGTCGTCGTTGCGCTCCAGGGCAACCTGCTCGTTGTCGTGCGTGGCGTACAGAGCTCGCTTGCGCAACAGCGTGAGCGACCGCTCGAAGCCGTGGCGGTGGCCGTACCCAAGCGGCCCGTCCTGCTCGTTCCAGCCGCTGCGGTAGTGTCGCTCCCAGCGCACGCCCGTGTCGCTCGCGACGTAGTCCTCGAAATCGTTGTAGACCTCACCGGTGAAGGGGTTGATGGGCTCGCCGGGGTTGTTGCACAGGCCGATCTTCTTCAGCGCCTTCCCGAAGCCCTTGCTCTTCCCGATCGCCTTGCCGATCTTCTTCAACGCTTTTGCTATCCCGCCGAGCAGCGACAGGACGTCCGGCATGGGGAAGCCCCCGATGAGCACCGTCGGGGAGCCCATCATGATGGCGCCGATGGTCGGCGGGATGCCGGGGTCTTTGCCGGCCAGCGCGCCCATCGCCAGCGCTGCGGCGTCGGCGACGGCCTGGGCGGCTTGCATCGCGGCCTGCAGGGCTGCGCCTGCCGCTGCGCTCGCGCCCGCGCTCACTGCGCCCGCGACTACCCCGATCGCGCCCATGACCTTCCCCAGCCGGTTCATGGCGCTGGCGGGATTGCAGTGCCAGGTGATGTCGGTCATGCGGGCCGCGCGGGAGCCGCCGATCCAGGTGTTGCTCGATCCCGTGAAGATGTCGAACACGGGTGCGAATCCGCAACACGTGGGC
>JAFGIS010000163.1 GCA_016929495.1 Polyangiaceae bacterium | reverse complement strand
GGGAGGGTTCAGGGGATGCACGGGCGGGGTTCGGGGCACAATGTGGAGGGGGGTTCGAGGGGGGTTCGAGGTGTGGGTGGGGGGTGGGTGCAGTTGGGGGCGATCTAGCTTGCTGCGGCTCGCGAATCCCAGTTGACGCGCGTCCATCCCGTTGCCTATTCTTCTCTTCTCCACGGAGCGGAGCAGTCGAGCGAGTGTCATTCCAACTGGACCAGCACAGCAACTACGGCAGACTCCTGCGGGACCTGGGTCGTAGGGGTCTCGTCCTCTTCGTTGGCGCCGGAATCAACGGCAAGAAGGAATTGTTGTGGAGTGGCCTACTCGGGCGGCTTTGTGCGGCGGCCTTGGAGCGGGTCTTCGACGAGGAACGTGCGACGCCGGCAGAACGCAGTCAAGTTCTCGGCAGTCTGGACGGGACCTCGGGCGGCCAGCTCTTCAATGTCTACCAGAAGGCGTCCCTGATCAAGCAGTTGCTTGGCAAGCGATACATCCCCGTACTGCAGAAGGCCATCTATCCCAACAGCCTGCGCGATCTGGAGAGCGCATTCAGCAGCGAGGATTCCCAGGAGCTCGCGACGCTTCTTGGCGTCGCTCGGCTGTGCTGTTCGCGCCGTGCTCGAGTCCATGCCGTCGTGACCTTCAACTGCGACAACTACCTGTGCATGGCGATTGACCAATGGAATAGGTCGCACCGCGACGACCAAGTGGTTCCTTTGATCGCTTTCCACCAGGACGTCGATTCGCGTTCGCGTGCGGGCGGCAGAGTGCTCCCGATCTACCACGTGCACGGCTACATACCGCCGCCCTGGGAGATTCGCAGACGTCAAGGGGGCGCCGTAGTGCTTTCCTACGACGAGTACTTCCAGAACATGCTGGAGCCCTCGTCCTGGCAGACGACGACCCAGCTCCACTTTCTCATGAACTATACCTGCCTCTTCATCGGAGCATCGCTCACCGACATGAACATGTTGCGCACGCTCGCCGCAGCGAAGAAATACGGGGACGTCCGGAATTCGAAGCCAGGTAGGTCGCCGACGGGTCGCTACGCGCTGGTGATTTCGGGCGATGCATCCAACGATTCGCGCGGCGAGGCCTCGCGGATCGGCGACCGTCTGCGAGCGACGGTGTTGTGTGACGCGGGCGTGAACCCCATTTTCGTCACCAAGGAGAAACTTCCCCAAATCCTAGACAAACTCGCTGGCGGCGGCGGGAATGGCGCCCAAGTCTCTGCATGACCGTATCTGCGTACCCAAGCCTCCGGCCTCGACGTCCCACGGCCGAAGGCACATTCGCATGACCTCTGGCGGACAACACTGAACATGGCTAATCCTGAAAAGGCCAATCCCGAAAAGAAGGTCCGAACCCTGATCCCAGGCCTGGACAAGGTGCTGGACGGCGGCCTGGTAGCTCCGCCGCGCGTCGAGGCGGCGAAGGCTCCCAAACCAGAAGGCCGCGATGGGCTGGTGGTCCTAGTCAAGGGCAAGTCGGGCTGTGGCAAGTCGACGCTGGCACTGCAGATGGCGGCCGGTCTCGCTCGGTCGCTCCATGGCCGGGCGCACTACTACACGCTCGAACAAGACCCGCGAAACGAGACCGCCCACTTCCAGGCAAAGCTTGACGCGATGTGTCAGGGCCACGACGAACTGAGGGCGAACCTCGTCAGCTTCAATCCCAATTCCACTGGCCACAGTCCCTCAGAGCTTCCCTATTCCGGCGACAGCACGCCGCTCGCCAGAGCCCTGGATGTGGTCTCGACCGAGGACCTCGCTGGAGCCAGGGATCTCGGTGTTCCCCCTGTCATCGTGGTCGATGGGCTCAACGCGATACCCGGGGATGAGCGCCGGTGGTACGTCGATTTCAGTCAGATGGTGAGGCGACTGCGCTTCCATTCGCGGTTCAGCATTATCGTGTACGAGCCCTCGGAGTCGCCGGACGACGACTGGATCGACTACCTCGTCGACATGATCATTGCGATGGAAGCCGACCAACACACGGGCGCCATCGAGTACCTCCTGCACCGGCTCACCATCCCGAAGTCACGCTACCAGAGAGCCGCACTCGGGTGGCAACAGTACAAATTGGGCAAGGAGGGAATTCAGATCTACCCGTCGATCCATTTCATCGTCCACCGGCCCAAGAGCATGCAGGATTCGTTCGACGGGTCCCTGACGGCGTTGAGACCCGCCGCCAGGCCGGCCAAGGTTCGGCGTGTGCGCGGAGCCCCCGGGTCCCCGTCGGTCGTAGAGCATGTTCTCGGGGTCCCATCGGTTGAACGGGGCAGCTGCACCGTGCTTCTCGGGGCACGGGGCACGTTCAAGTCCATCCTCTCGCTCGACTTCCTCTTCAGGGGCGCGAATCGGAATGACGCCGGGTTGCTCGTCTCGCTCATCGACAACCAGCCTACTGTTATCGCGCAAGCGACGTGCCCGCTGCGCAAACTCGGAAGATCGTGCGTCCAGAGCGGGCTACGTAGGTGTGCGCAGCAGAAAGCGAAGAGCTGTCACGACAAGGTGTTCGTGTTCCACCAGCGTCCCGGTTGCATCGCACCACCGGAGTTCTTCCACTATCTCTCGGAGAGACTGAATCGCCCGAAGGCAGGGCCGGCCATAAAGCGCGTCGCTTTCTGGGATCTGACGCAGCTCGAGTACCGGTTTCCGCTCTTCAGCGACGAGAAGATGTTCCTCCCTGCGCTCGTCGATCTGTGCAAGGCAAGAGATGTGGCACTCCTTATCATGGGTGCGGGCAATGCGGCGCTGACTCGCGCGGCTTCGGCCATGGCGGACAACGTCGTCTTCTGCTGGCGCGACACGGTCGCGAACACGGAGGGGCCGCCGGAAGAGTGCCTTGCTCTGTATGTGGACAGAACGCAGGGAAAGCTGGGGAGTGAGGGAAAGGCGCTCTACTCTCTACCCGTCAAACGTGATGGTGGAACATTGCTCGGGTTCGACCCCGCGCTGCGGGAGAGCGAGAGCGAAATCACCGCGGCTCCGGAGAAGATCAGGAGGATCGTGGAGTTCCAAGACATCCAGGCTCCGGCGACCCGATAGGCTTGCCGATGGGCCGCCAACGGGTGTTCGCGGGGGCGCGGCGACGGCAGTCGATCTTCGGCGCCAAGGCCGGAGAGCCCGGTTCCACCTTCGAAACACTCCCCCCACGCGGGCAGCTTCGCGATTGAGTCGGCCGACCGAGTGGTCACGATCCTCGCGTAACGTTGTCCGAAGATCGACTTGCGGCAGAAACGTCTGAGGCGAACGGGGGAAGCGTCCAGGACAACGGCGCGGCACTTCGTCCAAGAACTGCCGGGGGAATGGTACGCTTCGTTCCCGCCTGGCACCGAGCAGGCGCCGCCCCGACAGACCGCCGAATGCAATCCTCCAACATTGAGAACCTCGCCGTCGACCTCGATTCCGACGACCAAGCCACGGTTCGTCTCCTCGTAGCCCTCGACCAGTCCCACCTGCTCGCCCATTGGCCTCCGCCCGGCGAGGCGACCGAAAAGAAGCGCCGCATGCTCGCGCAAGCGCGCGAGCTCGACGCGAGCTACCCCGGAGGGCTGCGAAGGTACCTCGACCGCGCGCGAGAACTACTCGCCGCTGCACGACGCGGCGAGAATCCGTACGCCGGCAATGAGCCGCACGTGCCCCATGGTCGGCAACTGACATTCGGCAGCGATGAGTTCCTGGGGGCCGAAGAGGTCGGGTTGTCGGTCGCCAACCGCTGCGCATTCATAGCGGTCGCCGGTGGGCTGGGCGAACGTCTTGGCTTCGGCGGTATCAAGCTGGCGATCCGGGCTGAGGTGGCGACGGGCAGCTGCTTCCTCCAGCGCTATCTGGGTCACGTCCTCGCCCTGCAGAGGGCGGGCAACGCACGTTCGCGCGTGAACGGGCGGGCACCGGTCATCATCATGACGTCGGACGGAACGCACACGGGCACCCGGCGCCTGCTCGAAGAGCATCGGTTCTTTGGTGCTGCCCCTGGGCAGGTTACTCTGCTGAAGCAGGGCAAGGTCCCCGCCTTGAGTGACGACCGGCCGACGATCGCGACGAGCGTCGACGATTCGTGGCACATCAAGACGAAGCCGCACGGACACGGCGACATCCATGCGCTTCTCCATCAGTCTGGGCTTCCGCGGCAATGGTTGAACCAAGGTGTTCGATGGCTTGTCTTCCATCAGGACACGAATCCGCTCACTTTCTACGGGGTCCCGGCGACCCTGGGCGTTAGCGAACAGGAGTTCTTTGACATGAACTCCGTCGTCGTTCCGCGCCGACCTGGGGAGGCGGCCGGCGGAGTCGTGCGCCTCGAACAGGCCGGGCGATCGCTGACGATCAATGTCGAGTACAACCAGCTCGACCCGCTGCTCAGGGCAGCGGGCCATCCCGAAGGAGACGCACCAGATGCCTCCGGCTCCTCGCCCTATCCGGGCAACATCAATGTGTTCGTGATTTCTCTCGAGAGCTACGTCCGCACGCTCGATAGAACCGGGGGCGTCATCCCCGATTTCGTCAACCCGAAGTACGCAGATTCGGACCGTTCTCGCTTCGCCAGTCCGGCGCGCCTCGAATGTATGATGCAGGACTACCCGAAGCTTCTCGAGCCCGGAGCAAGAGTGGGATTCACCCAATTCGAACGCGGCGTTTGCTTCTCTGCCGTCAAGAATGGGCTCTCGGAGGCTGCCCGTAGGCAGAAGGCTGGGCTTCCTCCGGAGAGCGCTGCGACCGCCGAGGCTGACCTGTACGCCTTGAACCGGCGCTATCTATCGACCGCCGGAGCCGTGGTAGAGACTGGCCCGACGCGCGCGTACTCGGGCGTGGAGGTGGAGCTGTTTCCGATCGTTCTGTTGTCGCAGGAGCTGACGGTGTCGCTGGCGGAGTTCCTGCCGAGGGTCTCGAACGTCCGCATCTCCGCGCGGTCGACCCTCGTAATAGACGCAGCGGACGTGGTGCTCGATGGGCTTGTGCTCGACGGAGCATTGGTCGTACGCGCGGTTCCGGGGGCTCGGGTCGTCATCCGTGGCCTCGTCGTGAGAAACCGAGGTTGGGAGGTGACGGAGCTGGAGGAGGCGACCGACTCCAGTGATAGCAGAGCCATACGGGGCTATGACTTCGTTCGTCACGAGACTCGGTTGATCGAAATCACCGAGCCGGGGGAGCACATCGTACAGACTTGAAGGCTCGCTCAGCCCTTCTCCCGGGCCACCCACCGCCGAATCAGCTCATACATCCCCACCCTCGCCCCAAGCCTCCTCAGATTCCCAAACGTCCCCCCCAACGTCCGCCCCAGAAACACCATGTCGTGCGGCACCTCGAAGGAGAACGCGCTGTGCCAGTGCACCCGATGCAGGGCCATGACACGGTCGATCAACGGTGAAGCGCCGAAATCATAGAGCCCGGGGCTGCGCCACTGTTCGAACGCTGCGTCCGCGTACGCGCGGTAGACCTCGGGGGGGACCCGTTTCTTGCCGCGATCGATGAATCCGGCGGCTTCGACGTCCGCGACCAGGCGTTCGTAGCGGCAGCGCCACGCGTCCAGCGCGATCTGGCGCAGCGCCTCGACGAAGGGCTCTTCGAAGCGTTTGACGCATCCGAAGTCGTAGACGATGACCCGTCCGTCCTCGGTGAAGGCGAAATTGGCGAGATTGGGGTCGGCGTGCAGCTGGCGGAACTCGAACACCTGGCGCAGCAGCCCCCGGACCAGCACCTCTCCGAAATGGTCACGGAGCTCTTGCGGGAATCGCTCGGACACCAGCTCGTCGGCGCTGAGCCCGGGCACGTACTCTGCGGCGAGCACGCGCTGGGTGCAGAGCTCTTCGATAGGCTCGGGCACGACGAAACCCTCATCGGTGCCAAGCAGCCCGCCCAGCGTGCGCATGTTCCCGGCTTCGAGCCGATAGTCGAGCTCTTCGGTCAGACGAGCGGCCAGTTCGCCCGCGATCTCTCCGAAATCCGCCTTGGAGGAGGTCAGGGCGCCGAACGCTCGGGCCAGGATCCGAACGTTGTTCAAGTCCGCCGAGACCATGCGCTCGATCCCCGGATACTGGATCTTGAGCACGATCTGACGCCCATCGACCAACTGCGCGCGGTGCACCTGGCCGATCGATGCGCTCGCGTGCGGCTGTTCCTCGACGCGTGCGATGAGCTTGTAGCGGTCGCCCAGCTCGTTTACCAGGACCGGTCGCATGCGATCGAAGCCGACCGGCGGAGCACTCTTCTGCAAGCCGCGCAGAGCCTCGCGCATTTCGGCAGGCAGCAGGTCCTCCTGAAGGCTCAGCATCTGACCGACCTTCATCGCAGCGCCCTTGAGCTCGCCGAGGGTGCTGACGACGCGTAGCGCGTTTCTGGCGTGCGTCTGGGCCAGGTCACGGGCGCGTGCCTCGGCGTCGCTCAGGGCCCCCCGAACCTTGTGACCGACATAGCTCGAGCCGAGACGGCTCGTCAGCGCCCCCAACTTGAGAAACCGGGTGCCTGCCGAAGTACTGGGAGCCCGCGACTTGCCCATGTGCCCTAAGACGGCTGAGTGTTCTCCGCAGTCTCGGGTCGTGCCACGGGTAGCGTCACGAGCACGCGCGTCCCCTTGTCGAGCTCACTGTGTAGCTGCACCGTTCCGCCGTGCCGCTCGGCAATCCGCTTGACGATGGGCAAGCCGAGCCCGGTGCCGAGCTCCTGCATTCGTCGTGCATTCGAAGCTCGGAAGAACTCCGTGAACAAGCGATCCTGCTCCGCGGGTGGGATCCCGATGCCGGTGTCGCTCACATCGAGGGTGAGCTCTTCGCTGCCCGAGAGCGCGACGGACACGGTGACCGTGCCCCCAGCGGGCGTGTACTTGATGGAGTTCGACAGCAAGTTCTCGACGAGCTGGTTGAGCAGCTCGGCATCGCCTCGCACCGACGGCAGGTCCGGCGGGCACTCCACGCGTAGCTCGAGCGGCTTGCGTTCGGCCTCAGGCCGAAACAGCGACGCCACCTCTGAAACGACCTCGCTCAGCGCCACGGCGGAGTTCGCCGGGATCGGTTCGGCGCGCTGCGCGCGTGCCAGTGCCAGCATCTCGGCTATCGTGCGCTGCATGGAGTCCAGCCGACGCCCGATGCGCTGGAGGTACTCCGCTTGCTTCGGACTTACCGAGCCCAGATAGCTGCCGACGATGGTCTCGAGCATGGTGCTCGCCGCCGACAGGGGAGCACGAAGGTTGTGCCCGACCTGGAGCATCAGGCGAGTGCGTTCCTGCATCAGCCGCTCGATCGCTTCGGCCTGACGCGCATCGTCGATGGCTATGCCCACCAGCTCGCCGGCGAGCCGGAAGAAGTCGATATCCTCCTCACGGAACGGATCGGCAGCGCGGCGGTAGGCACCGAGTACGCCGATCGACCGACCCCCTACCGTGAGCGGCGCCAAAATCACCGACCGGATGCCCGTCGGCGCGAGCTCGTCGGGCAGCCGGAGCGACGTTCCGTTCGGCTCGGCGTCGACGCCGTCGGCCAGCTTGCCGACCACCACGGCCTCGCCCCGCATGGCGCGATCGCTGAACGCGCTCAGGCTTCGCGCCAGTGCAGGGTCCTGCCCGAAGTGAGCGGCCAGCCCATGAACGGCCGCGTAGCTCAGACCGGAGCCATCCTCCTTGGACAGAGCGACCGTCAGCCCGGCGACTTCCGTCACCTTGCTGAGCTCTTCGACCACCGTCTTGAGGACGCGGTCGAGTACCTTCTGCGCGCTGACCGCCTCGACCATGACGTAGAGACTGGCGAGCTTGTCGTTGAGCAGGTTCGCGCGACGGTTTGCGTCGGCCAGAGCGACCACTCCCTCGCGAAGGCGTGCCACGATCATGTTCGAGACGGCGGCCGTGATGAAGACCGCCCCGGAGAAGAACACGAGTACGGCCAAGATGTGCCCCGGGCGGTTTGCCAGGGTCAGGGTCTTCCCTGCATACCAGACAGGGTGCGACGGCAGCAGGTTCGCAAACTCGACCAGTGCGAGCAGGCTCGTTCCGGCTGCGGCGGCCGCGGCGAAGATGTAGGCGACTACCGGCCGAAACAGCATCGCCGCGAAGATCACGTGGAACACCAAGAAGAACAGGAGCGGGCTCGCGACCCCACCGGTGAAATGCAGCATCGTGAGCAGGGCCATGTAGTCCAGGCAGACCTGCACGAAGGCGAGCGCCACGTCGACGGCGTACCGCTTGCGGCGCACGGGACGGATCAGCGCCGAGGCGAACGCTATCAACGCGTTGTAGGCGAGGATGGTCAGCGCCACGCCCGCGACGGGCCGCCACTCGAATCGGTAGCCGAAGTGAAGTGCGGCGGCGACGCACGCCAAGATGGTGGGCGGAACCGCCCAGCGCAGCCGCACCTGCCACGTCGAACGCTGGCCCCAGAGCTGGCCAAGACTCTCGCCTTTCGACTGGAACTGTCGCCCCAGGCGAGCGAAGCGGAGCACGGGAAAGGCGCTGGGCATGGACGAGCCCCTACGATATGGCGGGTTTCGAGCTCGCACACGCTCAAAGCGTCATCGTGCACAGACCGGTCAGGATGGTCCCCTATGTGCACAGGTCGGCCGTTCGTTTGTGCGGTCCAGCCACCGAGTGCCTCGTCGCGGGCTAGCGGAGACGGTCGGTCTTGTTTCAGCCACCCGCGGCCTTGGCCGGACGGTGAGCGTAGTAGGCGACTTTCTCGAGACTCATGGTCAAGTCGACATTCTCGACGAAGACGTCGGGCGGGACGTCGAGCGAGACGGGAGCGAAGTTGGCGATGCCCGTGACGCCGGCGCAGACCAGCAGGTCGGCGACGCTCTGAGCCGCCTTGGCAGGAACCGCGATGATCGCGACGGCCGTGCCGAGCCCGGCCATTCGCATCGCGAGCTCCTCGAGCGGGAAGCAGCGGCAGCCCTCGACGACGCGCCCGACCTTGGACGGATCCGTATCGAACGCGGCAACGATGCTGAGGCCGGGACGGCGACTGACGAAGTAGGAGAGCATGGCTCGGCCCAGCCGCCCGAGTCCCACGAGCACCGCGCGCCGGCCTTCCCGTCCGCCCAGCAAGTACGCCGTGATCGCTTCTGTGAGCGCCGCGATGTCGTAGCCGTAGCGCGGGCTGCCTGCCACTCGTACGACCATGAGGTCGCGGCGCACCTGCGCTGCCGTGGCGCCGGTGAGCTTCGCCAGCTGGTGCGAGAAGATCTGTGTCGCCCCATCGCGCAGCGCGACCTTGAGGGCCCTGCGGTACCGACTGAGCCTCTCGATCGTGGGCTGAGCGGCCGGCAGCGGCGACGCTTGCGGCAGAACAGCTGGGATCCCGGGCTTCTCGGCGGGGTTCGACACCACGGGCCTCTTGTTGCGAGTAGCGTGAACGGATTCACAGATGAGCTATACCCGCCGGGGCGAAAGTCAAGCGAACACGCTGGACGCGTTGCTCGGCGGGCGGTGCCGAGAGTCGATGCGCCTCGAAGGCGGTCTGTCCTACAGCTTGGGGTTCAGCGGGTCGTATTCCGTGCCCCTGCCCCGCGACGCCTTGCGGGTCGCGGAGATCATATCGTCCGCCACCGGGCGACGGGCCCCGGTCCGGCTGCCACGCGCGTGTGTCGACCTTGGCGAGGCGGCGCTCCCGAGACTGCCGGCCCCGGAGCGAGGCGCAGTCTTTGGAGCCGGGGTCGCGGGTGCCGCGGGCGCCGACGATGTCGGCTCCGGGCTCGATACTGCCTGGACGTTCGAGGCGGCTGCTGCGGGCACTTGTTCACGACCGAGTTCTCGTATCAGCAACAGCTCTGGCACACGCACCTCCGGCAGTTGGAGGCGGCTGGACTCGAGCAACGCCTCGACTCCGCGGACCGTCCCGAAGCCGGGCCCGCCGAGGCGCTGTCCCAGGTGTTCGAGGGCGGCCTCCTGGTGAACCGAGCGCGCCATCTCGGTCACGAGGTCGTTGCGGTACAGCGTTACGACCAGTCCGGCCGCCAAGGCCGCCCCGAGCAGCCAGCGTTCTGCGCTGCCCGATCGCTGTGCAGGCGCAGGCAACGTCAACGCCACCGGAGGCGAGCTCTGCACGAACGCCGCCAGCGGAGCCGAACTCGGCGCGAATGACGCCAGCGGAGCCGAACTCGGCACCAACGCCCCGTCTGCGACCGTGGGTGACGGTGCCGGCTCCGTCTCGATGCCGGCTACCACCCCGAGCGGCTGCCAGCTGGGCATTTCCGGTCTCCAGACCAACGTCCCAGCATCGATCAGGTCCAGGCGGTACCAGTCGTCGAGCTGCTCCAAGGAGAGCTGCTTGATTTCGCCCGGCGCGACGACCACGCTCCAGGGTTGTTCTTCCTCTTTCGGTGGCTCTTGCGTGGGACCGATGACCAGGAAGAGCTGCTGCCAGGCCTGCATTCCCGGTTTCCAGACGTAGGTCCGATCATCGACTATGTCCCGGCGGTACAGGTCGTTGAGCCTGTCGAGAGAGACGACCTTGACGTCTCCTGGCCCCACCAGGACGTGCCAGGTCTCGTTGTCTTCATCATCATCGTCGGCGAGCACTGCCTCGTCGGACAGGTCGACGGCCCCAGCGTACGCGAACCTGCGCATACCGAAGATACTACCCGTAGAGCGTCGGGTCGCCACCCTGCCTCGGGTTTCACAAAGTCTCGACCGATCTTTCTATCGGCATTGAACAGCGAGATAGCTTCCGTAGGTCGCTTTTCGGACCGTTGCCCGTTCCGGCAACCCGATACACGGGCCGGTCGCTGCGCTGTCGCCATCGTTCGCGGTTCGCGGCAGAGTGTTCGGGGCCTGTGATCCACGAAGCAGCCGAGCAACCCCCACGACGTGAATCATGAGTAGAAAGCAACGCCTGGATTCCACCACCGCGGCGGAACTGCAGGCCATGGGTGTCTCCACGCACCCTGGCCGTGGCTGGCGCATTCTGGCTCTGCTGGTGGTCATCGGAGCGGCCACGTTCATGGCTGCCTACTACCTGCCGCTCTACCGCGCCCACGACCAATTGCGGAACGAATACGCGAAGCTCTCCAAAGCTGCCACTTCGGATCGGCGAAAGCTCGCCGATACCGTGAAAGCGCTACAGAGCGTCTCGAGCCAGCGCGACGAGCTAGAGGAACAGCGACGAGCGGCCGAAAAGGAACGAAGCGCGCGCGCCGCGCGCATCGACCGCGCCACGCGCGACCTGGAGACCCGACTGTCGGCGGCGATCGCCAAGAAACTGGTTCGGATCGAATCCCAGGGAGAGACCCTGAACGTGGCTCTGGTCAACAGTTCGCTCTTTGCTCACAACGGCGAAAAGCTGAGCGCTCGCGGCAAGCGACTGCTGTGCCTGCTCGCCAGCAGCGCGGGCCCGCTGCGACACGAAGTCCGGGCGCTGGCGCCGCCCGCTTCGGCCGGTGCCGCCCCGGGAGCAGGCGTACAGACCGCGCTGGCGCTCGCCGCGAGTGCAGCAGGCACCTTGGCGGAGAGCTGCAAAGTGGATCCCAACCAAGTCGTGATGCGGGCAAGCAGCGAACGGCCAGAAGGCAGTCCGTCGGCGCCGCTGGTGGTGAGCCTCGCGACAGCCTCGGCAGGGCCGGAGCCGGCCCCGCCGCCTTGAGGACCTGGCGAGTCCGTCGAGCTACCAGTTCAGCGCTTCGATCATCGTCGCGGCGAAACGCTTGCCGAGCTCGACCGTGTCGTCGTGGCCGAAGTGCATGTGCCAGTCAGTGTCCGCAGGATCCAAGTTGAGGCCTTCGGACGACACTACGTATGCGTTGGTGATGAGTCCGGGCAGTTGGTTCACGAGCGGGTTGTGGTTGGAGCAGGCACTGGAACGAGGTAGCTCGCCCGCAAGGAACGGAGGATTGTCGGTGAGACCCAGGTCCGTTCTGAGGTCGGTCACGAACTGCTTGATCGCGTTGGGCCAACTGGATTGGCCGCAGTCCGACTCAAGGGCTGAGATCAGAACGGGTCGACTGCCTGCGCCAGCTGCCACAGCTCCAAGAACTTCGCTCGCACCCACGGATGCAGCTCATCCGCCACGCTCGCAGCAAGCCCCGCGCTCCTGATGAGCTCCTGCACGTCCACCAGATCTTTGCCGCGGTGGGCAGCGACCATTCCCGAGGCCAGCTTCAGCTCGATGTAGCGAGGCATGGGCAGCAGGGCGAAACGCTTGCCCCGCAAGGCAACCGTCGCCGGATCGGGAAAAGCGATCGGCTTGGGCTTGTCGTCGCCCGGAAAGCGACCTGTGCTCAGAACGTCGATATTGACGCCGTGTTCGGTGTCGAACAGCTTCCCAGTGCCCGCCACCCGCTCGGTGTATCCCTTGCCGATATGGCGCGTCTTGAACTCGAGCAGGTCTTCTTCGCGCATGACCAGGTCGACATCGACGGTGACGCGCATGTGGCCGTACTCGTTCAGAGCAAACGCGCCGATGATGGCGTACGGGAGGCCCTCGGCCTCGAGGATCGCGGTCAGCCTGTAGAGCGCCAGCTCGGCCTCGGCGTAGCCCATGAAGAACCTCCCGCAGCACGCGACTCCTCGTGCAAAGCGCAGCTCCTGTTCCGCGCTCAACGGCCCGGCTCCCCAAGGTCTCGGCGGGCGCGTGGCGGGCGAGCGAAGCGGAGCGGGCACCCGAGGACTCTACCACTTCCCCCCGGACCGGTGTACTGCGCCGGCTCAGCTCGAGCGTGCATGCACCACCGCTGAACCGCGGCCCGACCTCGCCCCAATGCGTCCGCCCCTGCCACCCCGAGCCCGAGAGCGGCTAGCGCCCCGAACGGGCCGGGCAGCGCAGGGACCGGCGCAGTTGGTGGAACTCACTCCGAAGTGGGCCGGCGCGTCCCGGCGCGTACCCTTGCTGAGTATACCTGACTGCGGTATATGCGTTAGGTGACCATCAGGAACTTCACCAGGAAGGCCGTCGAGGGTTTCTTCCTCAACGGCCGAATCCCGCGACGCGAGGGATGGTCATCGGTCGCCCGCACCGTGAGGAGGAAGGTCGCCCGCACCGTGAGGAGGAAGCTGGACGTGCTCGACTACGCGACAACTCTGGAAGACCTCATGTCGCCTACCGGCAAACGGCTCGAGGCGCTCCGCGGAGACCTCCTCGGGCTCCACAGTATCCGCGTCAACGACCAGTGGCGCATCGTCTTCCGCTGGACACCAGAAGGGCCCGATGAGGTCGATGTTTGCGACTATCACTGAAGGGAAGCAAGCCATGGACCGTTCTCGAATGACACGAAGCCCTACCACTCCCGGTGAGATCCTGCGGGACGAATACCTCGTGCCGCTCGGGATGAGTCAGAAGGAGTTGGCCGACCATATCGGCCAGGACGTGAAAGTCATCAACCGCATCGTCAATGGCAGGTCCGCCGTGACTGCTGAAGTCGCGCTGAAGCTCGCGGCGACGTTCCGAACGACGCCGGAGTTCTGGTTGAATGCGCAGAAGGCAGTGGACCTCTATGCAGCCCGAAGCAAGCTTCGCGAGCTGCCGAAGCCACTGGTCGCGAAGCGCCGTCCCGCAGCGTGAGGGTTCAGATCCGCGACGTACGCGCTTGCCGCTCAGTCCTTCTTCCCCAGCCTCTCCGCCAGCAGTTTGCGCAGCGCCGGGGCCGCGATCGGCTTCTGCAGCACGCCCGACAGCCCGAGCTGGCTCGTGTCGATCATGCCGCTCAGCGAGTCGCCCACCGAGCTCAACATGATGATCGGTACGTGAGCTCCGAGCAGCCTGATTTCCTTGACGAAGTTGGTGCCCGCATCGACCTCCTCCATCATCAGGTCGACGATGACGATGTCGGGCTGCGTCGTGCGGAAAACCTGGAGTCCCTCCTCCGCGGTGCTTGCCTCGGAGAAGACGTAGCCGCTCGATTCCAGAATGACTCGCAGCGAATCGCGGATGTCGCTGTCGTCGTCGATGCACAAGACCACATGCTTTCCATCTTGCATGACTCACTCCGAAGCGGCTCTAGGCCGCCGTGTCGGACATCGCCTTCTTGGGGTCAACTCTCGGCTCCGGCTCCGCTCTTTCAACGAGCAGATCCAGCGTATCGCCTCGCAGGACGCGTTCGATGAAGGCGACGGCTGCCGCTAGGTTCTCTGTAGCTTGCGGCGATAGCCTCTCTCCGAAGGCATCGAAGGCGTAGCCTCGGATGCCGAGGGTGAAGCCACGGCAGTTGGTGCCGAACAGCCGGCGTGCCAAACCCAGGAGCTCAGCGGGCGATACGCTGTGTGTCGAAAAGCTCGATCCGTCTGCCGGCGTGACCTCACGCACTTCGAACGGGGCCGCGCCCGAGACCGCTGCGTCCGCGAACAGGATGAGCTCGTGGCGTCGCAGCTCCTCGGCGAGCTCAACCGAGAGCTGATAGTCGGACTGCACCGTGACGTCGGGCAGCCCGAGTCCTTCCAAGTGCTCAGCTACGGCAGGTCCGAGGCCGTCGTCCAGGCGACCCGGGTTGCCGTACCCTACCAGCAGAACGCGACTCATCCGGCCGTTTCCCTCATGCCCTTGCGGCGACGGTCGATCTGGGCGCCGTTGTGATCGAACAGCACGAGCTCGAGTGGCATCTGTCCGAGCGCGTGGGTCGCGCAGCTTAGACACGGGTCATAGGCGCGAATGGCGACCTCGACGTGGTTGAGCAGGCCGTCGGTGATCTCCTTCTGGCCGGCCAGATGCTGTTCGGCCACCCTGCGAACGGCCTGGTTCATCGGCTCGTTGTTGCTCGTGGTCGAGACGATGAGGTTGGCCATCGTGACCTCGTCACGTTCGTTGACGCGGTAGTGATGGAACAGAGTGCCTCGCGGCGCCTCGAGGATGGCAATACCCTCGCCGCGGCGCTGGCCGGTCGCGACCAGGTCATTGCCCTGCAGATCCGGATCGTGCAACAGCTCGCGGATCTTCTCCACGCTGTGCAAGACCTCTATCATCCGGGCCCAGTGGTAAGCCAGGGTGATGTTGTTGGGCTTGCCCGAACTCAGCGCCATGAACTCCTGGCGAGCCTGCTCGGCTTCGGTCGTATCGATGCGATCGCAGACGTTGATCCGAGCGAGCGGACCGACGCGGTACCAGCCGCGCTCGGGACCGAGCTTTCGGATGAACGGGAACTTCATGTATGACCAGGGGCGCACCTCTTCGGCGAGCACGTCCGCGTACTCGACGGGCTTGACGCCATCGAGGATGCGTTTGCCCTGAGCATCGACTGCCCGGAGCACGCCATCGTACAGGTCCATGCTCCCGTCTGCGGCCACCAGACCCATGTGGTTCGACTCGAACGAGCCGAAGTCCTTGACCTGCTCGAGGTGCTCCACGGTGTAGTTCTTGGCGACTTCGACCGCGCTTCGAGCCCAGACGATGTTGTGGTCCAGGTCCTTCAGCAACGCGTCACGTGCTTCGATTGGCAGGTTGCGGTTGATGCCGCCCGGGATGGCCGAGGTGCCGTGGACCTTCTTTCCGGAGGTGTGCAGGATGACCTCCTGGCCGAACCGGCGCATCATGATGCCTTGAACGGCGAGCTCCGGGAATTTCTCTGCCACGGCCAGCACGTGACGCTGGCTCACGTCCGCGTCGAATCCGAAGAGCAGGTCGGGCGAGGCGAGGTGGAAGAAGTGCAGCGCGTGCGACTGGTAGATCTGACCGTAGTGCATCAGCCGGCGCATCTTCTCTGCGGTGGGCGTGAGGCGGTCGACGCCGACGACCATGTCCATGGCCTTGGCCGCGCACAGGTGGTGGCTCACCGGGCAGATGCCGCAGAGCCTCTGAACGAGCACCGGGACCTCCCAGTAGGGACGCCCCTGGACGAAGCGCTCGAAGCCGCGAAACTCGACGATGTGCATGCGGGCCTGCGCGACCTGGCCCCGGTCGTCCAGGTGAATGGTCACCTTTCCGTGACCTTCCACGCGCGTCACGGGCTCAATCACGATTTTGCGGGTCACGGGCGGTCTCCTCAGTCGTACTTCAACAGCTCGTAGGGGAGGGAAATGGGCTTGTTCGAGAGCAGCGCGGTGAGCGCCGCCCAAATGGCGTCGGCGGGCGGCGGGCAGCCGGGCAGGAAGTAGTCGACCCTGACCACTTCATGGCACGGATACACCTTGTCCGTGAGCAGGGGGATGTCCGGGTCATTCGGGATCTGACCGCTCGGATTGTGGACCGTGGGGCCCTTCAGGTACGCCTCCTCCAGGCACTCCCTGAGCGGCAGGGCGTTGCGGGAGCCGGGAATGCCCGCGGTGATCGCACAGGACCCCACCGAGACCAAGATGTCGCAGTTCTCGCGGAACGCCTTGAGCACGTGCAGGTTGTCTTCGTTGGCGACTCCGCCTTCGAGCAGGCCGATGGCGCAGCGTTCGGTGAAGACCTTGATGTCGTTGATGGGCGACTTGTGGAACTCGACCAGTTCGACCAGTTGGAGGACGCGGTCGTCGATGTCGAGGATGGACATGTGACAGCCGAAGCAGCCGCACATGCTGGTCGTCGCGATCTTCGGTTTGCTCATAATGGCGCTCGCTCACTTGCTGGACTCGATGGCCGAACCGATCGGGTGACGGTCGTACAGGCGGCTTCCGACGGGCACGGCGAATCCGACCCGTTTGTTCATCAGAGCCCCCACCGGGCAGACACTCATGGCCTTGTCCTCGGCGCTGACCGAGGTGCCGGCCAAGCCCTGCTCGGCGTCGAACGCGATGCGCTGGCCTAGTCCTCTTCCGACGAAGTCGAACACGTGCTTCCCGTCGATATCGCGGGAGGCACGAACACAGCGTGCACACTTGATGCAGCGGTTGTGGTCGAGCATGACGTCCGGGTGGGACATGTCGAGCCCGCGCTTGGGGAACATGTAGGGATAGCGCGGTGCCAGGATCCCCAGGCGGTAGGCGAGGGCTTGCAGCTCGCAGTTGCCGCTCGCTTCGCAGCTCGGACAGATGTGATTGCCTTCGACATAGAGCATATCGACCAGAGCGCGGCGGATCTCGTTGAGCTCGGGCGTATCGTTCTCGACCAGAGCGCCCGCCACCACCGGCTGCGTACAAGCAGGCTGGAAGCGGCCGTTCACCTTGACCAGGCAGATCCGGCACGCGCCCCAGGGCACCAGGCCCTTGTAGGCACACAGGTGGGGGATGTAGACGCCGCTGAGGGCCGCAGCCTGCAGAATCGTCTGCTCGGGCTTGGCGCTGATTTCCTTGCCATCGATGTGGAACGTGATGACGTCGGTCATGGCAGATCCTTCACTCAGCTCTGGGCGTGCCCGGAAGGGGGGTGGCCGGCGATGGCCTCGGCTGGGGCGAAAGCCGCCTCGGCGTCGAACCGCCGGAGGTCTCCGTGCGCCGCGGGCTTGACGCGAGCTTCGTACTCGGAGCGGAAGTTCTTCAGGGTGGATAGGATCGGATTGGGAGAGGTCTGGCCGAGTCCGCAGCGGCTCGAAACGCGCACGACGTTGGCGAGCTGCTCCAGGTACCCAAGGTCGTCCGGCTCACCCCTGCCCGCGATGATGTGCTCCAGACGCTGCTTGAGCAGGTGGTTGCCGACACGGCACGGCACGCAGTATCCGCAGCTCTCGTCGCAGAAGAACTCCATGAACTGGCGGGCAATGTCGAGCAGGTCGCGGTCACGGTTGAACACCATGATCGAGCCTCCGGTGGCCAGGTCGTCGTAGCAGATGGTCCGCCCGAACTCGGTGGGGCCTACCATCTGGCCGCTCGCGCCGCCCACCTGGACGGCGGCCGTGTCCCGGGCACCCGCGAGCTTGAGCAAGGCATCGAGCGTGATCCCGAACTCGACCTCGTATACGCCCGGGCGCAGGCAGTCGCCCGAAACGCTGAGCAGCTTGGTGCCCGTACTGCCTTTGGATCCATACTGGGCGAACCACCCCGCGCCGTGTTCGAACACGCGAGACACGCAGCAGAGCGTCTCGACGTTGTTGACCACCGTCGGCCGGCCGAGATAGCCCTTCTGCGCGGGGAACGGAGGCCTGTTCTTGGGCACGCCCCGCGAGCCCTCGGCCGAGTTGATGAGCGCCGTTTCTTCGCCGCAGACGTACGCTCCCGCGCCCATCTGGATACGGATGTCGAAGTCGAATCCGGCCTTGCCGCAGATCTTCTTGCCGAGCAGGCCGGAGCTGCGGCGCTTGGTTAGCAGGCTCTCTAGGAATTCGCGAAGGTACGCGTACTCGGCGCGAAGATAGAGAATGCCGGTCTGCGCTCCGATCGCGTAGCCGGCGATCGTCAACCCTTCGAACATCAGGTCGGCGCGCTCGGTGAGAATGACCCGGTCCTTGAACGTGCCGGGCTCGCCCTCGTCGGCGTTGCAGATGACCACCCGCTCGGCGGACGCCGGCAATCGGGCAAACTCCCACTTCATGCCTGTCGGGAACCCCGCGCCGCCCCGGCCGCGCAGCCGCGATCCCTTGACCGCGCGAATCACTTCCTGTGGCGTCATGGCGACCGCCTTGCGCAGGGCCACGCCCGATTCGAACGGCGCCAGGATCACGGGCCCGACCTGGCAGATGTTGTTGCGCACCATCGACTGCACCAGGTCGTGCGCGTTGTTGCCGTGGCCGAACTTGGTGACCAGCTTCTTGGGGTCACGGTTCGCGCGCAGCGCGCGCGCCATGCGCCGGGCCGTTGCGGGGTTGAGCTCGGCGATGACGACGTCGTTGACCAGAGCCGCTGGCGCCTGATCAGCCATCCCGATGAACGAAGTCTCTTCCAGCGTGATCGTGCCGTCCGGCGTGGTTTCACCCGGTCGGATGCCGAGCTCCTCGGCGAACGCTTCCAGGACCTCGCACGCACCCTCGAGGCGGTCGATGACGTCATTGCACACGCGAATGACAGTGGTTCCCTTGGGCCGCGTGGACAGGAATGCGTAGAAAGACACGACGCCTTCGACCTCGACTCGATGGCAGCCGAGCTCACCGGCAATCAGGTTCATAGCCTCGCCGGACACCTGACCGAAGCGTTCCTGCACGGCTCTGACAACGTCGAGTAGCCGGGTGCGGTCCCTACCCACGGACCGACAGGTCTCTGTGACTATTGCTTGTAGTGAGTCGTCCATCGCCTTCTCTTACTCGACACGAACGGATCTCTGTAGCGGAGCGAAGCCCAAACACCGGACGCCGCCGGGCCATCTGCCGGCGTGCGCCACACTGGTCCTGCTTGCGCAGGTCTTTGCGCGATTCTCGTGCGGGCGGTGCGAAGGGGATCGACCCGGAATTCGGCCCGCAGTGTGGAGCCAACGGCCCCGTCTGTCGAGGCCGAAGCGGAGGGAGCTGAGCCCCCGTCGCGGGGGTATCCGTCAGGTCGCCAAGCCGGGCGACGGACACGCCGCAGCCCGCGGCGCGGAGCACCGGCGCTGTCGACCCGCCGGTTCTCGATGCTAACCTCGGCCGCGTGGCGCCCGCTGCCCCGGACCCAACCGCTCGTGCTGCAAAGCCCTTCGTGAAGTGGGCCGGGGGCAAGAGGCAGCTGCTCGGCGACATCGTCGCTCGCGTTCCCAGGTTCGCCGGCAGGTACTTCGAGCCGTTCGTCGGTGGGGGTGCCGTTTTCTTCCACCTTGCGCCCAAGAGGGCGGTTCTGGCGGATACGAACGAACGGTTGATCCGAACGTACCTGGGCGTTCAGAAGGACGTCGAGGGCGTCATTCGGCTGCTGTCGCGCTATCCATACGACGAGGAGTTCTTCTATCGGCTGCGCGACAAAGACATCGACAAGGTCAAGAACGACGTCGAAGTCGCCGCGTGGCTCATCTACCTGAACAAAGCCGGGTACAATGGCCTCTACCGCGTGAACAGCAAGAATGGCTTCAACGTTCCGTTCGGACGCCATACCAGTCCCAACATCTGCGACCCCGAGACGCTCCGGCTGTGTTCTCAGTCGCTCGCCCGGGCCAAGCTCGAGCACGCGGACTTCGAGGCCGTCGTCAAGACAGCGCGAGAGGGCGACTTCGTCTACTTCGATCCCCCATACGTACCCCTGTCCAGTACATCCTACTTCGCATCCTACACCAAGGACGGTTTCGGTCCGAGCGAGCAAGAGCGCCTGCGGGACGTTGCTCTCGAGCTTAAGCGCCGCGGCGTGCACGTCCTGCTTTCCAACTCGAGCGCGCCTTTCGTGCAGCGCCTGTACAGCAAGGGTTTCCGTATCACCAAGGTCCTTGCCACGCGCAACGTGAACAGCAAGGCGAGCCATCGCGGCGCCATCCTCGAGCTGCTCATCGAGTGACCTATGGCCGGCGGTGCAGCAGCGGTGACGAGCGGTGATGCCTTGTGCAAGGAGGTCGTTCGGCTGGCACAAGGCCTGGGGCTCTTGGCTCGTGAGCAGTATCGCTGCGCCCGTCGCATCTGGGGCGCCGAACGCTTCATCGACGTCGTGCTCACTCATCCCGAGTCGCGTCGCCGCCTCGGCATCGAGTGCAAGTACCAGGGCAGGCCCGGGAGCGCCGAAGAGAAAATCCCAGCGACGATTCAGGACATCTCGGCCTGGCCCATCCCGGGACTGGTCGTGTTCAGCGGCGTGGGGTTCAGCGCCAATATCCGCTCATTCCTCATTTCCTCGGGCCGCGCCGTGGATCTGGTCGATCTGGACGCGTGGCTCAGGCTGTTCTTCGGGCTCGATCTGTCGGAGCTTCCCGAGCAGCGGAGCTTGCCGCTTTGACACGGCGTCTCTGCAGTCTGCAGTTCTAGCCGCGGCTTCCTCGCTCCAGGCGGTCCACGATCGCGGCCGTGACCATGTCGCCCGTGACGTTGAGCACGGTGCGACACATGTCCAGGATCCGGTCCACGCCGAGCACGATCGCAATGCCCTCCATGGGCACGCCGACCATGGCGCACACCATCATCATCAGCGGCAACGAACCGCCCGGGACGCCTGCGGTTCCCACCGCCGTCAGCACGGCCATGGCCACGACGACGAGCTGGGCGCCCAGCGACAGCTCCACGCCGAACACCTGCGCCAGAAAGAGTACGGTGATCCCCTCGAACAGCGACGTGCCGTTCATGTTCATCGTGGCTCCCAGTGGGATCACGAACCCGGCAACCTCCGACCGTATGCCGAGGCCCTGCTGGGTGGCCCGGAGCGTCGTGGGCAGGGTAGCGCTGCTCGACGAAGTGGAGAAGGCCGTGAGCATGACCACCTTCGCCTGCCGAAGGAATTCCGCTGGGCTTCTGCGCGCAATCAGCTTGATCGCCAGCGGGTAGACGAGCGCCTGGAAGGCGACCAAGCTCCCGACGACCACCGAGACGTAGCCTAGCAGACTCAAGAGCAACCCGAAACCGAAGCGTGCGGTCACACTCACGATCAGACAGAAAACCCCGTACGGAGCGAGCTTCATCACGAGCTCGATGATGGCGACCGTGACGTGGGCGAGGCTATCGAGAAGCTTCAACATGGGCTCGCGTTTGGGCTCGCTCATACCGGCCAGGGCCACGCCCAGGATCAAGGCCACGAAAATGATCGCGAGCATGTCTCCATCCGCAGCCGCCTTGATCGGATTGCGAGGCACGATACGAACCAGCAGCTCGACGCCGAAGCTCTGGGTCGAGATCCCCATCGCACCCTTGGCCTGATCACCGTAGGTCTCGAGCAGGCGTTGCCGGGTGGCGGCGTCCAGGCTCTTGCCCGGCTGCACCAGGTTCATCACGGTCAGTCCGAGCGCGGTCGACAGGACGGTCAGGGTCAAGAAGCAGCCGCCCGTCAGCAGCCCGATCCGTCCGAGCCGGCGCAGGTCGCCCAGTCCTACCACGCCCAGCGACAGCGTGGACACGATGAGGGGCACAACGACCATGATCAGTGCCGCGAGCCACATGCGGCCCAAGGGCTCGGTGACGTTGCGCACCAACGCGTCGACCCACGGGCTCTGACCGGCTACGGCGTTGACCGAGACGCCGACCCCGGCGCCGAGCAGGAGCCCTGCGAGGATTCGATTGTGCAGCGCCATGCGCACCGAGTGTAGCCGCCCAGCGCGTCGCGGCGCCAGCGCGCGCAGCCCAGCCCTGCCAGGTGCACCCGAGCAGAGCAGCCTTCAGCCGGCCGGTGCGGCATCGGCGGCCGGCCTGTGCGGCACATCCGAGGCGATCCGCCCATCGACCAGCGTCACGATCCGATCGCACCGCTCTGCGAGCCTCGGATCGTGCGTCACGACGAGCAGAGCCGTCCCCTGCTGACGATTGACGCCGCGGAGCAGCTCGAACACCTGGTCGGCGCTCTGCGTGTCGAGGTTGCCCGTGGGTTCATCGGCCAAGATGAGCGGGGGTTTCTGCATCAGTGCGCGCGCGATCGCCACGCGCTGCTGCTGCCCGCCGGACAGATCGATGCTCTTGTACTGGGCACGAGCTTCGAGCCCGACGTGGCACAACAGCTCGAGCGCGCGATCTCGCATCTCCGCGCTCGGCCGCCCGCGCTCCGAATACGCGGGCAGCATGACGTTCTCGAGCGCGGTGAACGCGGGCAGGAGGTGGTGGAACTGGAAGATGAAACCGATGCTCCTGCCGCGGAAAAGCGTCAGTTGCTCCTCGCCCAGGCCGGAGGTGTCCGTGCCTTGGATGAACACCTTGCCGCCGGTCGGTTTGTCCAAGAGTCCCGTGATATTGAGCAGGGTGCTCTTGCCGGAGCCCGATGGACCGATGAGGGCCACCAGCTCCCCGGCGCGGAGCGTCAGATCGATGCCGTGCAACACGTGCGTGACCACGTGCGTGCCGTAGTCCTTGGTCACCCCACAGAGCTCGAGAACGCATTCAGCCATGGTGAATGGCCACGGCCGGATCGAGCGTGGCCGCTCGCCGGGCTGGGAACACCGCTGACGCCAGGCCGACGCCGGTGGCTACCAGCACCGAACGAGCGAACAGCATGGCATTCAGGTCCACGGGGAAGGTGGGAGACCCATCGGGATTGACCGCCATGCGGGCGAACAGCAGCGCGAGCACGGTCCCCACGGCGACCCCGACCACCGATCCCGCTGTGCCGACCAGGCCGCCCTCGATGAAGAAAATGCTCATGATCTGGTTCACCGAGGTGCCGGTGGCGCGCAGGATGCCGATCTCCTTGGATTTCTGAAGAACGCTCACTACCAGCACCGAGGCGATGCCGAGGGCCACGGCCAGGATCACGAAGAACTGGATCATCACGCTCGAGCTGCTCTGCGATTTCAGCGCGACCAAGAGCTGCCGGTTGATCTTCATCCAGCTGTCTGCGTCGAGCCCGGTGGCGGAGGCGATCCGTTCGCCGATGGCGTCGGCTTCGAACACGTCATCCACCGTGACCTCCACGGTCGAGATGCGGTTCGGCAGATCGAGCAAGGTCTGCGCCGCTCGAATCGAGACGAAGACCCAGCGCTGGTTGACGTCCTTGTTGCCCACGTCGAAGATGCCGGACACGGTCAAGACGTCGCTTCGGCCCTGGGTGCTCTCGACGCGCAGCTTGTCGCCGATGCCGGCGCCCAGATCGCTCGCGAGCTCGGACCCGATCACCGCCTCCGAGCCGATCAGGCGGAAGCGGCCGGAAACCAGGCGGCTCGAAATGGGAACGATGCGGTCGTACTGATCCGGATCGACGCCGCGTAGCGCCACGGAGCTGCTGACGTTGCCCCGGCGAATGAAGGCCGAGCCGGCGACGGTCGGCGCCACGGAGACGACGCCCGGTACGCGCCGGATGCGCTCCAGTGCTTGTTCCCAGCGATCGATGGCGGCCACGCGCTGATTGACCTTGCGCCGCTGGGCTATCTGGCGTGCTGTGGGCTCGTCGAGCACGCGCGCCTGCTCTTCGGGCTCGCGCACGACCACGTGCGCCTGAACGCTGAGCGTCTGCTGGATCAGGCTCGCCTGCAGTCCATTGATCAGTGCGGACAAGAAGACCATCACCCCGACCCCGAACCCGACACCCGCCAGGATGAGCACCGTCTGCATGCGTCCCTCTCTGAGGAAACGCAGCGCTACGAACCACTCAAAGGGCATCACGCCATCCCACTCGGCGAGGCTGGATCCGCGTTCCGGCGTCAAGCCCCGAGCTCTGCAGCACGGAGTCCTTCTCGCTGAGTCCGTCCAGCACTTCCACCAGCCCGTCGCCGCGGGCTCCGAGGCGCACTTCTCGTCGTTTGGCGCGACCGTTGCGAGCGACGAGCACCCACGGCTTGGCGGCCCTGGCGTCGCGCACCGCCGCTTCTGGCAGCAGCAGCGCGTTGCGCTTTCTTGCGGTCTCGATGTTGACGCTCACCGTCATGTCTGGCCGGAGACCCTCGGGTGGATCGGGCACCTCGAGCCGGACCTCGATCGTGCCGCGGTCGGCGTCCACTTGTGGCGCAATGAACGCGAGCCGTGCGTCGAAGGGGCTGTCAGGTAGTGCGTCGGCCACGGCCCGGCCCTGTTGTCCGAGCCTGAGCACGGCCAGATCCTTCTCGTCGGCCTGAACGCTGAGCCTCGAGGGCCCGCTCTGCGCCAACACGAGCAGCACTTGTCCGGCGTGCACCACGTCTCCCGGCTGCACGCTGCGCGTGAGCAGGATCCCGTCGCACGGAGCCGTGATGCGCGTCTGGTCCAGCCGCGCGAGCGCGAGCGCGAGCGCGGCGGCCGCTTCACCCTGTCCTGCCGCAGCGCCCAGGTGGTCGCTGCCGCCCGGCTCTGCAGCCTTGACGTCGATCTGCGCGGTGGCGTAGCGAGTCTTGGCCGACTCGAGCGCCTGCGCTGCCTGGTCGCTCTGCGCCTGAGGAACGGCTCCCGCGTCCGAGAGCGATGCAGCGCGCTGGTAGTCCTGCTCCGCCAGATCCAGCGCGCTTCTGGCTTCGATGAGCCGGTTCTCGCTGACCGTGCGCGACACCTTCGAGACGCGACCGAGCACCACGTTGGCGCGCTGGACGGCTGCACGCGCCTGGGCCACCGCCGCCACCTGTTCGCGGTCGCGCAAGAGCACCAACAGGTCGCCGGTTCGCACCCGATCCCCCTCGTCCACGCGAACGTCCGCCACCTGCCCCATGAGCGTGGTGCCGAGCTGCACTCGGGCGGGGGCGAGCACGCGCCCGGTGGTCACTACCTTCTCCACGAGTTCGCCGCGCTCGGGGTGCACCACCGCGACGCTTTTGCCCCGCCAGAGGCTGCGGGCAGCGTAGCCGCCGGCCGCGAGCAGCACGACCAGCAGCGTCACCCACAGCCAGCGGCGGCCCCGCTTTTGCGGCGTGAGGGAAAGGCCGGGTGGTGAATTCGAACTCACGAGCTCGTAGTTGACACCATGGGTACCGAAGCTGCAAGCCCCCGTACGTGGCGCCAGAAGGGAGAATGCGTCACTGCATGATGCGCGCTCGGATCGCCTCGACCTGCTGGGCGGCGGCCTGTTGCGGCCCTCCATAGACCGGCTTCAGATCCGCCACGATGCAGCGTCCGAGGTTGGCGATCTGGATCGGAGCGAGCGCGGCCATGATGCTGGCGCCGGAGACTCTGCCGCCCGAGCCGATCTCGGCCGCGGCGGCCGTCTTGCGCGCGGACCTTCTGTCGGCTTCGGAGGCAAGCCGGAGTAGCTGCCGGATGCGCTCCTGGTCCCGCACGCGTGCGAGCGTTCCCAAGTAGGCTCGGTGCCCTTCGTACTTGACGTCGAAGCGCACGACCTGTTCGGCCTGGACGCCGTAGACGATGGGGCTACGTTGCAGAGTGCACCGGGCCACGGCACCCGTCTTTTCGAGCGACTGACAGATGAGCATCGCGTCGCTCTTGGCGCTGTGCCAGCGCACGACGCAGACCGTCCCAGCGACGAGCGCCGCGACGCCGAGGGCCGCTGCCGTCCACCAGAGGGTGCGAGCGCGGGAGGAGGGCGGGGAGATCGTGTGGTCCGAGGCATCCGGCATGGGCAGGCTCGGGCGGGAGCGTACACGCACTGAGGCGGATCCGCACAGGCCGTCCCTCACGGCGCATGCTGACCGAGCCGGCCCGATGTCCAGGCCAACGCATCTTCAGCGACACACCCGGCCTGTGCGGACTTGCCGGATGACACCGAGCATGACACTGTCTCTGTCATGAAAGAAGTCACAGCGACCGAGCTCCGCCAGGCCATGGGCAAGGTGGCCAAGCGTCTCGAACGCACCGGGGAACCCATCCTGCTGAAAGTAGGAAACAAGCCTGTGGGAGTTCTCGTCAGCCTGAAGGATTTCGAGGAACGGTTTGCCCTACATGCAGCCGCCTCGCGCCGGCGCGCGTTGGTGGACGAGATCCTCGGCGACCGAGTGCAGACCAAGCACAGCGTCGACGCGGTGCTCGACGAGGTAAGGAAGCACTGATGGTCGTTGTCGATGCATCGGTCGTAGTGCGCTGGTTCGTCGAGCAGGAGGGCCATCGCGAGGCTGCCGTCTGGCTGGAGCGTTTCGTAGACGATCCAGGGCTGCTGGTCGCCCCAGATCTTCTGCGTTTCGAGGTGTACGGTGCACTGGCACGATTGAATCCTCGACGAGACGCGGCATGGTCACGCAGAACCTTCGAACGATTCGACCGTCTTGGCATTCGCATGCTGAGCACCGACCGCGTACTGTTCGGCCGTGCTCTGGAGTTGTCGTTCGAGCTGAAGATCGCGGGCTACGATGCAGTGTACGTGGCACATGCAGAGGCCCTCGGGTGTCGATGGCTGACAGCCGATCGCCGGGTGCTGCGGCGTCTCGGCGAAGATGGTAGGATCCGCGCTCTGTAGAGCGCGGGCCGCTACCCGACCGCGGACCGCGCTTGTGCGCAGGCTCCCTGGTGCCGGGCATTGCCTGTTCGGCACTCCGTGCTCGGCACCGGGGGGTGTGCTGGTGCAGCGAATCTTGGTCGACGAGATCGCGCGATTGTGAGCCCGGACGACCCGGCTGGGCCGAGCTCACGTGCCCGTCCAACGGGGCCAACGGCTGGACGCTGCTTCAGATGAAGCAAAGACTGTCGCGACAGCGCGCGCACGCCGGATGCCACGGTGCCCTCCGTCACGTCGCAGCTCGACGATCGGCAGCTCCAGCTACGTGGGCGCTCCTCTGGCTCAGTCTCGCTCGCGATGGCTCCTCCGGGGTGACGCAGGCGCACTGCATCCGGCGGACCGGCCACCACTTCCAGCCGTTCGATGCTCAACGCCACCTTAGATCATAGGAATAGCGCCGCATGTGCAGCCGCATGGCCGAGACTGCGGCGAGCGCGGACACAAACCCAGCAGCTCCGCCCGCAGTTGCCGGGCGGTCACGGCGGCCTATCCACGACAGAAGCGGCTTCGATGAACTGAACATGCGACCAGGATGCGAAAATCGGAGCTGACCGGCCTTGCGAAGGGGCCGGGCCTTTGCTAGGTAGCGGTCCCCTTTTTCGGCGACTGCCACTCGTGCGTGGCTGGAGCCGACAGCCGCCTTCCTCGCCAAGGCGGCGAGCGGCGCGGCCACCCGGCCGCGGTTGTTCCTCCCGCCGCCGCCGTGAAGGACGACGGATGACGGGGCGCGCCGAGCGCCCCCCGGGGCGACGGGTCTCACAAGGAAACTGTCGGACATGATCAGCCAAGCCAGAGCCAGATTCATGCGGGTCAGTCCGCGCAAAGCGCGGACCGTCGTCAATCTCGTGCGTGGGCGTGACGCGGGGGAGGCCTTGCAGCTCTTGGACTTCACGCCGAAGGGCGCGGCCACCATCATTCGCAAGCTCATCGCGAGCGCCATCGCCAATGCTCGCGTGAAGCGTCCCGATGTCGACGTCGATGCTCTGTTCGTCTCCAGAGCGAGCGTCGACAAAGGACCGAACCAGAACATGCGCCGTTGGCGGCCGCGCGCGATGGGACGCGCCACGCGGATCGCCAAGGGCGTCAGTCACATCTTCATCGAGCTCGATCAGCGATAGCGCGCTGGCGTTCTGAGGCAGACGACTCATGGGACAGAAGACACACCCGTACGGTTTCCGGCTCGGCGTCATCAAGACGTGGACCAGCAAGTGGTACGAAGATGGCCAGTACGCCAAGTGGCTGCACGAGGACCTGCGCATCAAGCGGGCGGCCAAGGACTACCTGTACAACGCCAACGTGGCGAGCGTCGAGATCGAGCGAGCCGCCAACAAGGCCAAGGTCGTCGTGTACACGGCCCGCCCCGGCATGGTGATTGGCAAGGGCGGCAAGGGTATCGAGACGCTCAAGACGGGGAACCTGGACAGCGCTACCAAGGGGGAGGCTCGCTTCCCCGGCGTCCAGTCGTTCACCGACAACGAGGTGTTCATCGACGTCCAGGAAGTGCGCAAGGCGGAGACCAACGCGCAGCTCGTGGCCGAGAACGTGGCGACCCAGCTCGAACGCCGCATCGCTTTCCGTCGCGCGATGAAAAAGGCGCTGACCACCGCAATGAAGTTCGGAGCCAAGGGCGTGCGCATCCGCTGCGCCGGTCGGCTCGGCGGCGCGGAAATGGGACGTGTGGAGACGTACCGCGAGGGCCGCGTGCCGCTGCACACCCTGCGCGCCGACGTGGACTTCGGGCTGGCCGAGGCGCGGACCACCTACGGGACCATCGGCGTCAAGGTATGGATCTTCAAGGGCGAGGTGCTGCAACGGCGAGTACGTCGCATCCCAGAATAAGGAACCTCGGTCATGTTGTCTCCGAAACGCACGAAATTCCGCAAGATGCAGCGCGGCAAGAACCGCGGTGTGGCTTGGCGTGGTAGCGACGTCTCCTTTGGCGACTTCGGGCTCCAAGCCGCGGAGCGGGCGCATCTGACGGCGCGACAGATCGAAGCGAGCCGCATGGCGATCCAGCGGCACGTCAAGCGCGCTGGCAAGCTCTGGATACGCGTTTTCCCGGACCGGCCCTACACCAAGAAGCCGTTGGAAGTGCGCATGGGCAGCGGCAAAGGCGCGGTCGAAGGGTGGGTCGCCGCCGTCAAGCCCGGCCGCGTGCTGTTCGAGATCGAGGGCGTCAGTGAGGAGCAGGCGCGCATCGCATTCAAGCTTGCTGCGGCCAAGCTCCCCATACACACCCGGTTTCTCGCGCGAGGAGAGACCTGATGAAGTCCAAGGACTTGAGGGAACGGTCCAGCGCGGATCTGACCCAGCTCAGAGAGATGATGAAGAAGGACCTCTTCTCCTACAGGATGAAGAACCTGACCAACCAGCTCGACGACACCAGTCTGCTTCGCAAGACGCGGCGCGACATCGCGCGTATCGAGCTGATCCTCAACGAGCGCGCCGTCGGGTCGACGGGCGAGGCTCCCGTCGAGAAAGGTAGCGAGCCGTGACTCTGCCAGTTTCCGACTCCAGCGGGTCCTCCGGGGCCCAGTCGCCCAGCGGATCCGGGGCGAAGCCGGCCTCGGCACGTCGACGCATGATCGGCACCGTGACCAGCGACAAGATGGACAAGACGGTCGTGGTCGAGGTGAGCCGGTTCAAGATCGACCCCGTCTACAAGAAGTATCTTCGCGTCACCAAGCGCCACAAGGCGCATGACGAGAAGAACGAGTACAAGGTCGGCGACCGCGTGGAGATCCTCGAGCACCGCCCGCTCTCGCGGACGAAGCGGTGGACCGTGGTGCGGCTGGTCGAGCGCGCCGTGCAGGAGGGGCTCGGCCGATGATCCAGTGCGAATCCGTACTCGTCGTGGCGGACAACTCCGGCGCCAAGGTGGTGCAATGCATCAAGGTGCTCGGAGGTTCGCGTCGCCGCTACGCCACTCTGGGCGACATCATCGTCGTCAGCATCAAGGAAGCGCTGCCCGGCAGCAAGGTGAAGAAGGGCGACATGGCGCGCGCGGTCATCGTGCGTACCAAGCGTGAGTGTCGCCGGCCGGATGGCAGCTACATCAAGTTCGACGACAACGGCGCCGTCTTGATCACTCCGCAGCTCGAGCCGGTCGGAACACGCATCTTCGGCCCGGTCGCGCGCGAGCTCCGCGGCAAGCGTTTCATGAAGATCGTCTCACTGGCTCCGGAGGTGCTCTGATGCGAAGGCTCAGGGTCGGTGACGAAGTCATGGTGATCCGCGGCGAAGGACGCGAGCGTCGCCAGCGCGGCAAGGTGCTGCGCGTGATCCCCAGCAAGGGTCAGGTCGTCGTCGAGGGCGTGAACACGGTCAAGCGCCACATGAGACAAGGGCCGCAGCGGGCTGGCGGCATCGTGGAAATCGATGCGCCGATCGATGCCAGCAAGGTGATGCTCATCGATCCGCAGACGGACAAGCCCACACGCGTCCGCGTTCAGGTCCGCGAGGACGGAACGAAGGTCCGCGTCGCCAAGAGCGGCGCCGTGATCGGGAAGCAGGAGTAAGCCATGGGCGAAGCGATGCTGGAACCTCGCCTGAAAGTCCGCTACCGGACGGAGATCTCCCCGAAGCTGAGCAAGCGTTTCGGGTACAAGAACCCGATGCAGCTGCCTCGGCTGTCGAAGGTCGTCATCAACATGGGACTGGGCGAAGCGACCGCGAACCCCAAGCTCATCGACGCTGCCGTCGAGGAGATGGCAGCGATCGCGGGTCAAAAGCCGGTGGTAACGCGGGCCAAGAAGTCCATTGCGGCCTTCAAGCTCCGGACGGGAATGCCGATCGGCGTCATGGTGACGCTGCGCCGTGAGCGTATGTGGGAGTTCCTCGACCGACTTCTGACGCTGGCGTTGCCGCGTGTGCGCGACTTCCGCGGCGTGAGTCCGCGTGCCCTCGATGGCGACGGCAACTACACGCTCGGACTCAAGGAACAAATCGTCTTCCCCGAGATCAACTTCGACAAGGTCGACAAGATCAAGGGTATGAACATCACCATCGTGACCACTGCACAGAGCAACGAAGAAGCACGTGAGCTCCTTCGCGAGCTCGGAATGCCTTTCAGGAGCTAGCTGATGGCGCGCGCATCCCAGTGGGCCAAGCTGAACCGACCCGTCAAGTTCTCGACCCGACACGTGAGCCGTTGCCACATCTGTGGCCGTCCTCGTGCCGTGTACCGCGACTTCCATCTGTGCCGCGTGTGCTTGCGCCTGTTGGCGCTCAAGGGTGAGCTCCCCGGCGTGACCAAGGCGAGTTGGTGAAGCCATGATGACCGATCCCCTCGCAGACATGCTTGCGCGTATCCGCAACGCTGCGCTCGCGCGCCACGAGCTGACACAGGTGCCCCACAGCAAGATCAAGCTGGCGGTGGCCGAGCTGCTCAAGCAGCAGGGTTTCGTCGCCGACGTTCACGAGAGCGAGGTCGGCCCCGAGAAGCATCGGCGCCTGGTCATCACGCTCAAGTATGGAAGCGACAAGCAGGCGGCCTTCAAGGGGCTGCGCAGAGTCTCGCGGCCGGGCCGGCGGGTCTATGTTCGTCATGACCAGATCCCCCGCGTACTGAGCGGCATGGGGGTGTCGATCCTCAGCACCTCCCATGGCCTGATGACGGACGACGAGGCTCGGCGGCGCAAGGTCGGCGGCGAGCTACTGTGCGAGGTCTGGTGATGTCGAACGCAGCACAAGTGGGCGCTCCGGCGCCCCGCCAATCCCGGGTCGGCAAGCGGCTGATCCCGGTGCCGAAGGGCGTCACCGTCGAGATCTCGGGCAACCGCTTCGGCGTCAAGGGCCCCAAGGGAAGCTTGCTGCGCGAGCTACCCCGGCAGGTCGAGATAGCTCTGGAAGGCGACGTTCTGCGGGTCAGTAGCGACGCATCCGGACGCGACGCTGCGCGGCTGCAGGGTCTAGCGCGCGCTCTGGCTGCGAGCATGGTCAAGGGCGTGGCTGAAGGCTACGAGCGCGTGCTCGAGCTGGTCGGTACCGGCTACCGCTGCGAGGTCAAGGGCAACGCCGTGTCCCTACAGGTGGGCTTGTCGCACCCGTCGTCCTATCCGCTGCCGCCCGAAGTGAGCGCCATGGTGAATCCGGACTCCAAGGGGACGCAGCTGATTCTGCGGTCGGCAGACAAGGCCAGTCTCGGCCAGGTCGCAGCGAGCATCCGCGCCATTCGGCCGCCGGAGCCGTACGCGGGCAAAGGTATCAGGTATCGGGGCGAGAACGTTCGCCGCAAGGCAGGCAAAGCCGGCAAGGGCCGCAAGTGAGTGGAGCGAAGCCATGGGACGCAGACTGACTGCTCGACAGCGGCGCAAGTTCCGAGTCAGGAACAAGGTGTCCGGAACCACGGAGCGGCCGCGCCTGAGCGTATTCCGCAGCGCGCGTCACATCTATGCCCAGGTCGTCGACGACGTGACCGGGAAGACCCTCGCGGCAGCCTCGACGTTGTCGCGCGACCTCGCCAGCACGCTCGAAAACGACGCCAAGACGGACGGGGCCCGCAAGGTCGGCGCCTTGCTGGCGAAGGTCTGCCTCGAGCGGCAGATCGCGAAGGTCGTGTTCGACCGCAACGGATACCTCTACCACGGCAGAGTGAAGGCACTGGCGGAAGCTGCGCGGGAGGCGGGGCTCAAGTTCTGAGCAGAGGGTCCTTCGCACATGGTCCTTCGCACACGGGCACTAGCTAGCTAGAGAGACTACGATGGCATTCGAACAGCTGGACGAGGACAAGCTCAAGGAGCGTGTCATCCACATCAACCGCGTGGCCAAGGTGGTCAAGGGCGGTCGCCGCTTCAGTTTCGCCGCGCTCGTGGTCGTGGGCGACGAGGCGGGGCACGTCGGCGTGGGCCTGGGCAAAGCCAACGAGGTCCCCGAGGCCATTCGCAAAGGCAACGATCAGGCGCGCAAGAACCTGTTCGCCGTGCCGATGCTCGGCGCAACGGTGCCGCACGAAGTCGTGGGGCATTTCGGTGCGGGCAAGGTGCTGCTCAGACCCGCGGCCCCTGGCACGGGCGTGATCGCGGGCGGCGCAGTGCGAGCCGTCGTCGAGTCCGCCGGCATTCAGGACATCCTGAGCAAGTGCCTCGGCTCTGCGAACAAGTACAACGTGGTCAATGCCACGGTACAGGCCCTCCGCTCGCTTCGCTCGCCCGAGCAAATCGCTGGCGCGCGCGCGCAGTCCGTCGAGCAGGTGACTCAGGACTATCCGGTCGCCAGGGTCTCGGCCAAGGCGGCCACCGCGACCTCGATCATCGCCTCCAAAGACCGCGGCGGCAGTGGTGAGCAGTCATGACGCCCAAAGAGCTCGAAGTGCGGCAGACGGTGAGCGTCATCGGGCGCCCTCACCCGCAGCGCAAGATCATCCGGGGTCTCGGCCTTCGGGGTCCAGGCTCGAGCGTCGTGGTCGCGAATACCCCGTCGTTCCGCGGCATGATCAAGAAAGTCATCCACCTCGTGGAAGTCAAAGAGAAGCAAGAGTAGCGCCATGACGGACATACTCTCCAGGTTGTCGCCTCCCCCCGGTGCGCGTCACTCGGAACGCCGGGTCGGACGTGGTCCCGGAAGCGGGGTCGGCAAGACGTGCGGGCGCGGATTCAAGGGTCAGAAGGCGCGCCAGCCCGGAAATCTGGGCAAGGTGCACTTCCAGGGTGGCCAGACTCCGCTGCAACGTCGGACGCCCAAGCGCGGCTTCAACGTTCCTTTCCCGGTGGCCTCGGTTGCGGTCAACGTCGGTTCGCTCGAGCGCTTCGATGCCGGCTCCGCAGTCGATGAAGCAGCGTTGCGGTCCGTTCGGCTGGTCCAGGGCAAGGTCGACCGCATCAAGATCCTGGGCATGGGCGACCTCACCAAGGCGCTGACGGTCAGCGCCCACGGCTTCAGCAAGTCCGCAGTGGCCAAGATCGAAAAGGCAGGCGGCAAGGTCATCATCCTCAGCGCGCCGGCCGAGGCCCCCGCGGCAACGAGCTGAGCCAGGCCGACCATGGCCGTCTTCCAGGGCTTCTCCAAGATCGGTAAGATCCCCGAACTGCGTCGGCGGGTCTTGTTCACCCTCGCGCTGGTTGCCGTCTATCGCATCGGCGCGTTCGTGACGACGCCGGGTGTCGACCGCTCGGTGATGCGACGGGTCGTTGCAGGCCAAGGGGGACTGCTCGGGCTGTTCAATCTGTTCAGCGGTGGCGCCTTGGGCAACCTCTCGATCTTCGCGCTCGGGATCATGCCCTACGTGTCCAGCAGCATCATCATGCAGCTGTTGAGTCTGGTCAGCAAGACCGTCGAGGAGATGCGCAAGGAAGGGGAAGCTGGAAGGCGCAAGCTCGAGCAATACACACGCTACGGAACGCTGCTCTTGAGCACGTTCCAGTCTTTCGGCGTGGCCATGTACCTCGAGAGCTTGAACAACTCGGACATGGGCGGCGGTCGCTTCGGCGATGTCGTGGCCACTCCAGGCTGGGCCTTCCGCATGATGACCATGATGACGCTGACGACCGGCACCATGCTCATCATGTGGCTCGGTGAGCAGATCACCGATCGAGGCGTCGGCAATGGCATCTCCCTCATCATCTTCGCCGGTATTGTGGCCGGCATCCCGGAGGGGCTCGGCCAGTACTGGTCGAGCAGCGCCGGCGAGATCCAGCCGCTGACCGTGGCCATTCTGCTGGGCGTCTTGGTGGCCAGCATTGCCACGGTCGTCTTCTTCGAGCGAGCCCAGCGTCGCATCCCAATCCAGTACTCACGCCGTCAGGTGGGCAGACGCGTCTACGGCGGCCAGGCCGCGCATCTGCCGCTGAAGGTGAACATGGCGAGCATGATCCCGCCGATCTTCGCCTCCAGCTTGCTGATGTTCCCGGCCACGCTCGCGAGCTTCAACATCCCGGGCATGAACGCGTTCAGCGCGATGCTCAACCGCGGTGATTGGGCCTTCCATCTCCTGTTTGCGCTGCTGACAGTCTTCTTCTGCTTTTTCTACACGGCCGTCACGTTCCAGCCGGTCGACGTCGCCGACAACCTGAAGAAGCAGCAGGCGCACATACCTGGCATACGTCCTGGCAAGCAGACGGCCGAGTACATCGATCGCGTCCTGACGCGGATCACGGTGGGCGGCTCCATCTACGTGGCCATCATCTGCACCGTTCCGTCGATCATCGCGCAGTCGTTCCACATCCCGTTCCAGTTCGGCGGCACGAGCTTGATGATCGTCGTCGGCGTGGCGATCGAAACGGTCAACCAGATCGAGGCGCACCTCATCACCCAGAGCTACGAGGGCCTGACCGGTCCCCGCGCGACACGGCTCAGCGGACGGAGACCCGCATGAACGACGGCCGGTGGACCAGACTGTCAGGACGCGGGGCCAGCGATGCCGTCGGGACCGCTGTCAGTCCGACTAGTCAGGAGAACCGCTCATGAGGCTCGTACTTCTAGGTCCTCCGGCCAGTGGCAAAGGAACCCAGGGAGACGTACTGGCTCAGCGGCATGAGATCCCGAAGATCTCGACGGGCGACATGCTGCGGGCAGCTCGGGCCGCTGGTACCCCGCTGGGACGCGAGGCCGCCTCGTTCATGGAGGCCGGGAAGCTCGTGCCAGACGAGGTGGTCATTGGCCTGGTCGAAGAACGGATCGCCCAACCCGACGCAACCTGCGGTTTCATCCTCGACGGATTTCCGAGGACCGTGGCTCAGGCCGACGCGTTGGACAAGAAGCTCAAGGCGCTCGGGGCACCACTGGACGCAGCGCTGCAGATCGATGTTCCCCGCAGTCTGTTGCTCGAAAGGGCCGTTCTTCGGCGGATCGACAAACGGACTGGACAGATCTACCACCTAAAGTATAGTCCTCCGCCCCCGGAAGCTGAGCTCGTTCATCGAGCCGACGACCAGGAGGCGACGGTTCAGAAGCGCCTCGACGAGTACGAGGCGATGACGGCGGCCCTGCTGCCGTACTACGAAGCTCGCGAGCTGCTTCGGCGCGTCGACGGCGTTGGCAGTCCCGACGAGGTCACGCGGCGCGTCGTCGAGGCGCTGGCGCGTTGATACCAACGGAGTTTTTCCAGGAGGCTCGACACGAAGGGCGAAGTCAATGCAACGATTCTGGAGGTGCTTCCCAACGCCATGTACCTGGTCCGCTTACAAGACGGCGGCAGGGTCCGGGCTGGGGCGGCTCCCTCACTTCGCCACGCAGTGGTTCGACTGATCGCCGGGGATCAAGTAGTAGTGCGGCTCAGCAGCCACGACCCTTCCCGCGGCCATATCATCAAGAAGAGGCCAAGCCCATGAAGGTGCGTCCCAGCGTCAAGAAGATTTGCGACAAGTGCAAGGTGATCAAGCGCCACGGCGTCGTGCGCG
>JAFGIS010000162.1 GCA_016929495.1 Polyangiaceae bacterium | reverse complement strand
GGGGCGGCGACTTCATGCAATGGACGGGGTCGCTACTACAGAAGAGGGGCTTCCGGGAAATCAAGGATTGCAGCGCTCTGTATCATCGCACCAAGCAGCGCTACGACCGGCTCCAGCACGAGCTCCAACACCCCGACGAAACGCGCGACCTTCTGTGTCACGCGTACGATCGACTGCTCATGGCCGAGACCAGCTGCAACTTCTACTGGGGCAGCAGCTGGGTCCACAGGGCGTTCGATCATCTCGAGCAGAGCTACGCTCTGCTCGAGCGCGCCAAAAAGCTCATGCCCGAAGAGACCGCGACCACGACCGTGTCGTTCGGCACCGCGCCGCAGGTCGTGGCTCAGGCCATGGCGTCGCCCTGAGGGCTGCCGGGCCGCCTTGGGCAGTGCGTCCAGGATGACCGCGTCCCACCCGCCCCAACCAGGGGCCTGCCCCGAGCGCGGACCGTTGGCGGGCCTATCTGTGCTGGAGCCACTGTGCGGCCCAGCGCGCGAGGCGGACGCGCATCGTGAGTGTGCGATCCGTACGACGGAGCGAAATCCTGAGTATGGATTGCAGCGCGCTGCGAGTCAGAGGGGCGTCCGGGTCGTCGGGTGTATCGTCCACGATCGGGTATCGTTTTCGGATCCGGCCTTCCGCCGCGACCGCCTCGGCCTCGGTCTCGAAGTCGCCTTCGAGCTCGAGCCAGCTCCCTTCGAGGGCCCCGTTGATCTGCCCTCGGGCCACTAGGAGCCCTGGGGCGTCCTGCGCAACGCGGTAGCGTGAAGACCAATCGGAGGCCTGTGCGGTGTTGAACTCGAAAGCGGCCATGACCTCGGGTTCGAGCTCGATCGGATGGGGTTCGAGTCTCCCGTCCAGGGCTGCCTGCCATCGCCGACCCGTATGGATGCCAATCATCCAGGTCGTATTGTCGATGCGGCGCATGGCTACGGCGACCCGACCGACTCCGTCCAATACCAGCGAGCTGCGGTCAGGCCCCGGAGCTGCCTGCAGACCGTAGGCCAGAATCAGGGCCTCCCATCGCGTCGGCTGTCTGCTGGCATCCAACCAGATGAAAAGATCCACCTGACGTGCTTCGTGCAATCTAGGCCAGAGTCGAGACGCGTCGTGGTGCTCCTCCACCGCCATGCGCAGCAGCGGGTCCTTTCGGGCGCGCTGTAGGTGGATGCCGACCGCCACGACCGGTGCGCCACCGGGAAGGGCCATGATCTGCCGTGGAGGCAGACGCACCGTGGGTGGCTGTCCGGCGCAGCCAACGAGCATGGCGACAGCAGCTGCTACGATGGCCAGGGCCCGTCTTGCGCGAGCTGTGCGCCCGCGGGCGAGCGTATGGGCGGATAGGACCACCGTGAAATGATACCCGAGGCGCGAGGGGTTCCTTCCCCATGCCCTGGGCCAGTCCGAGCTTGCGCGCGGGGCCGGCCCGCAGGCCATCCTGCGCAGATCTACCGTCGTCGTCGGAGTCTCAACCGCCAGGCGCCCGCACCGGATCCGCGAGTTCGAGCAGCGCCAACCTTCGCGCCAAGCCCTCTGGCGTGTTGAGCGTGTGGACGATGCTGCCGTCCGGTTTGCGGAAGGACAGCAGTCCACCGCCCTCGAAGGGCGCCACGAGTATGGTGTCCGCAGTCGTCGTCGCGTGAACCTCGTGGACCGCCAGCGCTTCGCCGGCGACCTGCTCGATGGACAGGTTGCTCGCTGCACCGCGCAGCACGTACCTCCCGGGACAGTCGGGGATTGCCTTCCAGTTCCACCTGGCGTGGACCGCGTCGAATGTCGTCATGAGGTTGCTCCCGCCTGGCTCGGGGACCGGAGACGGGCTCACGGATTGTCGATGGCTGCCGGGGGGACAATCAAGCTGCTCGACTCGACCCATGCCCAAAGAACGTACTGCTCCGGTGAGCTGGCGCCGGGCCGGCCTCAGCACACAAAGATCTTCGAGTGATTGCATACCCAAGGGCAGGCGCACGCAGCCTCTCGATAGGTTGCAGGCAATGTCCTCGTGCTGCGCGTATCGGCGCTCTGCGACGCTTTGTGAAGCGGTGCGTCAACAAGCTGGCCGTCGCACCCGGCAGGACCAGCAACGAGCTCTGTTCACCCATCGACTTCCGTTCGGAGCGCATTGCAGCGACGCAGAAACGGTGCCTCGCCAGATGCCGCGGTGTGGTACCTTGGCCCTGCGCATGTCAGATTCGAGGGACTGGCTCGGTTCGAGGGACACGACCGCAGCGGGCGGTCAGGCTGTGTTCCCTCCCAACGCCGGAGCCCGTAGTGGCTGCCCAGTGCATGCCGCCGGTCGTTTCGATCGAATCGCGCGCTACGAACAACCGGCCGATTCCTCCCTGCTGGCTCAACCCATCCCTGCGCAGCGGATCGAGGGCACGGAGCCCGCCCCGGCGTTTTTCGAGCCCGCAAGTGAAACGTGGGATGACGCCGTGCGCTGGGTGCTTTCCCACAAGCAATCGTGCCGCCTCGACTTCGAGCACCCAACCGGGGTCTGGCTCGACGCGCTGTTGATACCGGAGGTCGACGCACAGGGGAACGTGCGCTCGGTGACTGTTTCGACCCACGACATCACCGAACGCCGCCGCGCCGAGCGCAAGCTGCGGCGCCTCAACGCGGTGCTCGATACGATCCGCGCCGTTCATCGGGTGATGGTGAAGGAGAAGCAGCGGCGTCCGTTGATCGAGGGGATTTGCGAGGCGCTGATCCGCCAAGGTGGGCTCCAGGGGGCGTGGCTCGTCCTCGTCGGCGGACCCACGGATACGCTGGAGTCGGCTCACGAGGGTATCGCCGAGGAAACCTTCGGCGCCTGGTTGGCGCAGTTTCAGCGGGGACAGCTCCCCAGGTGCGTCCAACAGGCGCGAACGCAAGCGGCATCCGTCTTCACCGTGAACACGGCGGACATGTGCCGGGATTGCCCCCTGGCAGGCACGTCTGGCCATTCGGTGGCACTGACCGCGGCGCTTCGTCACGAAGGCCGGCTGTTTGGGTATTTGGGGACTTCGCTGCCCGCGCAGTACATCGATGACTCGGACGACCACACGCTGCTCGGGACGATCGTCGATGACATTGGGTTTTCCCTGTACGCCCTGGAGGCCGTCGATGCGCTTCGAGAGCAGAAAGAGCTGATGGCTCGGATCCTATCGGCGGCTTCCGTGGGGCTGGCTCAGGCCGTCGATCGGAAGATCGTGTGGGCCAACGAGGCCATGGAGCGGTTATTTCGTCTCCGTCCGGACGAGTACCAGGGCCAGGATACGCGCATGCTCTACTGTAGCCAGCAGGAGTACGAGCGTGTGGGGCGCATCGTCTACGAGCAAATCGCCGCCCATCAGTGCGCCCAGCTGGACGCCGAATTCGTGCGCAGCAACGGCGAGCGGTTCAGCGGCCACGTGAGAATGAACTTCCTGGATCCCGCGGATCGGTCCAAGGGCATACTCACGAGCATCCTCGACATCACCGATCGCAAGCGAGCCGAGGAAGCACTCCGCGCCAGCGAAGAGAAGTACCGTGCGTACGTCGAAAACGCGCCGGAGGGGATCTTCGTCATCGACGAGGCTGGTCGCTATCGCGATGTCAACCAAGCCGCTTGCCGCCTCACGGGCTACAGTCGAGACGAGTTACTCGGCATGTCCATTTGGGACGTAGTGCCCGCCGATCGTCCACGAGTGGGCCCCACCTTCTTCGAGGAGCTCAAAGCCGCAGGCACGGGCCAACGCGACATCGTGATCCTACACAAGACGGGAGCGCGGGTTCCTGTGGCCTTGCAGGCGACGGTCGTGTCCGGGGGTCACTACCTGGGTTTGTGTTCGGACCTCACCGAACGTCGCAGAGCGGCGGAAGAAAGGGCCAGGCTGGAAGAGCAGCTCCGACAGTCCCAGAAGCTGGAGGCCATTGGGCGCCTGGCAGGTGGCGTGGCACACGATTTCAACAACCTCCTTACGGGAATCAACGGCTATGCGGAGATGATCCTCGAAAGCCTGGCTCCCGACGACCCGCTGCGCTCGGACGTGCGCGAGATCTACGACGCAGGGCGGCGAGCGGCTGCACTCACCGACCAGTTGCTGGCCTTTTCGCGCAAGCAGGTGGCGAGCCCCAAGGTCGTCGAGGTCAACCCGGTCATCGAGCAATCGCAGCGCATGTTGCGACGGCTGATCGGCGAGGATATCGAGCTGGCGTTCAGTCCCGGCGCGGAGCTGGGCCCGGTGCTCATCGATCCCGTGCAGCTGGACCAGGTGCTGGTCAACCTCGCCGTCAACGCTCGGGACGCCATCAACGCACGCGATGCCATGGTCGGCGGAGGCAGGCTGGTCATATCCACCGCCAACGTCGCTCTGGACCACGAGCGCATCGTCATGGATGGTGACGCCATCGACGCTCACGGGAGGTACGTGGAGGTGGCGGTCGCGGACAACGGGTGCGGGATGGATCAACAGACCGTAGACCGGATTTTCGAGCCCTTCTTTTCCTCACGCAAGAGCGGTCGCGGCACCGGCCTGGGCCTGGCCACGGTGTACGGCATCGTTCGGCAGAATCGTGGATTCATCCGAGTTGAATCGGTTCCCGGCGAGGGCACGACATTTCGGGTCTACTTCCCGCGGGCGGCGGGCCAGGTCTCCGATCCCCTGCCCACCCCCGCGGTCGCGTCGCTCCCATGCCAGGGCACGATCCTGGTCGTCGAGGACGATCCCATGGTCCGCCGTTTGGCGGTACGCGTGCTGCGTGAGCAGGACCACCGTGTGCTCGAAGCCGAGAACGGTCGAGAGGCGTTGCGCGCGTGCGAGGCGTACGCGGGAGACATCGACCTGGTGGTCACGGACGTCGTAATGCCAGAGATGAACGGACGACAGCTCTTCGAAGCTCTCCGCGCCAGAAGACCGGCAATCCAGGTGCTCTACATGTCCGGGCACGCCGAACACATCATCGCGCATCAGGGCGTCCTGGATAGCGGCGAGGCGTTTTTGCAGAAGCCGTTCTCTGCCGAAGAGCTGTCACGCAAGGTGGGCCAGGCGCTCGCGCACTGAGCGGCGCCGCGGGTCGCCGCGTGATTCGCGTCTCCCTCGAGAACCCTTCGAGCTCAATACCCGAGCGCGAGCATCGCTCCGCCGACGGCGACCCCGGAGACGACGTTCAGGAGCTTGACGAGCGCGAAGGCTCGCTTCGACGTGGCCAGCAGCGGCAGCATCCCGTGCCCGTCCTGGACTATCGAGCTGGCTACGAGGATTGAGAGCGGCATGGCTCCGTCGGCAAACATTGTGACGAACACGAGGTGAGGGCCCGACTCGGGCAGGATCCCGAGCCCGGCAGCGGCTGCCAGAGCCTGCCACGGATTGGACGACACCAGCGCGGGCAGATCGACGAACGCGTTGAGCACCGCCAGGAGTCCAAGCGCTCCCGTCGTCCAGGCGAAGACGCGCGGAACGTGCCTGACCGCCACGTGCCGCCACAGGTGTTGCTCGAGAAAATGCTCCGGGACCGTCGATGCGATGAAAAGCCCCAGTCCCGTCACCGCAAGCAACGAGATCCGCTTCCAGCTCCACGCGACGGGTCCGACATGGCCCGTGGCGATCGCGAAGACGAAGAGGGCCAGGGCGACTACGAGCGTGGCACGGTACGGACTGGGGGTACGCCATTGATTGACGATTTCGCCGCGCGGGTAGCAGCGGCACTCGGCTTCGGCGTGAACCTCCAGTGCACGGCATTTCGCAGCGTCGGGTAGCCAGCGAGCAGGGAGCAGTACATCGCTGAGCCAGCCGGCAGCGATCCCGACCGCCGCCAAGCCCAGCGTCATCATCAGGGCCGTCTTCGGAAACAGCGCCAGCATGACGAAGGTCTCATCACCGCTGGTGGCGATCATGGCGGCCACCAAGGCGCCCAGCGTCACTCTGCGGTGAGCGTAGAGCGCGACCACGGCGTAGGCGCCCAGGCACCCGGGGATGGCGCCGAGCGCCGCGGCGACCAGATACTGCCGCCAGCGCGCGCCGTGCACGGTCGCCAACAGAACGCCGCGTGTCTGGACGTTGAAATACTCCACGGCCAACATCATCACCGCCACGAATGCCGTGATCATGAGGCTCTTGTGGAGTACGTCGACAACAGGCATCTCGTCGTTCCCTCAGCCGGAACTCACCCGGCCATGCGAGGGGCGGGCTCGCACGCCAAACGGCAGCGCATGGATACTAGTACGAAGACCCATCGATGCGAACACGCAGCCTGCGGCTTCGCGAGTCTCAGTAGCGTTTCCGCTACCGTCGCCGCGGGCGCATGGTAGCACAAGGGCTACGGTGGACTGCCCCTACCTCCCCGACGAAGGACGGCCCACGGCCTCTGGCGGCCGGAGGCCAAGGACGAGTCCGGCCGCGCGCCTGACGGCCACCGCGCGCGCCTTCGTCTTGTTCGACGCCCTTGCCCGGGCGCGGGGCGGCGCAGAACTCCATCGCCTCCGTCGACGCGCTGTACCATTGCGATTGTCACGGGTGAACGCTAGACTCGGCGCTCGTCGTTGCCGGCGAGCCCCTGACACAGGGCGTCGCCGTAGGCAGCCTCCAGCTCGTCGACCCGGTGTTGCCCGCATCCGCTGTGCCGGCCGTCGTAGACTGGAAAGCTGAGATTCCTCGCCTGCGCGACGGCCTGACGTGTGTGCGCGAGCATTTCGCTTCCCACGTCCACGATCTGCATACGCTGCTGTGCTACGCAGTAGAGGCTGGAAACTGGAATCTCGCCAACGGCCATTCCCGGATCCCGTTCGGTCTCGGCTTCGCTCCGGGTCGCTCTTCGATTCGACCCAATCGAGCGACTACGGCACAAAATCGCCCGCCGGGGGCGCGTTCTTCGGCGCTGGAGCGGCCGGCGCGCTGCGCGTTTTCGCGGCGGGCCGCGTGCTGCGGCGTTTCGTGGCTTTCTTGGGCTCGGGCTCCGGGTCCGCAGCGGCCGGTGCGGCAGGTTGGTCCTCGGCGACGATGAGCGGGGGCTCGACGCTGTCCGTGCGCGTGTCGGTCGAGATCGCGCGTTCGAGGGCGCGGACGACTCTTCGCGCGTCCTCGGCGACCTCGCGGGCCCGGCTGACCATCAAGGGGATGACTTTGCGCGCGTCGGACAGGTTCTTGTGTACCTCGGCCGTCTTGGACGGACCAGCCGTGCGGAAGGTCTCGTCCACCGCATCCTCGAGCAACGCGCTCAGAGCCAGCTGCTTTTCGAGTTGATTGGCATCGCTTCTGAGCTCTGCCATCAGCGCCAGCTCGTGGCGACTGGCGACCACGACGGACTCCGCGGCTCTGCGGGCAGGACCGGAGAGCTCGGGCCCGGAAAAGCGCAGCGTCGCCGATACGTCCAGCGCGTCTTGCGCGTCGTAGCCCTCGACCTCGAGACGCGTGCGCACGCCCGAACTCGCGAGCTTGCGAGCTCGCCGTTCTACGTCAGCAGAGAGCAGTCCTATCGTGGCTCCCTCCGGGACCTCGAGGTCGGCTGCCAGTTGCGCGCGAATGGCCCGCTCCCGGTCAGGCGCCTGCTCGAGCTTGACCTGCCAATCGTGCAGGGCAGAGAAGAACTGGTCGAACTGCTGTTTGCCGGTCTGATACTTCAGTCCTCTGCCTACGGCAGAGGGACCGGGATCCGGCGTGAACAGCGAACAGGCTGCAAGAAGCGAGAGCGCCGTTGCGACGACCCAAGCGAGCGCGGGACGCCGTCCGGGTTCGGCTCGTGTCGGTCTCGTCCACGAGCTCATGGGCATGTCAGCGTGGCCCCCCAGAGCTCGTGCGCGTGCTGGCTGGACACGAGGAAAGCAGCGAGCGCGGTGGCCTGGTGGACCCAAACCCCGCCTTGCCCGGCGTTGCTGTCCTTGGGAGAGACCGTGACTGGCCCTCCCAGAGGCTTCAGGGTCGAAGACAGTGTCTGCACGCGCACGTCCCGATGTCTCGGCGGGCCCTCGGTCCATTGCAGCAGCCAGCGACCGCCAGGCAACCCTGCGGCCACGGGCGAAATCGCTTCCTGTCCGGCGCCCCCGGGCGGCAGCGCGAAGGGCATCGACCGAGCCGGCGCCGCCCCGAAGTCGGCGGGAGCGAGCTCGACGTGCCAAGGCTCTTTGGCATGGCTGCGTGCCGCGAAGGCGACGAGCACGCCCCGGTCATTCGCTGCGAGCGTCGGTGTGCCGACCAGTCCTTCGACAGCGAGGGGTTCCAGCGCGGTCTTGGGACGTCCGTCATCGGTAAGCCACCCGAAGAGGATGCGGCCTTGCTGACCCCCGCTGCGGAAGGTAACGGCGTGCCCCACCGAAGCAACGGTCGCGATGCGCGGGTTGGTCAGCTTGCCAGCGCCCACGTCGCGCCAGACCGTTTCGTGGGTACCCTGCAATACGCTTTCGAAGTCTTGGTCGCGAAAACCGACGACGAAGCGCCGGGCCGTGTCGACCGGATGCGACCATGCGAGCTCGCCATCTGCGCGGGTCACGGCGAACTCCAAACGGCCGCTTGCCGACAGGGGGGTCACTTCGAGAGTCGAAGTGCTGGACGGCTCGCGGAACACGTGTCCGACCATCAGCGATGCAGGATCGACGACGATGCCCATGGCCCCTCTGGCGCTGTCTGCGAACCCGAGAGCAGCATTGCCGGTGGACGGGTCCGTGCCCACGTTCAAGGGAACGCTGAGCACCGCTGCGGGCGACAGCCGCTGAGCGCTGTGCGCGAGCACACACGGACCTTCCGGCGGCGCCGACGGCTTGGCCATGGCCACGACGGGCGTCGTGCGCTTTGCGGTCGGACGGGTCTGCCGACGCTGCGACCACAGTCCGACGGCGATGGCGCCGAGCAGCCCCGCTGCCACGCCGAGAACCACGTACGGAGCCAGCGCGCGGGACAAGCCGGATCGGGCGACGGGATCCGCCGCAGCCGGTGTCGAGGGGCCTGACGAATCGAACGCGCTCGCGTCGCTGGCCGGTGATTCTGGGGCGGCACGGTCTGTTTTCTCGAGCGGGACCGGCGCTTGGCTGGCCGGCTGCTGCTCGTGCGTGGCTGACGCCAGTGTGGCCTCGGCCAGCGCGGGTCTGACGATTCCGTCGCCCTGTGTCGAGACCAGACCCGGCTCGGGCGCGGCGGTGACCTGCGTGGCCGGCGCGCTGCGAACCTGGGTTCCGGTCGAATCGTTCGTTGCGGTCGGCTCCGTGTACAGCCGAGGCGGGTCCACGATGTCGATGCGCCGCGCAGGAAACGGGGTGGCTGGGGCGCCCTCTCGCTCCGGTTCCGGCACGACGGCCTCCATGCGAGACAGCGAGGGAATGGCCCGCGGAGGTGGCGGCACCGCAGCGGGCGGCCGTAGGGTGCCCGTCTGAGTCGCCGGTTCGTCCTCCCCGATGAGCGTCTGCATCGCAGGACGTCGCTGCAGAGCCGGGCGTTGAGCCGCTGGCGGAACGGGCGTGATGGCAGCTGGACGGTGTTGCATCGGGCTGCGCGCGGGTACCGCACTGTTCGTCGCGGCAACCACGGTCGTTTGCGCACCCATGGAGCCGGCTGGAATGGGCGGAGGATCCACGACGTGCAGATCTACCTTCGGTGCAATGAACGCTGCGGCCACTCCCCCCGGATAGGCTTGTGCCAGCTCTGCGACCTGGCTGGCGCGCATCCACTGCGCCCATCCCTTGCGCCACACGAGCGTATGGCGCGCAATGCGTCCGCCGCCGAGCAGCGTGAGGATTTCCTGGCGGCTGGCGTGTCGTCTCGTGCCCTCGACGTCGACCCAGTGCCAATCGTCGACCGCGGTATCCGTCGTCATCTGGTGCCTGCCAGGCCCGCAGGTCCCTCGGGGACTCGAGCCAACTGTCCCCTGTACGTCGGCGAGCTGGGCTCGGTTAACCCTCGAACGGCGTGCCTGCGAGCAGCTCCTCCGGCGCTCCTCCAGCGCGGGCGACCGCCGCGACCGCTGCCACCTCTGCACCGGCAGCGCGCAGTGCCAGGAGGCAACTGTAGGCAGTTGCGCCCGTCGTAACGACATCGTCCACTACGATGATGGTCTGGCCCGCAGCCCGTCGTGCTTGCCGGACAACGAAGTCGGACCTGACGTTCTCGAGCCGCTCTGCGCGACCCCGACCCACCTGTGCGCCTGACCAGTGCCGTCGGGCGAGTAGCAGGGGCGCCGACTTCCAGGGTCCGAGCCGCGCCAACTCCCGAGTCAGGAGCGCAGCCTGGTTGTAGCCGCGTTCTGCCAGACGTCGTCGGTGCACCGGCACAGGAGCGAGCAGCGCTCGAGTGCCGCTCAGTTGGACCATGGCCTCGGCGAGGAGTCGAGCCAACGGACGCGCCAGATCGGGCCGGCTGGCATATTTGAGGCGCCTGAGCGCGTCCTGGATTGGCGGTCGGTAGATGGCTGCCGCCACCACGGGAATGCCCGCCAGGCTGCAGACTGCTGGTCTCTCGAGCGTTCGACGACAAGCGTTGCAGAGGGGGACGCCGAGCGCTGTTCGGGTGTCGCACCCGACGCATCGGGTCGGAGCGAGCATTTCGAGCAGCGCCTCGCAGCCGAGCGCCGCCGTTCGCAACCATCGGGCCACTGACCCATGTCGGGTGGCCCACGCAGGCAGTTGCGTGGGAAAACCCGCGCGCTGGCAAGTCGCATCGGGTCCGGGCCCGACGGCTGTCAGCCCCTTGATGGCGTCACGGCAGGCGCGTTCATCAGAAGCCCGGCAATACCCTCGGAGGAGCGGAGCTCATGCGAGGCCCAGAAGCCGCCTCGGAGGAGCGGAGCTCATGCGAGGCCCAGAAGCCGCCTCGGAGGAG
>JAFGIS010000161.1 GCA_016929495.1 Polyangiaceae bacterium | reverse complement strand
CGGACCTGGGAACTGTCGTACTTGCGAGCGACAAGCTGTCGGAACCAAGCCAGGATAGTGCTCGGTCGGGCTATCTGGCAGCAGTCCTCGCGTTCGGCGGGCGTGAGTGCCTTGCCCTTCTTGGCCAGACGTCGTCGCTGCTCGTTCGTCAGAGGAATCCGGCTCTTGCCGGTCGCGGCCCGCAGCGCCTCCTTGAGCACCCGGTTCTCCTCACGCAGGTACTCAGCCTTGCGGGCCATGTGCTCGTTGAGGGCGTAGGCGAGCATAGCCACGAGGAGCTGGACGGTGACTGGCAGCATCAAGGCGCAGCGGGAACTAGCGCGGTCACGAGGAAGATCCAGACTGTTTCGGCGTGACGAACCGTGCGAGAATCGCCTGGTGACAGATTTCTGGACAGGACGCGGTGTCGGTGCGGTGTCACCGTACGGTCCCCATGTCGCGCACGGTCCGTTTCCGATACGCTAGGGCATGTTGCACGATGTTCCCAGCCCTCGAATCCGCGTCGCAGCCGCGAAAGCTGGAGCGGTCGGTTCGGTCCGCGGATGAGTGAGGAGAGGTGGAGAGATGCGCGATGGAGGATTCCTCTACGACATTTTCATCAGCTACAGCTCCAAAGACCGGAGGCGGGTTCGAAGGCTCGCCGCAAGACTCCGCGACGACGGCCAACGGGTGTGGTTCGACGAATGGAGCGTCCTTCCGGGTGACTTCATCTCACTGAAAATCGAACGGGGGCTCGAGCAGTCCAATGCTCTCGTTCTCTGCATGTCGGAGCACATGTTCGCGTCGAGCTGGGCGATCTACGAGCGTCACATCGCGCTCTTCCGTGATCCGTGCAACGACCAGCGCAGGATCATTCCGCTTCGGCTCGACGACGCGGAGATCCCGCCTTCGCTGAAGATCTTCCGCTACGTCGACTGGAGGCGGGAGTCGGACGAGCAATACGCGCTCCTGCTGCAGGCCCTCCCTTCGACCTCGCAGGCGCCGGAGAGCTCCGGGAAGAGCGCCGGTGCCTATCCCGATCTGGAGGCGTGCCTGAGAAGACGCGACCTCTCGCTCCACCGAGTCGACGGCTACCTCGAAATCTGCCGCTCTCCCGGCTGGCGCGGATGGACTCGGAGCCAGGTGAGGTTCGAGCATGCGGGCGACTACAAGCCCTTCGAGCAATTCGAGGAAGTGCTGAAGCGCCACAGGACCGACGGCGGTTCGAAACCGCGATACGGGCTGCACGCGATCTGCAACATGCCTCTCATGGACGATCACTCTCCGCTACGTCTGCAGGTCTTCGACGGTTGGTATCATTTCGTCGATGCCCTCACCCAAGAGTCCGCCCTCGGAGCGAACGACCCCTCGCCGTTCAGGGCGTCGATGGAAGACCTCTTCTGGCCCATAGAGAGGTCGCCGTTCTGGCACAACATCAACGCCCAGGTAGGCTTGATAACCGGGGACAGCCGGATCGTGTTGATGAAGCGGAGCCCGGACGTGAGAATCTATCCGGGCAGATGGTCGGTCGGCATCGAAGAGCAGATGCAGCGGACGGTTCCGAACGTGCCTGGAGACACCGACATCTTCGCCTGCGCCGAGCGGGGCGTCGACGAGGAGCTGGGGCTGCAGCTGCACAGCTACTCCACGCTGCTCGTCGGGATCGGGATGGAGTGGCTGAATTTCTCCGCATCGTTCATCTTCATCGGGAGAGTCGTTTCGACGTCTTCGGAGATCAAACGCCTGTGGATGGAGCGAGCCAAGGATCGGTACGAAGGCGTCGCCCTCGACTTCATCCCGGCGACGCCCGGGAGCGTCCGCTCGGCGCTCGCAGCGGCGGAATGGTCGCCTTCTAGTCAGGCGATCTCGTGTCTCGGTTCCGGAGCCGACCTCCGGGGCGCGTGGCATCCCACGGCTCGGGCGCGCCTCTTGAGCTACCTGCGGCACGTCGAGAACACGGAGTAGAGGGCACCGGTGCCGGCTCCGACGAGGCTTCTGAGGATGTTCAGCATGGCCCAGCGGCCATGCCTGGGTAGAGCGAAATCTTCAAGGATTTCGCTGCCGACGAGTTACTGGTAACGAGAGCCGATCCGCGAGCCCGCCGCAGGCGAACGTCCGGCCAGCTCCAGGCCCCAACGTGGGCGGGGAGAATTGGACCGTTGGCGCGTAATCCCATGTAATCGACGCGGCAGTCGCTTCGTTGACAATGGGTGATGGTGGCTTCCAACGAGACGCACAAGACTCCTCCTCGCCTGCCGCGGCTGAGCCCAGCACCCGTGGCGCGCGTCCCTTTCGAGTGCATGGGTTTGCTGCGACTCGACGAAATGGACTACATCGGCACAGTGGGCGTCCCGGAAGCCTTGGTGGAGGGCGAACCGAGGCAGCTACCCACGGCTGCGTCTACAATCAACCTGCGCGGTCGCAGCTCGGAGCGAGCGGGCTGACGGCGCTCAAGCGCTCACCCCAAGGCGTCCTTGCCTTCGCTGCTGCGACGAATACGTTGCCCCACGATGGGCTCCTCGTTCCCCTTCTCGCCACCCACGCTGCTGGCACCCATGTGGGGTGTGCTGCCGGCCGAGCTGCATCATCTCGTCGCAGTCCATCAGCCGCCGGGGTTGGTCTGTCTTGCCTTCCTGCGCGTCACGCGAACCCCACAGCGCGCTCGGTGGTTCGAACGCCACCTGTTGCTCGCGTCGGTTCGGCCCGTTTCCGTGCAGCTGCTCGGCCGTGATCCGGATCAGATGGCGCGGGCGGCCGGGATCCTGAGCACCGCCGGCGCTGCGGTCGTGGACGTCAACCTGGGGTGTCCCAAACCGTCGATCGTGCGCAAAGGCACCGGCTCGGCTCTGCTCGAGCGTCCAGAACAGGTGAGAGCCCTGCTCGGTGCGATGCGCCGCACTACCGATTGCCTGCTGTCCGTGAAGCTCCGCGCCGGTGTGAACGATCGGGAATCGGCCCTGTCGGTCGCGTGCATCGCCGAGGACGCAGGCGTGGATTTCGTCACGCTCCATCCGCGTTCGAGCGGCGAGATGTTTGGGGGCACGCCCGACTGGCATCTGGTCGCCGAACTCAAGCGAGCTCTCCGCATTCCCGTCGTCGGAAACGGGGACACATGGTACGCCGCCGATGCGCTGCGTCTGCAACGCGCGACGGGTTGCGATGCCGTGATGATCGGACGGCCCGCCCTAAGAAACCCATGGATCTTTCTGCAGCTCGAGCAGCTTCGGCGCGGCGAGGGCGTGTTCCGGCCCACCGCGGCCGACCTGCTCGGTCACGTCGATCGGCTCGCTACGGCGCTCGGCCGCGCATCGGTCGAGCGTCCCCGGGGTGCGCTCGACCTGTTCAAAGAACACGTGACCTGGATCCTACGTGGCCCGACAACGGGCCAAACGCTGTTGCCTCGTGCGATGCGGGCGCAGTCGGTGAGCGAGCTGTGCGAGCTGTTGCGGAGCGAGCTCGAGGCTCTACCGCCTGACGCGTTCGACTTGGGGCCGGAGCGGGCGTAGGCCACCCGGACGCCGGCGAGCCCGTGGCTCACAGGTCATGGCAGTTGGCGTCTTGGGTCTCGCACGTGCAAGAGGCCTGGTGGCATCTGCCGCAGTCCTGGCCCTGGAAGTGGTAGGCTCGGCACGTCGAGCTCGACCCGCCGGTGGTCGATCTCCCGCCTGTCGCGCTGACCCCGCCGGTGTTGCTGGAGCCACCCATCTGGCTCCTGCCGCCACTCGAATCGAGCCCGCCGGTGTTGCTGGAGCCGCCCACCGGTCCCCTGCCGCCGGTCGGGCTGTCGCCGCCGGTGTTGCTGGAGCCGCCCACCGGTCCCCTGCCACCGGTCGGGCT
>JAFGIS010000160.1 GCA_016929495.1 Polyangiaceae bacterium | reverse complement strand
CGACCCGCCTTGATCGACAGCGCCACCGGCTCCGGAACCGCCGTCGGTCGGCGTGGGTTCGAGGCGCTCGGTGGTACGAATGGCGAACGTGAATCCATGCCAGGTTTCCGGCAGTGGAACGGTCCAGGAAAAGGTGGAGAACGTGCCAATGAACTGAATGGTTCCGTTACCCTCAGCGCCCTGCAGAATGTCGCCAGCTAGCTGGGTGAGTGCTGTATCCGAGCCGCCCCAATAGCCCTCCCCCTGGCTGACAATCGTGAACGGCGAATCAAAATCGTAGGTGACGATGCCGATCGGCATCCCGAGGCTGACCAATGCCATGACCGGATCCTTGATCGGCTCGGAAAGCATCACCATGTACGTTTCGTCCGTTCCCCCAGCGAGCTGGAGAATATCCGCATCGGGGGGCGCGTTTTCGACCTCGTCGCTGACATAGGGCGTACTGGGCGTCCAGTAGTTCGTTCCGCCGTCGGTCTGTGCACCGTACAGGCTGCCGGGCGACCCGTCGGCGTGCGTTGCTACGAAGTCAACGGTCACCGTCGAGTCATCCGGGAGCGAGATGGTTCCCGAGGCCGTGCCCTGCCCGACGTCAGCTTCTGTCCAATCCACGTAGATGTAAGTGGCCGCCGAAGCGTGGCCCGACGACAGGGTGCAGAGCGCCACCATCCCACCGGCAGCAAGAGCTGCCCCTCGTACCCCACCGCGCGAAGGGTTCGACCGACTAGCAAAATCAGAGATCATGACGCCTGTGAGACTAGCGTAGACGACTTGTCCCTACCAGGAACTCGTCCGCAGCGAAATCCTCTAAGATCTCGCTGTGCCCGGACATGGCCGCCCGCACCCGAACAGCCCGAGCGGGACTCACCACCAGCGTCTGCGGAGCGGTTGCCGACTCATCGCTCGCAGTTCGGCCGCCCTACCGGCACGCGGTCGCTGTGCCGTACGCCGGCGCCCGTACGACGAGCGCATCCGCGATGTCCAAGTCGAGGGTGAACGTCCATCGGCACGGACCTTCTCGCCGCACGTGCACCGGGTTGCCGCTGGCCAGCGTCACGGTTGGGGCACTGCGCACCGGCAGCTTCGCTCGGATCCGCAGGCGGTGCGCGGCTCCGCCGCTGAAGTTGACCAGCGGTATGACGGCGCCCGCATTCGATTCGATGAGCCCGGTTTCTACGAGAGGTTCGGAGGCGAGGATGTCGCGTTCGATCTTCCTGGCAGGAAGACCGATGAGCTGCGACACGGGCCTCGAGAACTGGGTGGGAACAAAGTGGGTGAAGGCGTCGTCGATCGTGCCGCCTCTGTCCACCGGACGCTGCGGGATAGCGGGCTGGAAGTACGACAAGCCGGGCAGGAAGCCACAATAGTAGGTCCGGCCGCGGCCGACGCGCGCGCTCGTGATCGCCGGCGAGCCGTCGTCGAACGTCGCGAGCGCCTCGGCTCGGGTGAGCATGACCTGGCTGCGAGCGGCGTAGATGGGAAAGGAGGGCGTGTGGCTGCGGTTCGGCCAAGCGATGGTGTCGAGCGGCAGCGCGAACGGCAGGTCCTGCTTGATGTAGCGGAGCGCAGGCTGTTCGATGTAGAGGGACTGTCGTCGGTCGACGCCCGGAGAGGCGTCTGCGATGCATGGGACATGCCATACGCTTGCCCCGTCTCCGAGACACCCTGTTTCGTGAGTATGCGCCCCTCTCGCCCTCAGTATCCGCAGTCCTCGGAGCATGAACCGGCCAAGTTGTCTGAGACGGTGACCGTGCCGCCGATCTCCGTGAGCTGTTCCATCGAGAGCACGGCGGTCGTGGAGACGAGGCTTCCGAACCCCGACAGCGTCGTGAGGGGATCATACAGGGCGATTGTCGTGCCCACCGCAGTGAGCTTGTCGAAGCCGTCGAGAACGCTGAGCGCCAGGTTGTCACGCAGGGTGATGGAGCGGCCCACCGAGGTCAGTTCGTCGAAGCCGACGAGGGTCTCGACGGCAGCGGCTCCCTCGATCCGGAGATCCCCAGCCACCGAGTCGAGGCTCGGGAAACCGCTGATCTGTTCCAGCAAGGGGTTGCCGTCGACCTCGAGGTTGTTTCCGACGGATGAAAGTTTCGGGAAGCCCACCAGGCTCGTCAGGGCGGCGTTGTCGTGCAGGTAGAAGTAGCCCCCGACGTCGGTCAGCTCTGCGAATCCGCCCACCGTCTTCAAAGAGGTGTTGTCCCAAATCTCGACATCGCCGAACCCCTGCTTCAGCCCGGGCAGGGCGAAGCTCTCCAGATCGTCGTTGAGGTCCACGTACAGGTCTGCGTAGATCGTCGCGAGAGCTTCGAGCCCGTCGAATGCGTTGAGCGCGACGTTGCTCTCGACCGTGAGGCCACCGACGCTTCTCAGCCCGCCGAACCCCGAGACGTTGGCCAGCTCGAAGTTCTGGAAGAACGTGAGAATGCCGAAGATCGACAGCGGGCCATTGAATCCGCTGACGTCCTGCAGGGCCGGGTTATGGTCGACCGTGAAGGCGCCGCCGACCGAGGCCAAAGCGTTGAACCCGTTCACGTTCGAAAGAACGTCATTGTACTCGATGACGACCGCATCCTCGACGATGGCCAGCTCGTCGAAGCCCTCGATGCTCTGGAGGTAGCTGTTGTCGCGAAGGGTCAGACTCCCGACCGAGGCCAAATGTGGGAATGCGTCGATACTCGCGAGCACATCGCTGCCCGCGATCGTCAGATCACCATCGATGAAGAGGAAGCCATTGAGCTCGGAGAGCGCATCGCTCGAGATGCTCAGTGAAGCGCCGACTTGTTCCAGCTGGTTCAGCCCGTCGAGCCTCGTGAGGCCCGGGTTCTGGCCGATCGTCACACTGTGACCGACCAACTTCAGGTTGGCGAGCCCATCGATGTCCGTGAGCTCGGTGCCAGCGATGTTCAGACCGTTGCCGATGGCGGTGAGGTTCGGCGCTACACCGGCAGACCTCGTCGGGAGCGGTTGGTCCCACACTTGGCCCGCTAGTGACTCTACCAGAAGAGGCCCCGTAGGTACCGCACCCAGGGTGCCTCACGGTTGGCAGCGCGCCCGAATTCGGAGTCCCGTACGCTCGTCACGGCTCACCCCTTAGAGTAGGCCGGTCTTCGGCTTCTGGGCAATGGGCTTGATACCGGTGGCATGGTGGCGAACCTGGGGAACGCTCCGGAGCCGTCCGACACCCCGTGACTCCGGGCCATCAGGCTGAGCGGTGTCAATTCGACGCGCCAGCTCCCCGCCACATCATTCACCTGCACGTTCTCATGCTGCTGGCCACCCTCCGACACCCGGGTCACTGATCCGCGTGCCCGTACCAGTTCGTCTTCGGTGTCGGCTCCTGCAGGTATGACGAACCAGCAGTAGGCGCCACCCGCTTGTCTTGCCTGGTCGCCGACGAATGCCGAGCAGAAGCAAGCCGGCCCAGCCCAACACCGTCCCCGGCGGCTCTCCAGCCACGGGCGAAAACGCACACGCCTGAGCAGAACGCCGCTTGCCGGCTCGTGCCTGGGCCTGGAGGGCGCGCTCCTTGGCCGTGCCCAAGTCCACACACTCCAGAGCGTTTTTTCCGTTGACCCGGTCGCCAGCGGGTACGCAGGTCCCCGGCTTGGTTTCGAACATGCCGACTACGATCGCACAGTCGTCCCCCGCCCGTTTGCCGCCACAGGGCGACCAGTTGGGATTGATTGTGTCGGCCCGTGCGGGCCCAGAAGCCACGAACTGGCCCACGCCTACGACCCGGGCCGCCCACGAGCGCAGCCGGATCCTCGTCGCTGTCATCTGTCTTTCTCCAGTCTGGAGGGTATCTGCTTGGACGCCGGAGTCGCACGGAGCATGGGTCATCAGACGCCGACGCTCACGGGATCGATGGGCCGGCACCCATCGGCACGAACGCCCCGAGCGCACCGACGGCGCATCCGGACACTTGTTCGCCCGCAGCCGGACAAGTGTCCGCTTGGGCGAGCGCGCTCCGTCGCCGCCTGCTGGCGCGTCAGCACCGCGCGTCCGGGTCGCCAGCGCCCGGGATCCCGCGGACGGGACAGCGACGCGAACCCCTTCGCAAGGGGCTGTGCTACTCGGTCACTCCGGCACGACCCTTGCTGGACTCGTGCGTATGGCCAATCGAAACCGTCAGCTTGTCAGCTCGCTCGGCGTTGCTAGCGTTCTCTGCCTCTGCGCTTCGGTGCTGGCGCAGCCCGCCACGTCGTCCAAGGGCACTTCGGAGACCGGTGCGGTCCCGAGTGATGCGGTCAACTCTTCCGCCGAGCAGGCGCCGGCCAACGCAGACGCTGCCCCCTCGGCTTCGTCGGGCGGTCCCGCGCCTGCAGAAGCCACAGCCGCCGCCTCCACGCCCAGTCCCGCTCAGGCCCCGCCGCACGCGGCTGCGCAACAGCCACCGCCCGCCGCGGCCACTGGCCAGCCGACTCCGGTGGTCGCGACACCTGCCCCCGCGCCAGTGCCCCAAGTCCGAGCCGAACGCATGCACGACGGGTTCTATCTCCGAATGGCCATAGGAACGGGCACGGGCACGGTCGTGCTCCAAGACGCGCCCAATGGACTCAGCGACGCCATGGAAACCGTAGGGTGGCTCGATCTGATGGCGGGCGGAACGCCCGCGCGCGGGATGGTCGTGGGAGGCGGGTTCTGGGCCGGCGGGTTCCAGACCGAGGAGTGGAGAGGGGAGAACAAGCACCAAGGCACGGTCACGATCTTCGGTATTGGGCCGTTCGTCGACTACTACCCGGACCCCCAGGAAGGCTTCCATTTCGGCAGCATGGTGGGTCTGGGCGGCTTGGCCATCGACGCCCGACCGTTCTCCGACGAGCAAGAGAGGACCGCGACCGGCGGCGCCATAGGTGCATGGATGGGTTACGATTTCTGGATGGCCCGCGAATGGTCGCTGGGGCTCGAGGCGCGCTACCTTGCCGTCCGAGCCAAGAACCCCGACACCGAGTGGAAGGGAAGCGCGGATGCGTTGGGCATGGCGATCACGGGGGTGTATCACTGAGCGGAGGGGAACGGGGGCAGCGCGTATGCTGACAGACTGACTGAGTTGCCGTGGATGCCGGTGAGCGGCCGCAACTGGCTTCAGTTTCCCGCGAGGTTGGCCGGACCGTACGAGCATTCGTCAGAACGAGGCCGAACAAGTCGATCGAGCGCAGTCCGCATCGGTGCTGGTTCCACTTCACACCCCGGGACCAGCGGTGATGTCCAGCCCTCCGCTCCTATGAGGCCAGGGGTCGAGCAACTGCAGGACCGAGTCCTCGTGGCCTACGGCAAGGAGAGGCGTAACCCGACATCGAGCCCGGATGCCGAGCAGAGATTGGATGCGGCGGCGCGTACATCGCTTCCAGAAGGCTCGCGGGTGCTGTCGCTCGAGTGCCGAACCACCATGTGCATGCTGGAGATTGCGCACCCCGACGAGGGCGTGGCCCAGACGGGGGGACCGGAGGGGTGGCTGTCGTTGCTGACTCGGGCGTGGGGGGGTCGATGTTCGTGGGTGGCGAGCGTGAAGAACGCGGCGAATTCGTGCAGACCTTGATCCCCTATCAAGGCGACGAGTTGCCAGTCAACACCGGCGAGCCGAGCGAATAGTCGGAATGCGCTCGCTCTTGCGCATCCGGGCGTGCAGCTGGAGCCCGCGGCTCGCGATCCACGCCAAAACCGCCAAGGCGCCCAGTTTGACGAGGATCAGCCACTCGTAGGGGAAGAAGCAGCGCAAGCTGACGTCGCCACGTGCCAGGCGCACCACCCACAGCTCGAAGAGCTGAGCGAGGGACGCATGGAGGTCTAGGGGCTCGGCGAGCCAGGTTTCCCAGATCACACTCGATTGCTGCACGATGCATGCCGCCGTATTCACCAGAAAGCCAGCGACCAGCAGGACTTTCAGCAGGGTCAACCAGTACCCTCGGAAGCGCATCACCACGGGTGCCAGCGCAAACACGAGCACAGGAAGGACAGGGAGCAGATGGCGATGGCCTATGCAGTGGCCCCCATGCCACATGCGATAGACCGAAACGAAGCCGAACTGCGCCACGATCCCAGCAGCCAGGCCGATCCCGAGGGGCCGGTCTTGCTTGGCGTACCACCACAGACCGAGTCCGGACAGCAGCAGTGCCGGGCTGTACAGCAGCAGGCCTCGTCCTGGGTGAAAGAGCAGCCTGACCAGACCGAGCAGCGGGTTCTGGTCGAAGTTGGCGGCCGCCGACGCTTTCCAGGCGACGTAGGGCGGAGGCTCGTAGAACGAGTACGCGGTCTTGAACGGGGAACCGAAGAGCATGGTGTTGTAGCCCAGAAGCAGGGCGCAGAGCAGCGCAGCGATCCCCGCGACGAGCAGGCGATGACGCCCGCTTCGGGCCACGGCAAACAAGGTCAGACCGAGCGGAACGGCGAGTACGGCGTTCTTCGTTTCCCAGAACGGGCTCACTGCGATCGCCGCCGCGCCGAGCAACAGGGCGCCCGCCCCTCCGCCGTAGCGATATCGAACCAGCCCATAGAGAGCCACGCAGAACCCCAACAGCGATATGGGGTGGCTGGTTGCGGTCACTGCATACGGCAAGACCAGCGTCCCGAGCGACAGTCCGAGGCCGGCGGTCAGCCCGACGCGAGCGAGCAGCGCACATGATAGGCCGGGAGCAGCCTGGCCCGCCGAGCGCATCGCCGCGGCAGCGAGGAGCGTGGCCGCTAGCCCGATGAACAGCACGTTGAGCAGGCGGAGCTTCGTCAACGCCTGCTCCGGGCTCAGTTCCGGTGCCGTGGACAGGACTCGGTTGAGCCAGACGATGGGTGTAGCCAGGAGCGCGAACCCAGGCGGCTTGTTGGAGTAGCAGCGATCCCGATAGACCGCGGCGTCGTAGCCTCGACAGCGCGGGAGCTGGGAGCTCGGGGGGCTCGGCTTCTCGATCCAGATCCGACCCGAGAGGAACGCGTTGGCTTGCCTGTAGTGCGCAAGCTCGTTGCCGACCATGATGAAAGCGTTGCTCACGCACAGCACCAGAGTGCAGGTTGTGACGGCGAAAACTAGGCGGAGCGTGCTTCTCATGTTGCTGGCGCTCCCGACTGGCGCAGGCCGGGTCGCATACTATGTTCCGCAGTACCGGGTCGGCTGTTCAGCTGGTTCACGGCAGTACAGATGTGACTTCTGACGGATGATCTCCGACGCGGTGTGGAACATACAGGGTATGGACCAGAAGCTTCACGCTGCCCGCTCGATTCTTTGCCTGCCCATTCTCCGCGTGGGTCTGCTGGCGCCGTTTGTCCTGTCGACGACCCACTGCGGCAGCAGCGGCTCTGGGGAGCCTGCCGACCTGGTCGACGCGACCGGAGGCGGCGGTGGCTCGACCGGAGCGACCAGCGACACGGGCGGGGACAGCGCCAGCGGCGGGGACACGGGTGGCATGGCGGCCGGTGGAGCGGCGACGGGCGGGGCGACCGCCACCGGCGGCGCGGGGACGGGTGGTGAGACGGCGGCTGCCGGTGGCGTGACCGCGACGGCCGGAGCAGACCCCGGCGGGGCAACGAGCACCGGCGGCGTGACGGCCACCGGCGGCACGACGAGCACCGGTGGTAGGACGGCCACCGGCGGCACGACGAGCACCGGTGG
>JAFGIS010000159.1 GCA_016929495.1 Polyangiaceae bacterium | reverse complement strand
GGGTCACACGCTCAGGTCAATGAATGCTTCAAGACCGGGGATCTTCTTGCCCGATGCCACGAACAGGCTCGCACTCACCAGAGCCGCGGCAGCATGACGGGCGAGCAGATGGAACAGCTCGTGGTCGATCGATTCGAACTCCGTTTTCTGAACCAAGGTGGTGAACACAGCGACCACACCCACGACACCATCGTCGACGCTGAGCGGTATCACGGCGGCAGGTTCCTGGAAACTGCCTCGGCTCGGATCTCCTTCGCAGATGCTGACATCCCCCGAGCGGAACGTCCGGCCGACGATGCCGTCATCGACACCAATCGGCGTAAGGACGTCGGCGGGGATGCCCTCGGAAGCGATGGGAACGAGCTCGGTGCGTTCCGCGTTCGCCAGGTACACTCCGTAGCTCTCGGCGCCCACGAGCTGCGCGAGGATCTCTTTGATGCGTCGCGTTACCGTTCGCGGGGACATGGTCGAGTGCAGCTGGCTGGACGCGACGTACAGGTTGGCCAGGTTGGCGAACTCCTGCTCGAATTCGGCGAAGCGCTGCCCGAAGTCCTTCGAGACTTGATCCATTCGAGCCTGCATCTCGTCTCGCTCGAGCTCCAGACGTCTGAGCTGCGCCATGAGCTCCTCGATGGCTGCCTGCGCCTCGGCGTTCGTGCGAAGCTTCATGTTCTCCGTCTCGAGCGCCGCTACGCGCGCGACGAGCTCGGCGTGCGCGCCCCGGGTCCGATCCAGGAGGTCGCTCTCCGTCCGTCCGCCCGCGGCATCCGGCGCCACGGACCCGGCCTTGGAGGGGACTCCGACACGCTCACGATCGTGATCAGACATCGCTTTCAAGATACCCGTCCGGAGGCAGTCTGCTCAACCAGATGTGTGTGCTTCTGCAGTTCTGGCACGCCAACCCCTCCGCTCGACGGCCAGTTGTATCGAGTCATTAAGGGCACCGATGGCCGACATCGGAACCAACGTCGCACCCGTGCGGTCGTGTGTCGCCACACGCGATCCGAGCCATGGGCCGGCGAACCAGGCTCCTGCAGAATACAGAATCGCGCGAAGCGACAGGTCAGCCGTCGGGCTGAAGCATCGTTCCGGGGTAGGCGACCGTGGTAGGCTGGTGGCCGCCATGGCAACGAGTAAGACGCCGGAACGAACGCGCGCGACCGATCGCTCGCGGACCAACACGCCACAGGACAACCCTTTTCTGGCCCTGTTGGACGATGTGCGCGGTGACCTGGAAGCGCGACTGTGCGGCTTCCTGGACGCTGCGGTCGACCAAGCCTCGGCCTATGGCGCGGATTTGGTGGCTATGGTCTCGGCGATCCGGGATCTGTGCCTTCGGGGCGGCAAGCGTCTGCGACCAGCCCTGGCCATCGCGGGATTCCGCGCCGCCGGGAGCAGGAGACCGCTTGGCCCGGCCCTCGACGCTGGCGTGGCGCTCGAGCTGCTCCACGCGTACCTGCTCATCCACGACGACTGGATGGACCAGGATGCGATCCGCCGGGGAGGCCCGACGGTCCATACCCTCTTGGCCAAGCGCTACCGTTCTCAGCAGACTGGAGACGCTTCGGGGATCCTGGCGGGCGACTTCGCCGCAGCCCTGGCCTTGGAGGCGCTGTCTCGAATCGACATCCCGGCGGTGCGCGTTCCGAAAGTGGTCGCCTGCTTCGCGCGCATGCAGCAGGACGTCGTCTTCGGCCAGCAACTGGACCTGCTCGGCCGCGCCAGCGACGTGGAAACCGTCTACGCTCTGAAGACCAGCAGCTACTCCGTGCAGGGGCCGTTGCACCTCGGAGCACTGCTCGCGGGGGGCACGCCCACGCTGCTGCGCGCGCTGGATCAGTACGCCGCGCCGGTCGGCATCGCCTTTCAGTTGCGAGACGACCTGCTCGGAGCCTTCGGGAAGGCGAAACACACGGGCAAGTCGGTGGGCAATGACCTGCGCCAGGGCAAACGCACCGCCCTGGTCGCTCTGGCGCTCCGCAGGCTAAGAGGCTCGGAACGTACGGAGTTCAACCGGGTCCTCGGCGACAAGAAGGCCAGCGACGCGCAAGTCGGCCGAGCGCTCGATTTGCTGCGCGAACGAGGCATTCCCGAGCTGGTCGAAACACGCATCGCCGAGCTTGCCACCAGCGCGCGCATCGCGTTGGACGCGGCGCGCCTGCCGTCCAGCGCCAGGAAGCTCTTGGCCGGAGCCGTCGACGCTCTCACGGAGCGAACGGTCTAGCAGGGGCCATTCCGAGCATGGCGACGGCAAGCGGCAAGGTGATCCTTCTCGGCGAACATGCCGTGGTCTACGGAACACCGGCACTGGCAGCGGCCCTCGACCGAGGCGCATCGGCCGATGCGAGTTACGCCACACAGGCCGAGCTCTGCTGCCAGAACGAATCGGTGCGTCCCGGCGAGGGTCGACTCGGCGAAGCCTTCGCCAGGCTCCTGCAAACGCTTGGCTCTCCTTCGGTTCGCGTGCTCGCGTCCCTCGAGATCCCTGCGGGGTGCGGGCTCGGGGCCTCCGCTGCGCTGGGCGTCGCCGTCGCGCGCGCGGTCGTCGAGCTAACGACCAACACCCGAGGCGGCTCCGGTCCCGAGCACCCCAGAGAGTCCGTCGCCCAGGTCGAACAGGCCGCAGCCGCTTGGGAGCGCGTGTTCCATGCCCAGCCCTCGGGCATCGATGCGGCTGCCGCGTCGCAGCAAGGTTGCATCTACTTCACCCGCGCCCACGGCCCCGAGCGCATCCACGTGCGCAGGCCTTTTGCGCTGGGCGTGGCGGTCGCAGGCCCGCCAGCTAGCACGCGCGATATGGTTCAGGCCGTCGCCGCACTGCGAGAGCGTCGGCGCGCGTTCGTGGACCGCAGCCTGGGGCTCATCCATTCCCTGGTCGAAGACGCGCGTCGTTGTATCGAGAGCGGTGACATGCCGACCCTCGGCCAGCTGATGGACTTGAACCACATGCTGCTGGCCGGACTCATGGTGTCCACCGAGCAGCTCGAGACGGCCGTTCACGCGGCCCGGGATGCCGGCGCGCTCGGGGCCAAGCTCACAGGATCCGGTGGCGGCGGCTGCGTGATTGCTCTGGTCGAGAACACGCCGGACCGCGTGCTCGCCGCGTGGCAACAGCATGGCCTACCCTGCTTCTCGGCTACCGTCGGAACAAACCCCGGCAGACAGGAGAGTCCTGTTTGACCACTCTGACTGCGCGCACCGTCGCCCACGCGAACATCGCACTGGCCAAGTACTGGGGCAAGCACGACTCCGCTCGCAACCTCACGGCCGTGCCGAGTCTGTCACTGACGCTCGACAGGCTTCGGACCGAAACCGACATCCTGTTCGACGCCGGGCTTGCGCAGGACGAGGCATCCATCGACGACGAGCCTCTGTACGGACGCCCCCTCGAGCGCGTCGTGGCCCTGATCGATCAGCTTCGCGCGATGGCAGGGGTGACGCTGTGCGCACGGGTCACGAGCACCAACTCGTTCCCCACGGCGTCCGGACTCGCGTCGAGCGCATCGGGGTTCGCAGCGCTGGTCCTCGCAGGTTCGAAAGCTCTCGGACTGTCGCTCAGTCTGCCAGAGCTCAGCGCTCTAGCGCGCGGCGCATCGGCTTCGGCGGCACGTTCGCTCTTCGGAGGATTCGTGGCCCTGGAAGCAGGCGCCGAGGCCGCTGTGCCCGTCGCGCCCCGCGATCACTGGGACGTGGTGATGCTGGTCGCCGTGGTGACGCGCGCCACCAAAGGCGTGGCCTCCACGGAGGGCATGGGGCACACCGCTCGCACGAGCCCGTACTATCGGGCCTGGGTCGACAGCGCACCCGAGGTCTTCCAGGAGGTGCGTCGCGCCGTGCAAGAGCGCAATCTCGAGGTCCTCGGTGAGGCCATGGAGCATAGTGCGCTCTTGATGCACGCCTGCATGCTCGCCTCCCGTCCGTCGCTCTTCTATCTGACTCCATCGACACTCGTGGTCCTGGACGCGGTGCGCTCGTTGCGCAACGCGGGTGTTTCGGCGTATTTCACGATGGACGCGGGCCCGCACGTCAAAGTGCTCACGCTGCCGGTCCATGCCGAACAGGTCGCACACACGCTCGAAGTGCTGCCCGGCGTCGTCGAGGTGCTGAGCTGCCGCCCCGGACCGGCAGCACACGAGGCGAGTGCCGACACTCAGCCATGAAGGCGCTCGCCCCTGGCAAGCTCGTGCTGTCCGGAGCGTACAGCGTGCTCGACGGGGCGCCCGCCATCGTGACTGCGGTCGATCGTTACGCGGAGGCCGACGGCGCGCGCCAGGCCGAATGGCTCACCCCCGAGGTGCGCGCCGCCTTGGGTGACCGTGGTCCCTGGTTCCGCTCGGACGCGCTGCGTGCCGGCGGACGCAAGCTCGGATTGGGCTCGAGCGCGGCCGTGCTCGTCGCATCACTCGCGGCGGTCGAGCTCGAGCGCAGGGGCCCCCTGAGCGACCGAGCGCTCGCACAGGCCGTATACGAGCGCGCGCTCAGCGCACATCGCCGCGCGCAGGGCGGCGGCAGCGGCGTCGACGTGGCGGCGAGCACCTTCGGCGGCACACTGGCGTTCTACCGGGACGCAGACACTACTCGAGTCGTGCCCCTTGAGCTGCCAGGTGACCTCTTCATCGAGGTGTGGGTCTCGGGCGTCAGTGCCTCGACGCCTGAGCTGCTCTCTCGGGTGGGAGGCTTGCGGGACCGCGATCCAGTGCTTCATGCGGAGCTCATCGGCGCCCAGGCCCGTGCGGCCGAACAGGCGCTGGCTGCCTTCGGTCGGCGCGACGTCACGGCGTTGGTGCGGGCGCTCGCCAGGCAACTCGAGTGTCTCGGGCGGCTCGGCGATGCCAGCGGTGCCGGCATCGTCACGTCAGGCTGCCGCGAGCTGTGCGCGAGGGCAGAGCAGCAAGACGCCGCGGTCATCCCATCCGGCGCTGGAGGCGGAGACTTGCTGCTCTTCTTCGGTGCCCGGCCGGCCTCGGCCGAGCTCGTGGCTCGAGCGTTGGACACGGGGCACGAAAGACTGGAGCTAGGGCTCGGAGCCCGAGGAGTGCACTGCGAGATGCCCTCGGCGCAGTAGGGAGGTTTCGATGGTCGACTCACGCATCACCGGCTTCTACAAGTTGTCCATTGATGAGCGTCGTGAAGCGGTCGCCCGCGCGCTCGGTATCGAGCTCGGGCGTCTGCAACGGACGCTCGACTCGGGCGGATTGACGCCAGCCGCAGCGGACAAGGTGGTCGAAAACGTGCTCGGCGTGTACGCGCTCCCCTTCGGTGTGGCGCTCAATGTCCGGGTCAACGCAAGCGACCGGCTCGTGCCGATGGTGGTCGAAGAGCCGAGTGTTATTGCAGCGGCCTCCAACGCTGCACGCATGGCCAGAGCGGGCGGCGGGTTCGTCGCAGCAGTTCCGGAAGCGCTCATGCGCGGCCAGGTGCACGTCTACGACGTCAGCGACTCGGAAGCCGCGAAGCGTCGGCTCGGCGCCGCCGCTGCCGAGCTCCTCGGCAGCGCCTCGAGCAGCGTGCCGGACCTGGTCGCGCTGGGAGGCGGGCCGAGGAGCCTCGAGGTCCGCGTCCTGGACCGGGCTACGCTCGTGGTCGACTTCTTCGTCGATTGCCGTGACGCCATGGGCGCGAACATGGTCAATACGATCGCCGAGGCCATGGGACCGCGCGTGGCCGAGCTGGCCGGAGGCGCCCTCGGCCTGCGGATCCTGTCGAACTTGTGCGATCGTCGGACAGTGCGGGTACGAGCCGAAGTGCCGGAACAGGAGCTGCTCTCGAGTCGTGGCACCAGCAGCGACGAACCGAAAGCCGAAGGCGGTCGCGTGGCAGACGGCATCGAGGTAGCCTCGCGCTTCGCCGAGCTCGATCCCTACCGGGCCACGACCCACAACAAGGGCATTATGAACGGAGTCGATGCCGTGGTCCTGGCGACGGGCAACGACTTTCGAGCCGTGGAAGCTGGCGCTCACTCGTATGCCTCGCGCTCGGGGCGCTACGCTCCTCTGGCCACTTGGCGACACCGCGGTCCGACTCTGGTCGGCGAGCTAGAAATGCCGCTCGCGCTCGGAACCGTGGGCGGCACGCTGCGAGCACACCCCGCGGCGCGACTGGCCCTCGAGCTACTGGGCGTCACGTCCGCCTCCGAGCTCGCCATGGTAGCGGCCTCCGTCGGCCTCGCCTCGAACTTGGCAGCATTGCGCGCTCTGGCCACCGAGGGGATCCAGAAGGGGCACATGGCCCTGCACGCTCGCTCCGTCGCCATCACGGCCGAAGCCGAGGGGGACGAAGTCGAACGCGTGGCGGCCGAGCTCGCTCGTGGTGGCCCCGTCACGCTCGAGCGCGCCCAGGCGGTGCTCGAAGGCCTGCGAGCACGTCGCTGAGCCGGACCCCAAGAGACACCGGACGTGGGGGCTCTCGCTCGAGAATGCACCCCGGCCGAGAGCGATGCTATCCTGCGCCCTCATGGTCACCGGCAGGCCGGGTTGGTACAGAGCGAGGCAGTACGCGCTGGGGACGTGTGCGGCTTGGGTTCTCACCGTGCTCGGCGTGATCCAGCCTGCCAACGCGCAGAGCCCGGCCGTGGCCGCGTATGCGGCTCCGTCAACATGCCCAGACCAGGCCTGGTTCGAAGCCGAGCTGATGCGACGAGTCGCCGCGAGCGGCGAGGCGACAAGCCCTGCAACCCTCAGCATCAGCGTGCGCGCCGCGGACGCCGGCTTCGTCGGCGCCCTCCGCTACAGCGATGCGGGCTCCGGGCAAGCCACGCGAACGGTTCGGCACCAGAGCTGCGAACAGGTCGTTCGAGCGCTGGCGCTGATCGGGGCGGTTCTGGCGGAAGCTTCGGCCAAGAAGCAAGCCGCGCCCACGACGCTCGCCTTCGATGATTCGGCTGGCTCTCGCGCAGAGCGAGGCCCGACTCGAACCAGCGCGTTGCGTCGCGTCGGCCAAGCCGACGCTCCTCGGGAGGCTCGTCCCGAGCCCAAGGAGGCTGCTTGGCAGACTCGCGGCCGGCTCGCCGCAGGACTCGGCGTCGCGTTCGCGCTCGCGCCAGACCTGGTCATGACCCCTCGCGTCGGGCTGGGGCTCGAGCGACAGCAGGAGCGCGCGCCTCTGGGATACCGCCTGAGTGTCTCGCTTTCCCGTGCCACCAGCGGAACGCTCGAGAAGTATGGCGCCAGTGCCGAGCTCGCGTGGACAACAGGCCGCCTCGATGGATGCGGCTGCCTGCGCCTGGGGCCGGGAGTGTCGTTGGACGGTTGTGCGTACGCGGATGTCGGCGAACTCGTCGGAGCAAGCATCGAAGGGGTCACGAACGGTCACACGCGTCGGACGCTTTGGCTCAGCCCTGGGCTCGGCGTGGTGATCGGTTCGACACTGCTCGGACCTCTCGGCCTCGAGCTCGGGCTCCGCGGATTCGCCCCCCTGGTTCGGCCGCGTTTCTACTTTAACGCCCCGGACCAACCCGACGGAAGTGACCCACGTTGGCTCCACCGGCGGGTCCCTTCGGTTGGCGCGTCGGCCGAAGCGGATCTGGTCACTCGTTTTCCGTGATCGCTCGGGCTGCCGAAACGCGTCACAAACATGAGTAGTAGTGTCTCCGCCCCCGGTCGCGGCGAACCCCGTCCTGACGGACGCCCGTGGTGATGACCTCACCGCGTTCGAATACGCGTTGACGGAGCATTTTCAGCTGGTGTGGCGCTGCCTGCGCCGCTTCGGTGTAAGTCCAGAGGATGCGGTGGACGACGCGGCGCAGCAGGTTTTCGAGATTGCCGCGAAGAAGCGACCGCAAATCGCGCCAGGTAGCGAACGCGGCTTTCTCGTCAAAACGGCGGCATTGGTCGCGCTCGAGGTCTTTCGTGAGAACAAGCGCAGAGCCAAGGCCCAGACCAGAGAGATGGCTCGGCTGGCCCATTCGGCGGGCGAAGCGAGGCCCGACGAAGCTCTCGAGACCGAGCAATGGCGAGCCCGCCTGGATCAGGTGCTCGACGCCCTGCCTCAGGAGCTTCGGACCGTGTTCGTGCTCTTCGAGCTGGAGGAGCTCACCGGGCCGGAAATCGCCACCCTGCTCGGCTTGGCAGAAGGCACCGTTGCCTCGCGTCTCAGGCGCGCACGCAAGCAGTTCCGAGCCGCGGCCACGAGGCTCAGAACCTCGCTCGGCCTCAAGGAGAAACTGCCATGAGGGAGACGCCAAGACTTCTTGACAAAGGCGCCGACGACTTCGAACGTGCGTTGCTTCGCTCCGCAGCTCGGGATGCAGGCTCATCGCACGCTCGCGCTCGATGCCTGGCGGCAGCGGCTGGCGCCTCGCTCATCACAGGTGCCGCCGCGTCGGCCGCCTCGGCGGGCACGGCGACAGGCACGGCGCTCTTGGTCAAGTGGGTCGGAGTCGGAGTGGTCACCGGGCTCACGACCTTGGGCGCGGTCCATGGCACGACGTACGCGGTCCGAGCGCTCTCGAGCCGCTCCACAGCGGTGCAGCCAGCCGCGGCAGCGCGCGGTCGAGCCGCCCCTCCGAGAGCGGCCGCGCTCAGCGAGAACCAGGTCCAGGAGGGCCGAGCTGCTGCTGTCACTGTCTCCTTGCAGCGGCCCGACATCTCTTCGAGCACCGACACGCCAGCGCAAGCGACACGGATGGGCTCAGACAGCGCTCGCAATGGCTCGGTGGCCGTCTTCTCCGACGAAGACAACACGCTCGACCGAGAGGTGGCCTTGCTCGACGCGGCTCGCAGCGCGCTGTCCGCTGGCGACGCGCGCCGGGCTCTGTCGCTGTTGGCGGCACAGCAGCGCCAGTTCCCTCGCGGAGCCCTCGGGCCGGAGGCTCGGCTCACACGAATCAAGGCGCTGCTATCGCTCGGTGACCGCGCGACCGCCGAAGCCGAGACCCGACGGCTCGAGCAAGGCCGACCGGGCGGAGCGCATGCCAGCCGGGCCAGGCAGCTGCTCGAGGAGGCGACGGCGAAACCGTGATCGCTGGCGCCGACGAGTGTCGTGTAAGGGCGAGAGGTATGAATGATGGACAAGCTTGGCGTAGGCCTAATCGTGTGTATGGCGGTTGCAGCGGGTTGCGGAAAGCCAGAGCTCGGGCTCGGTGATCTCGAGGGCGAAGCAGGGGCAGGAGGCTCGACGAACGGTGCTGGAGGTTCGACGCAAGGGGGCGACGACGGCACCGGCGGAAAGCGCACCCAAGACGGTACGGGCAGCGCGGTCCAGGACGGAACCGGAGGGAAGAGCGTCCCAAATGGTACCGGCGGCGACGCCCAGGACGGTGGCGGCGGCGACGCCCAGGACGGTAGCGGCGGCAACAGCTCCCCAGGCGGCAGCGGCCAGGGCGGTACGGGCGGCACGAGCCCAGAAGGCGGCAGCGGCGGCAGCGCACAGCCCGAAGCGGGAAACGGCGGCAAGGGCCAGCCCGACCCGGGCTGCACTGCGCTCTCCGAGTCCGAGTGTGAACGGAGCCAAGGATGCTCCCCCATCTATGGTTCCGACGACGGAACGCTCTCGGCGACCGTGTTCGACGTATTCGCCGGATGCCTGCCAAGCGGCACGGCCTGCCCGGCCGTCACCCAGTGCGCCTATCCAGCCGGCGCGCCCGACAGATGTCTCGTCATTTCTGGATGTCTTCCGGAGGGGTGGAGCGCGGACACAGACTGCAGCGCGCAAGGCTGCCGGCAACAGCCCGGGACCGGAGGTTCAGGCGGCGGCTCCGGCTCGGCAGGTGCTGGCAACGACTGCGCGCTGGCCACCGCCGAGGAGCTAGCCGCCACTCCGCGGGAAGACCCGAACCTGGAACAGCTCGCCGCGAGCCACAGCGACGGCATCGTCGCCGACCAGGCCGTGTATGACCGGGTCGTGCGCGATATCACCATGATCCGAGAGGAGGCCGAAGACATCTCCGGCATCGACTACTGGCCTCCGAACGATGGCAAGACCCTGCTGCTCATGGTCGACGCCGCCACCTTCGAGGCCATGCAGGCGGACAGCTACGCGGACTGGGACTGCCTACTCGACAGCTACCCGGTCGATGACATCCAATACGAAGAGCACACCCACGACAGGTACGTCGTTCAGATCGTGCTCAGGGGCATCTATCGTCTGGATCCGATCGCAGCACAGTTCGCCGAGCTCTCCGGTGTTTCCAGCGCCCTACCGGACTTCTTCATCGGCGATGGCCCAACCCTGTGTCTGACGCCGAGCGATTCCGTTTGGCACTATGTCTTCGACCAAGCCAGTGGCGATTGCCTAGCAGGTTGCATCGCGCACTCCTACACGTACTTCACGGTCTCTTCGGACGGCGCCACGATCGAACGCGTAGGGTCCTGGGGCACCGGCTCCGCCTCGTCTCCCGCGCCGGACTGGGTGGCAGAGTACGCGTCCATGGAAGCGTGTCGATGACGGGCTAGTCAGAACCTCAGCTCGAGGCGGCCGGCAGCGGGACCAATGACCGCCTCGAGCGTGGGGCTCGGGCGCGGCTTGTCGACCGGATGCTTCTTCCAGCCGATGATGATGAGCGGGATCCCACCGGCAAAGAGAACCCCACCCCCGACCAGTCCAATCCAGCCTGTCGTGTTCAGCACAACGCGGTCATGATGGTTGACGTGGCGGCACACGGTGTCCTTGCAGACAACGGTGTTCTTGTCGTCGGCCAACGCCTTGGTGATGCTGCCCACGACCAGACCAATCACCCCAACGCCGACGGACACGGCACCGAGGGCCACCAGGGTCGTGTTGCGTTCCCAATTCCTCTGGTCCTCTTCGGTGGGCTCCGGCTCGGCAGCGGCGTTTGCCGCGTCGCCCTGGGTTGCTGGGGCACCGGCAGCTTGACCGGGCGGGAGGCACCGACCCGTGGTGCACGCGGGACTGGGCTGCGCCAGGGGAGCGCAGACGCCGGAGACGCAGGCCTCTCCGAGTCCACACTCGGCGTCGAACTTGCACAGCACCTGCGCGCCGGCCGGGCGGGCGGCAAGTACGCCAGCGCTCAGCAACAGGGCCAGGAGGATGCGTGACATGCTCGAAGCAAGGCCACCATGAGCGGCTCGCTCGGTTCGACTACCCCTCGGCCCTTGAGGGGTCAACTCGCGACTGAAATGACGCGGCCGGCGAGCCTCGCAGACCTCGACCAGGTCCGGATTGCTCGGGCCGCGACCGACGGGCAGACGCACATGCGTCAGTGATCCGCGGGGGGGTTGCGTGGACCTCGACGGCGATCCCGGCTGCCACCTCATGCCGCATCCCGCTGAAGGACAGCGCGGGGCGCCATTGCCATGAGCCTCTGTTCCCGAAACGACACACTGCCGTAACCGATGATGAAGCCGAAGGCGCTTGGTTCCCAGAGCTCGACACAACCCGTCGCCCACGCTACCGCCTGCGCCTGTTTCGGCCAGTGGGCTGCGGTGAGACCCTCCTGGCTCAGTCTGTTGGTCGTCGTGCTCGCCCTGGGCGGGTGCTCTTCGTCCAACAGTCCGGACGATTCCAACCAGGACGCGGGTGGCTCCGATTCGACCGGTGACTCCAACGCGACCGGCGGCTCCAATGCGACCGGTGGCTCCAATGCGACGGGCGGCGTTGCGACCGGTGGCTCCGATCCGACCGGTGGCTCCAATGCGACGGGCGGCGTTGCGACCGGTGGCTCCGATGCAACTGGCGGCGTCGCGACCGGTGGCTCCGATGCAACTGGCGGCGTTGCAACCGGTGGCTCCGATGCAACCGGCGGCGTTGCGACCGGTGGCTCCAATCCGACCGGTGGCTCCGATGCAACCGGCGGTGTTGCGACCGGTGGCTCCAATCAGACCGGGGGTTCCGATGCGGCGGGTGGGCGAAGCGGACGGGGTGGACGGACCGGAACCGGTGGCGTTGCGACCGGTGGTGCGGCAACGGGCGGCGCGGCGACCGGCGGCAATAGCAGCACCGGCGGCGCGGCGACCGGCGGCAACAGCGGCACTGGCGGCGCGGCGACCGGCGGCAACAGCGGCACCGGCGGCGGCTCGAGCTGCCAGCAGTTCAGCTTCTTCGTGACGAGCTATGAAGCGATCAAGCGCGAGTCGGGCAGTGACGACGGTTTTGGCGGCGACCTGGGCGGGCTCGCCGGCGCCGACGAGCGATGTCGAAAGATCGCGGAGTATGTGCTTCCCTGCGCCGGTCAGAAGGTCTGGAAGGCATTCCTCAGCACCTCTGCCGAGGATGCGATCGATCGCGTTGGCAACGGTCCTTGGTACGACTTCTTGGGGCGGACGGTCGCGCTGACGAAGGACGATCTGCTCAGCGAACGTCCCGGCAACTGCGACGCGGAGATCGTGAACGACCTACCGAACGAGTATGGCGTCCCCAACCATGATCCGGACGGTACGGGCCAAGTCGACAACCACGACGTATTGACGGGCTCGGACGCGGACGGCAGGTATGCGGGCGCGCAGGCTACCTGCAACGATTGGACGAGCGTTGGCTCGGGCCGGCCCCAATTGGGCCACGCTTGGCCCGGCGGCCCCTCCCGGAATTGGAGGTACGCCCACACGGCCCCCGGGTGCGCGGCTGGTGTCAACCTGCAACAGACCGGCGGCGGGGGTGGCAGCTGTGTCGGCTGCAGCGGTGGATACGGCGCTTGGTACTGCTTCGCGCTGACACCGTAGGGCGCAACGTCGCGACACGGACGTAATGATAATGTGCCCACAAGTATCCACGCGGCGCCGAGTGGACCTGCGGACAAGCCCTGCAGTCGGGTGCACGTGGCTCTGAGGGCTGCAATACTCTGAACCCGTGTCCGTTTTTCTCCAGCGCTCGAAACGTTCCAGCGTCGGCACGGTTGCCGCTTGTTTGCATTCTCTCCGGAAGAGCATAACCGGACTGTCGTGGGTCGTCACAGTGGGCGTGGTCCTCATCGTGCGGGGCTGTTCATCGTCGAACAGCTCGTCCGGTTCCAACCGGGACCCGGACGGCTCTGGTGGCCAGACCAGTTGCGCCGGTGGTCTCGAGGACTGCTCAGGCCAATGTGTGGACACACTCACGAGCCCGACCAGCTGCGGCGAGTGTGGCAAGGCGTGCGCTGCGGGCCAGACATGTGTCAGCGGTCAGTGCAGTTCGACGGGCGCGGGTGGATCGAGCGGATCCGGTAACTCGAGTACGATGGGTGGATCGACTGATACCGGTGGCCCTGCGACCGGTGGCTCCGGTGATACCGGCGGCGCTACGACCGGCAGCCTGAACGACACCGGTGGCTCGACTGACGCCGTTGGCACGAACGCAACGGGAGGGCGGACCGGACAGGGTGGGCGGACGGGCGCGGGTGGCGCTGCAGCCGGTGATGCGGCGACCGGCGGCTCGGTAGCGGGCGGCGCGGCTTCGGGAGGTTCCAGCTCTGCCACCGGTGGTTCGGACACCGGAGGTCGAGCGGGTGGTACCGATACGGGTGGCAGGGCGACCGGCGGTTCTGCAACGGGCGGCTCTGCTGCTGGCGGCGCCGCTACGGGAGGCAGCGGCACCGGCGGCGCCTCGGACTGCCAACCCTTCAGCTTCTTCGTAACGAGCTACGAAGCCATCAAGCGCGAATCCGGCAGCGACGACGGTTTTGGCGGCGACCTGGGCGGACTCGCCGGCGCCGACGAGATCTGTCGAAAGATCGCGGAATTCGTGCTGCCTTGCGCTGGGCAGAAGCCATGGAAGGCATTCCTCAGCACCTCCAACGAGGACGCTATCGATCGGGTCGGCAATGGACCCTGGTACGACTTCATGGGGCGCACGGTCGCGAAGACGAAAGAAGATCTGGCCAGCGAACGCCCGAACAACTGCGATCCTGCAATCGTCAACGACCTGCCCAACGAGTTCGGCGTCCCAAACCACGACCCCGACGGGACGGGTGAGGTCGACAACCACGACATGTTGACGGGCTCGAACGCGCAGGGAAGATACGCGGGCGCCCAGGCCACCTGCAACGATTGGACGAGCGTCGGCTCCGGCAACCCCGTCGTGGGGCATGCGTGGCCCGAAGGTCCGTCCCGCAATTGGGTTTCTGCCTACAACGCTCCGGGATGCGCAGCGGGCACGTTCCTGGGAAACAGCAGTGGCCGCTGTGTTGGCTGCGTCGCCGGATACGGTGGTTGGTACTGTTTCGCCCTGACACCGTAGGCGCACCGGCTCGCAGGCACGCACGGCAACGACACGGCCCTGAGCTTGGTCAAAGTGGCCGTCGAGCGTTCGAGTACTCTCCGTAGCAGCGGGGGCCGAGCCCATCACCCGATGGCCACGGCTGTTGACGGCCGGCTCTGGGCTCCATAGATTCGCCCGACAGATCCGCGTCAGCGCCGCGTTGCGTTTCTGAGGTCGCGGGCTTGGAGCTGTCTCATGAAGCGATCACACACGCGAACCATCGTCGCCGGAGTACTCGTGGTCGCCGCGACGCTGGTGGCGTGGCAGGTCGGCAAACGGCGCTTTCCGGCGCAGTTCCCGTTCGGGAAGATGGGCTCGATCACGATTGACTACCCCGCCCAGGGCTCGATCTTCCCCCCTGAGTTTCCCTCCCCTACGTGGCTCTGGACCGATACCGATGCAAGGGCGACGTTCTGGGAGATCCGCGTCAGCTTTGCCGATGGCTCTTCCGCGATCCGGGCCGAATCCGCCGGCGCGCGCATGCGCATCGGACAGAGCGATCCACGCTGCGTTTCCCCGACCAACCAACCCCCGGCGCTGACGCCGAAACAGGCGGCGGCTCATACCTGGGTGCCGGACGCCGCCACCTGGTCCGCGATCAAGAAGCACTCGGTGGGCCGCCCGGCGACGATGGTCATCACCGGACATCGCCAACGCGGTTCAAAAGCGATCCTCTCGCGCGGACAGGTTTCGATTCAGACCTCGAGCGACCCGGTCGGCGCGCCCATCTTCTACCGCGACGTGCCGCTCATGCCGTCGGAGAACGAGAAAGGCGTGATCAAGCCTTTGTCTCCGCAAGCCGTTCCGTTGATTGCCTGGAGGCTGCGCAACGTCGCCGACAGGCAGAGTCGAGTACTGATGCAGGGCCTGCACACGTGCGCCAACTGCCATTCCTTCTCGGCCGACGGAACGACGCTCGCGCTCGACATGGACGGGCCCCAGAACGACAAGGGGCTGTACGCGATCGTGAAAGTCCAGCCGCAGATGGCGATCCGAAAGGAGGACCTGGTCACCTGGAGCAACTTCCGTGGAAAACTGGGGAGCAAGCTGCGTGTGGGTTTCATGTCGCAGATCTCCCCGGATGCTCGACACGTGATCACCACCGTCAACGACCCCGGCATCGATCAGACCGACTACGAGCGCCGCAAGGATCCGATCGATCTCGTGCGCAACTACTACGTCGCGAACTTCAAGGACTATCGGTTCCTGCAGGTGTTCTATCCCACCCGTGGGGTTCTGGCCTGGTACCACCGTGGCTCGGAACATCTGGAGTACCTGCCTGGCGCCGACGATGCGCGCTTCGTGCACGCCAATGCCGTGTGGAGCCCAGACGGCAAGTACTTGGTCTTCGCGCGCGCGCCGGCGCGCGACGCGTACCCTGGTGGCGCTCCGCCCGCCGAGTTCGCCACCGATCCGAAAGAGACTCAGATCCAGTACGACTTGTTTCGGATCCCGTTCGACGAAGGGAAAGGAGGGAAGCCCGAACCCGTTGTTGGCGCGTCCGGAAACGGGATGAGCAATTCCTTTCCGAAGATCTCTCCCGATGGACGCTGGATCGTCTTCGTGCAGGCCCGCAATGGGCTACTGATGCGTCCAGACGGTCAGCTCTACATCGTGCCCGCCAGCGGCGGCAAGGCCCGCCGCATGACGTGCAACACCCCGCTGATGAACTCCTGGCACAGCTTCTCGCCGAACGGCCGTTGGCTGGTGTTCTCCTCGAAGAGCAGGTCGCCCTACACGCAGATGTATCTGACTCACATCGACGAGTCGGGCAACGACAGCCCGGCCATCCTGATCGAAGAGTCCACGGCACCGAACCGGGCGGTCAACATCCCCGAGTTCGTGAATATCCCTGCGGACGGAATGGTCCACATCGACACGCCAGCTGCCGAATTCGCGCTTCACGTGGACCTCGCGGTCGAGTCGATGAAGAAGGCACAGTTCGAGGCCGCTGTGTTGGAGTGGAAGAAGGCACTCGAGTTTGCCCCGACGGAATCGTGGGTCCACAACAACCTGGGCGTTGCTCTGACGGAGAGCGGGAAGCTCGATGAAGCGATCCTGCACTATCGTGAGGCATTGGCGTCGACCCCGCAGTTTGCCGAGGCCTACAACAATCTGGGCGAGGCGCTGTCCCGCCAAGGTGCCGTTCCGGAGGCGATCTCGCAGTTCGAGAAGGCGGTCGAACTGGACCCCGGGCGGGCCGTCGCCCACAGGAATCTCGGCGCCGCGCTGGCCCGCGCGCGGCGGACGGATGAAGCGATCTTCCACCTGAGAAAGGCCGTGGAGGGCAAGCCGGACTCGTCGGAGGCCCGCCGGGATCTCGGTCATGCGCTCGCGCAGAATGGGGACCTCCCGGAAGCGAGCGTTCAACTGGAGCAGGCGGTCAGACTTTCAGGCGGGAAGGATGCCCTGGCCATGTACCTCCTGGGCCGCGTCTACGCAGACTTGGGTAGGCTTCCCGAAGCCCAGCAGGCCCAGCAGCGGGCCGCTGCGATCGCTGCCGAACAACCGCTCGCAGGAGCCCTGAGCCCCGATCGCGCCATTCCGACCGGACACCTCGAGACGTCCTTCCCTCATCGGGGCCAATGAACCGCCCTGTGCCAGAGGCCGAGCGACGGGCGCGCGGAGATCACGCCCCGGCACCGGACCGATCGTCCCTGCTCAATTCCGCGCTACGGATGGTGTTTCGCGCGCTTCTGTCGCTCCGATATCGGATTGTCCTGGTCGGATTCGACGCGCTGGCTCCCAAGGACGAGCGCGGGATCCTCTTCTTGCCGAACCACCCGGCGTTGATCGATCCGTTTATTCTCTTCTGCGTCCTGGTCGCCAAGTACGACGTCAGACCTCTGGCCGGTCGCGGGCAGATCGAGCGGCCGGGGGTCAGCTGGCTCGCCGACCGCGTTCGGGTCAGGAAGATCCCGGATGCGACCGAGACAGCAGAGGGAAAGCAGCATCGGATCGCCGCGATGCTGCATGATACGGTGCGCTCGCTCAATGCCGGGGAGGCGTTGGTGGTCTATCCGTCGGGGCAGCTCTACCGGCAGCCGCGAGAACAGATCGCGAACCAAGGCGCCGTGGCGTTCTTGACGCACAGCTGCCCATCGGTGCGCGTCGTCCTGGTGCGTACCTCGGGATTGTGGGGCAGTTCGTTCGGGCATGCGGGGCGCCGCCCACCGACGGTGGCCGGCGCACTCAAGCGAGGTCTGCTCGGCTTGCTCAAAAGTGGGCTCTTGTTCATGCCGCGACGCCAGGTCCGCATCGAATTCAGAGAGTGTCCGGATTTCCCGCGCGGCGGCACGCGCTCGGAGGTCAATCGCTTCCTCGAGGCCTTCTACAACGCAGCCGACGAGCGGCACATCTACGTGCCGTACTCCCCCTGGGAGCGCGGAGGCACGCGCGTGGTGCCCGAGGCGCAGCAGGCGGAAACGAGCTAGCCCTGTTGCACGAGGGCGACCGGCTTCCCGGGCCGCAGTCGCAGAGGCGCAACCCCAACTCTGGACCTGGCCCCATCACTCATGTGATGATTCGGGCATGTGGAAGCGAGAAGTGATTGTGGTAGGCTCCGTGACGACTCGGTGTTCGAAACGCGGCGACCGCAGCGCCCGCTGCATGTTGTCCACGACCGAGAAGAGGCCACCCCTTCGCGCCCAGCCGTTCGCGTGGATTTGACGTCCCAAGTCGGTCAGGGCGATCGCATGGCCAGCAGCGACGACCAAGCCGTGGCGATAGAGCCGTTGCAGGGCGGACACGATTTCGTCCGTGGTCGGAATCGCGTGGTTCAGACCGTCCGCTCTGGCGATGAGCTCGGTCAGGGTGGTAGGTTCCTGCTGCTCGTCCGTACCGCCGCAGGCGGCAAGGCCATCCAAACGCCGCCGCATCTGAGCACCCCGCCCTCGGCCGAGACCCCGCGGTCGAGAGCGACAACCGGCCCATGGACCGCGCCTCGCTGAGCCTCATCGGCCAACCCATGGAGAGTCCCTCGAAATAATGGAACAAAATCGATCACTTGCACCGCAGCGGCCCGAAAACCCACCTCCCGCGAAGGCACCTCCCCGTCCTTGCCACGGCCTTTTTTGAGAAGTTGCTTGCCGCCTCGACAACACGCCGAAATACCTCACCATGTTGAACCACGGTGGGGGCCCGCTGTGCGTGCCCACGCCGAGCTACTTCGCGCTGGTGCGCGAAGGTCCGCTCGGCGCGGTCGCGCCGGCTTGAGATCGGCGTCGGCCGACGGATCGTCGAACGCCGGCGCCGCGGTTGCGGGCAAGGCTCGGCGGCGCTACGGTCGCGGCCGATGCAGCGCCCCCTCGACATCGTCCATGCAGGATGGAGTTTCCGCCGGGCGTCGACCGAGGAGCGCGCCGAAGCCGAGGCGTTCTTTCGCGACCTCGTCGGAAGGCCCGCCGTGCGGCAACGATCCCGTCGCGAGCGTCCGAGCGTACCTCCCGAGGTCGAGGCGCGGATCGTCGATCCGGGCCAGGCGACGGACGACGTCGTCGCCCCCGAAGCGGATCCCGTGGCGTGTCCCCCCTATCCCGCCCAGCTCCGGGTGCGGCCGTGGCCCGGTCGCGTCGGGCTGAGCGCTGCGGCGCAGCGCCGGCTCGCGCGGACGCTCAAGACCGCGCTGATCGTGCGAGGCGAGGTCCGCGTCCCCCTCGCGCGTGCACGGTGGCTGCTCGACGTCGCCAAGAACAACCTCGTCGGCTCCTTCGACGACCTCGCCAAGCACATCCCCGAGGTCAACGTCACCATCGAGTTGTTTCGCATTTTGCGCCCGCAGCTCGTCTCCGACGCCACCGGGCTGGGCGAAGCGTTCGCCCAGTACGTGGCGCTGCGCCACCTCGGCGACCTGAAGGGCTGTCCATACCACGAGCTGCGCTTCGGACCGATCGATCACCCGCAGCTGGGTCGCGCAGCGATGGAAGAGAACCTCGGGCTCGATCTCGGCCCGCTGTTCCAGGCGGCCCGGATCCAGGACGTCCCCGCGGCGGAGCGCGGCCTGTTCGGCCTGGTGGTGTACGCGAGCTTCCCGGATGCGCTGGGCGAGCGCCTTCGCTTCCGACCGCTGAAGCACGCGACCAACGCTCTGGCCGTGCCCGGCCTGCCCAAGGGATTGAAGGCCGATCGACTCGCGGGGTTCGCGTTCCGGCTTCCAGTGCACAACGTCCGGTCCTTCCTGGCCCACGCATCCACCGCATCGCCGGGCTGGACCCGCCGTATCGTCGATCGCACCGCCTTCATGTCCGTATTTCGCAGCGCCGACGTTCGCATCGAGCTCTTGCGCCTCGAGCCGGGGCCGTGGCCGCCGGAAAAACGCGATCTGTTCGAGCCCTACGTCACGCGCAGCGGCCCCAACCAGAGCGCAGCGGTGTGGTTCCTCCGCGAGCCCGCGGCCTCCGTGGCGCTCGAGCGGCAGCTGCGGATCGACCTCGGCCCGCTCATGGCCTCGCGCTCGCCCAGCGATCCGCGGCAGCACGCGTTGCTGGTCGGCGTGTGGTTTCCGGCCGACGAACGCTTCGAGCGCCTGGTCGTCTCCGGCGAGGAACCCATCCTCGATCGCTTCGCGTTCGATCGAGCAGACCTCACACCGGACCATCGTCGGCGCCTGCTCCGAATCGCCCGCCACATCGACGCGACGTGGCGGCGAGCTCCGTGGGAGCGCTATCAACCCGTGCACCGCATCACGGTGGAGGGACACACCGACCACGTAGGGTCCGAGGGCTACAACGAACGACTCGGCCAGGCCCGTGCGGACGCCGTCGCCGGCGAGCTGCGCCGCCTGCTCGCGGGGCTGAACGGCGGCCAGAACGGGGACCTCGCGCGGCGGGTCCACATCGAAGCGGTGAGCCGGGGCATGCAGGATCCCGATGATGCGCCGCGCGGGCAACCCGAGCTCAATCGACGCGTACAGGTGTTCCTGAACACGGCTACGCCGGCCCGCGTCCTGAAGGAGGCATCCGCGGCGGCGCTCGCAGCCCTGCCCGGTCATCCCGGGTTCTCCCCGAGCAACCGCGAGGTCATCCGGTGCCTCCTCGAGCGCATCGTCGACCTCGGCCTGGACGATCGCTACGTCGGCACGAACGCGATCGAGAAGCCGCTCGCCCCCCAGCTCTACCCCAGGATCCGGGACGTCTTCCTGCGCGCCGCGTACATGCCCTACGCCCCCGTCGCGCCCACCAAGGACACCGAGATCTGGGAGCGCAGCACCGCGGAGACGATCGCGCACCTGTCGGGCACGGTCGACATCATCGATTCCGCGATCGCGCACGCGGCTCGGCGCCTCGCGATCACGGGCTCCAAGGCCCTGTACCCGACGGCGGTCTGGCTCAACGCGCGCATCCAGGGGCAGACGCCCAGCCTGCTGCGCTGCTTCGCGTAGGGCGCACGCCCCGGGGGGGCCGCCTTCAGTCCCACGACCAAACCAGGCCGAGGAGGGCGGCGACGTGCTCGGCCGAGTGCGGGTGGGTGCCGCGCAGCAGCACGTGGATGTGGTCGTGGTGCATGTGCCGGTTGCAGGTCGCGCGCTCTCCGGCGGGTTTGCGGTTGCACCGGAAATCATCCGTGCGAAGCAGGGGGGCGGAAGATCCGGGAACGCTGCCGACTGCTGCGTTGATATCGGTGTCGTTGAACCAGGCCTCCTGAACCGGGAACCCCGACGCGACGACCTCCTTGATGAGCAGGGCGAGCTGCTTCGTGCGCTCCTTGTCGTACTCGCGCCCTCCGACGAGCGTCACGTTCGTTCGTCCGGCGCGGCGCTTGCCCTGCGTGTTGAACACGTAGAGGTCGACCGCCAACCCGGTGTCGTGGCT
>JAFGIS010000158.1 GCA_016929495.1 Polyangiaceae bacterium | reverse complement strand
GGCAATGACGTCGGCCTTCTGCGGTCTCTGTGGCTCCTCGTCGACGCTGCTGACCTGAGGCGGCTCGACTGCGACCTTCTGGGGCTCGGCCTGAGGCGGCTCGACTGCGACCTTCTGGAGCTCCTCGGCAATGGCGTCGGCCTTCTGTGGTTCGGCAGCGGCGCTCTGTGGCTCCTCGGCAATGGCGCCGACCTTCTGCGGCGCGGCAGGTTCGGTCGAATCAAGCGGAGACGACTCGGAAGCTTCGCCCTTGGCGTTCGCTGTTTGCCCGTCAACGTCCGGCGCTCGACCAGCCGGAAATCCCTCGGAACCATCGGCCCAATCGGAAGATCGCATGGTCGATGCACCGGGGCGCACTCGACGGACAGCCACACGTTGAGTGGCTATGCGAGCAATCGGCTTGGCCCCGGGGGCGCTCCCGTTGGCAGGCGTCGCGGAGCCGTGCTCCGGACCCGCTGAGCTCACCGTGGGCAGCAGCGCCTCCTCTGACCGCAGTGTCTCAGCATAGCGGCCGTACCCGACAGGGTGCGGCGCCTCTGCCAGTTTGGGCCGCTCGCCGGCCCGTCCGGCCTCGGATTCGGCAGTGGGGACGGGTGGCTGCTCTGGCCCAGTCGGGCTGCGCGGCGTCGCAAGTGTCTCGGCCGCCGAGGCTTCGACGAGGACGCTTGGCGAGTCCGTTGGCGCCGTCGCTCCGGGAGAAGCTTCCGGTCGCTCCGTGACATCGTTCTTGTCCAGCTCAGAAGGCGTGGCTCGCGCCAGCGCCGGGATTTCGACGCCCACGTGTGGAGTAGGTACGGGAGGCTCTGGAGCGGAGCGCACGACCTCGGTGACGTCGTCCTCGTTCGAGTCGGATTGCTCCTGGGCGTGGGGGCGCGCCTTCACCGCAGCAGTGGGCTCAGTGGTCGGCGGCAGTCCGGCCGAGCCGGCTCGTGATGGGGCGATCCCCATCAGAGTCCTGGGGTCGTGTGCTGGCGCCTGGCGTCTGCGAAACAGTGAGTCGAGCTCAGCGATACTCCCGACCTGCCGGACTTCACCACCGTGCGTCAATACGTCCTGCCGACGCACCACGCCGGCGCCGATCGCGCGTTGAAGGTCCTTGAGCGACGTGAAGACGAGCTGCTGGCCCGAGGTCTTCTCAATCAGCCAGCGATCGGCGACCCCGCCGACAGCGTGGGCCGGGAAGACCTTGAATTGGTGGCCGCAGGTCGTGCACCGCACCATCGTGCCGCGGCTCGACAGCAGCGCATCGTCGAAGTCGTAGTCGGTGCCGCATTGGCCACAGCGGACGTCCATGCCTCGTTACTCGGGTCTCAGGAAGGGGCACAAGAACGCTAGCACCGGTGGCCCCGCGCGCGATTCTGCGCTGGCCGACGGTCGGAAGTCCAGTTCTGGGGCCTCGTCGGGCTCGGGCGTGGGGACAGCTAGCTAGAGGACCGATCAGCTTGGCAGTTCTTGCGCTCGCGGACGCGGTCCCCCGCCGCCCAAGCCATGTTCCGTTTCGCTCCACGCTCCACGGCGTGGGGTCCCGCCAGTCTGCGCCGGCGAAGCCGGAGCCTGGATCGGGCTCCCCTGGATAGGGGGCCGCATCGAGCGGCAACAAGGGGGTCGAGCTGATCGGTGCTCTATCGCTTTTCCGGTCGCGCACTAGTGCCCCGTTTCGATCGAAGCGATGGATTTCTCGCCGCCCCCGACCGGGCGAGGGCGGCGAAAAACCCGCCGCTTCCCCCGATCTGACCCGCAGCACCCCTCGTTTTGGGCATCGTTTCAGTTGGAACGGTGCACCAGCAGGCTACGCCGTCTGGCGCGGGGCCAGGCCCCCGCCAATGAGGCCAGCTCGACGTCCGGAACTCGGGAATCGCGTGCCAGCTTGTAACGGATGGGGCGGTTGCTACCCTGTCGGCCTGGCACGGGCGCGGCCTTGGCCGCCGGCCCCGAACGCTGCGACCCCCGGAGGCCGATATGAAGCGACTGTTCCTGTGGAGCCTCGTCAGCGCTCCTGCAGCACTCATGGGCTGTCACGACGGCCACAGCGAGCATGGGTGTATTGCCGACGTGGAATGTGCCCCAGGCTACGTCTGCGATCTGCTGGACAACGAATGCGTACGGCCGACACGGCGGTGCCACGGACCGGAAGACTGCGGCACCAACGAAACGTGTGGTTCCGAACGGGTCTGTCGCGTTGGGGACTGCTCGTTCCACGGGTGCGTGGCCGGCTTCTCCTGCGAGATCGTCGATGCCAGGTATTCCTGCGTCAACGAGTCCCGGGCAGCCGCAGGTGCTGCTGGCGCACCCGGTACGGCTGAGAGCAGCAGCGCGGCCGGTGCCGAGGCCGGAGGCGCCTCCGCTGGCGCAGCGGGCTGCGGTGCCGGTGGCGAACTAGGACGAGCTGGAGCGGCCGGCGCTACGCAAGCCGGCGCTGGCTCCTTCGGAGGCTGACCGGCAGCGCCCCAACTCGGCGTACCGCTCCCACGTCAGGTCGTGACCGGTCACTTCACGACGCGAAGGTACGGAGGGAGGCTGCGTTCCTTCTTGCTCGAGGGTTCGGTCATGCTCGCCGGCTCAGCCTGACCCGGGCTTCCATCACGGGGGCCTGCGGTATCAGCCTGGCTGTCCCGTCCGACCGCGGTCGGGCCTGAACTCGCTGCCTCGGCTGCTGCTGTCGCTGTGTCAGCTGTGGACTGGGCTTGGGCCGCAGCGGCGTCGGGCCGAGTGCCGCTGCTCGGCAGCACAGCCTGCCCGGGAGCGTGGTCCCCCGGCGAAGCGCCGGCCTCGTTGCTCCGTGCGGGAGACGCCTGCGAGTCAGCGTCGGCCACGGCGCGCAGTTTCGACCTTCGCTTGGCCACCTCTTGCTGTTTCTCTGCTTCGGCGACGAGCTCCGGCGGGACATCGTCGGGCCAAACCATGCCGCGCCCTTCCTCGTTCACCAGCGCGAACACGGCCTTCCATGGAACGAAGCAGAAGTACGGCTGGCGATTGAAGCTGAGCGTGCAGGAGAGCGCCTCTTCGCCGACGTCAAGGTCTCGGATGGGCACGGCCATGTTCAATCCAATCTGCAATACCAGCCGGGGCTGCTTCTTGAACCACGGCGGCACACGGACGGCGGCGTGACGCGGGTCGAGTTGGACGTAAACGCTATTCGTCTGTAAGAGTGCAACGGCTACCTCTCGCTTGGGGGGCAACTGGGGCACGCCCTGCGGAGGTCGCGGATCACCGGGCTCGGACATCCCCGAGCCATAGCGCCGGCCCAGCAACCGTGCCAGGCGCGGTCGTGCTGGGGCACGCCCGATCAAGCGGCCGGAGCCCGGCCAACTTCGGCCACCGAGGCTCTCGGCTGTGTCCTGCGCCCAACAGTGCTATTTGAATCAAGCATGGCGCAGCGTATCGTCGTGGTTGAAGACGAGCCAGCGATTGCTGAGTCGGTCTGCTACGCCTTGCGCCGAGATAGCTTCGAAGTCGCGATGACGTCGACTTACGCAGAGGCGGAGCGCGAGGCGCCGAGGGCCGACTTGATCGTGCTCGATCTGATGCTTCCCGACGGCAGCGGCTTCGATCTCATCCGTCAGTTGCGGCGTGACAGCCGTGCCACGCCCATCATCGTATTGTCGAGCAGAGACAGCGAGGCGGACCGCGTTGCCGCGCTCGAAACGGGCGCCGATGACTACGTCACCAAGCCCTTCTCTCCGCGTGAGGTGGTCGCGCGCGTGCGTGCAGTCCTGCGGCGTGTGGGTCAGCCGGCGTCGACACGCGATGTTGCCGTGGGTCGTACGCCGCTCAGCGTGGATGCGAGCACCCGCCGCGCGTACCTGGTGGATCGCCTTCTCGAGCTGACGCGGGTGGAGTTCGATCTGCTTGCCAGCTTGCTTGAGACGCCGGGTCGCGTGTACACACGGGCGGAGCTCATCGACCGCGTGTGGGGCGACGGCTTCGCAATCAGCGATCGGACCGTCGATTCACACGTGAAGTCTCTGCGGCGCAAAGTCTCGGAGGCGGGTGGTGACCCGGGCCTGATCGAGACGGTGAGAGGCGTCGGCTACCGGGTCGGCGACGGCATTCCCACGACGTTGGACGGCCCATGATCCGCCTCATCGTCGTCGCTTCGGCTTCGATCGGGCTCATCCTCTTCGTTGCCTTCATCGTGTCGCGGCTCGCCGGTACGCGCACACGCGGCATGTCGATCCGGATGCAGGTGTTTCTGGCACTGGCCGTGGTGGTGGGTGCCTTCGCGTTCGGCCTCGGTCTCATGGTGATCGATCGCGTCGAGGCACGGGCCGTGAGGCTCGCATGGCAGGCCGCCCGCGACGAAGCGGCTAGCATCGCTGGGGTGTTCAAAGGCGAGATGGTGCGGAGCAACGTCGGCATCCGCGAAATCGCCGCCCGCCTTCAGCTCGAGAGGGCCCGCGGTGCGGATCTGCATCTCGAGCTGCTTGACCAGAACGGCGTGCTGCTCCACCCGGAAGACGCACACAGCCGGAGCGGTCAACCGGGTTCGGTCACCGTCGACGCACCGATTGTCATCGATGGCCGCCGGCTCGGGAGCGTGCGCATCGTCAAACCCACGATCGTGATGAAGCGCCTCCTGGCGGATTTCGCTCCCACCGTGCTCGTCATCAGCCTGGTTCTGGGCGCGGCCGCCGCGCTCTCTGCCGTGTGGATTGGCGCCACCATCGCGCGTCCGATCGAACGATTGACCGCCTTCGCAGAGCGAGTCAGCGATGGAGAACGAGTCACGCCACCGGTCGGCGACAGTGCAGCCCGAGAGGTAACGCGCCTGACCCGTTCGATCGATTCGATGCGGCGCCAGCTCGAGGGACGTCCTTTCGTGGAGGCGTTCGCGGCCGATCTCTCGCACGAGCTCAAGAACCCAGTAGCGGCGATCCGCGCCAGCGCCGAGTTGCTCGAAGAGGGTGCCTTGCAGGAGCCGGAGGAAGCGCGGCACTTCGTCGGTCGTATCCGGGAGGCGAGCGAGCGCATCGAGCGGCTACTCGGCGACCTCGTGAGCCTGGCACGCATCGAGGCTCGTGGAGCCGAGTCCCTCGAAGCCGTCGATGTCGCACAGCTCGCACGCGGGGCCGTCGACCTGCTCGGGGAGGCTGCATCGCGCGTGAGCCTGGCCACCGCTGGCGACACACGCGCGCGCGGCAACGCGATATGGCTCAGTCGGGCGGTCGTCAATCTGGTCAACAACGCGGTGATCCATTCCTCCGGCCCGGTCTCGGTCGAAGTCGGGCGCTCGGGCGACGGAGTCGTCCTCAAGGTACGCAGTCAGGGCGAGATCCCGCGGCACGTGAGAAACCGCCTGTTCCGGAGGTTCGTCACCACGCGCGCCGACAAGGGAGGCTCCGGTTTGGGTCTGGCCATCGTGCGCGCCGTCGCTGAAGCCCACGGTGGCCGTGCAGACCTGGCCGATCCCGGCCCACCGGAAGTCGAGTTTCGGCTGACCCTGCCTCCGGCACGCCGCAGCGCGGCGTCGAAGCTGCGCGGGGCAGCCAATGGGTGGATGCGGACGAAGAAGCCTGGCAGTATCGGGGGATAAAGACCCCAATCACTCAGGCGGCATGTGCATCGAAGCGTAGGGGTTCTCCTCGAAAGCTCCACGAAATCGGGCTGTGCGCTGGTGCATCTTCTGACATCGAGCTTTTGGCTCAAGCCCCCTCCCGCGCGGACCGGTGAGGAGGCCGACTTTGGCCGCGGCTGTCTGGTTGGGCCGCGGACTGCTCACTCCGGAGTCAACATTGAGCAAACCTGAAGGCACGCTTCCTCGCCACGTCGCCATCATCATGGACGGCAACGGTCGCTGGGCCAAGGCCCGAGGTCTGCCGCGACATTACGGGCACTTGGAGGGCGTTCGCGCCGTGCGTGAGGCGGTCGAGACCGCGGCGCGGAGCGGCATCGAGTACTTGACGCTCTACGCGTTCAGTTGCGCCAACTGGTCACGGCCGGCGATCGAAGTGCGCGCCCTGATGCGCCTGATGATCCAGTTTGCGGACTCGGAGCAAGCGGAGCTCCGACAACTCGGCATTCGCTGTGGCGTGATTGGCTGTCTGGATGACTTGCCGACCGCCACGAGGGCCGCCGTGCAGAGACTCGTGCACGCGACACGCGCCGGCGATCGCATGACGCTCACCTTGGCGCTTTCCTATGGCGGTCGACAGGACGTGGTTGGGGCTGCTCGCTCACTCGTGGCGCGCGCTCTGGCTGGCGGGCTTCGGGCCGAGGACGTAGATGAGGCGCTCTTGCGCCGCGAGATGTGTACGCGCGCTCTGCCGGACGTCGATTTGCTCATTCGTACCGGCGGTGAGAGCCGGCTGAGCGATTTCTTGCTGCTCGAGTCAGCCTATGCGGAGCTCGTGTTCTTCCTGCTCCCCTGGCCCGACTTCCGCGCCCCGCATCTCAGGGAAGCCCTCGACCTCTATGCGAACAGGGAACGTCGCTTCGGGCGGACCGGTGAGCAAGTGCAGGCCGGCTCATTGCCGGCGGCCGCAGTAGCTGCCGGGGTCTGATGGAGCAGCGCACCGCGGCGCGCCCACGCGGCATTAGAACGAATACTCCACCGTATTGATCCCTTTGGCCCGCTCTCTCCAGACGACCTGGCTCACCTGTTGTCGGAGGCAGGCTTCAAGCGTGGGGTTGTTCGGCTGGGTCTTGATGTCCATGCCAACAGCACGACCGTCCCACACCGCAACGTTCAGCGTGAAGTGCTGGCTCGCCGAGATCTTGCACGGCGCGTAGAGCGCCGAATCCTTGAGTGGGATCGAGAGGGTCTCGGGATCGATGCGCTCGCCGGGAGTACCCGCTGGGACGGCATTGATCGCGTCGTTGACGCTCATGCCTTCCTTGAACTCGGGCTCTTTCACGGCGTCCGAGGACTGCTGGTCCGAGTCCTTCTGCTCCTCGGCCAGGTCCGGCTGCTCGACGTCGGCCGAGCCGTGGTTCTCGCTTTCGGGTAGTTCGTCCGTGACGCCGTACTCGTCGGGCGATTCAGCGGTCTGCTGAGAACCGCCGCATGCGAACGTCAGGGTGGCCGTCGCCGCTAGTGCACAGAGATGTGAACAACGCATGGCGCAGACGTTATAGTGTCTTGGGCGAGAAAGCCATGTACGTCGACGCGGCGCGTGCGGGCGGCCAGAGCAGCTTCCGGTTTCGTGAAGCGTTCAGAGCCTGGCCAGCCCCTGGAGGAACGCTCAGGTTCCGTCTTGGCGCAAATGCGCCCTGGCTGTAATGGTGACGAGAGGGACCTGTCTAACGGCTCTCGACCAGACGCTTGGCGTCGATGCCGCTCGCATCGAAGAAGTCGTGGGCCAGTCCGGCCGCGGCGCGCGTAAGCTCCTCCGGCGTGCCCGAGGCGGCGATGTGCCCTCGCGACAACAGATAGATCTGGTCGGCCGTGCGCAGCGCACCGGCCATGTCGTGAGAGATCACGATGCTGGTCACCCCGAATCGCTCTCGCGTGTCGGCGATCAACCTGTCGACCAGTCGCGAGGAGAGCGGATCAAGTCCGCTCGTAGGCTCGTCGTACATGATGATCTCCGGCTCGAGCATGAGCGCTCGCGCGAGCCCCACCCGCTTGCGCATGCCTCCGGACAGCTCGCTCGGCATTCGCCGGTCGGTGCCTTCCAGGTCCAGGATCTTGAGCGTCTCCAGCACGCGCTGCCTGATTTCCTTTTCGCGCAATCGCGTGTGCTCGCGCAGTGGAAACGCGACATTCTCGAATACGTCGAGTGAGTCGAGCAGGGCGGAGTACTGAAACACCATGCCGAACTTCCTGCGCACGCGATTGAGCGCCGTGTCGCCGAGTGGCACGATATCCTGCCCGTCGATGACGATCGAGCCGCTCGTGGGTCTGTCGAGCGCGATCAGCATCTTCAGGAGCGTGCTCTTGCCGGCGCCCGACCCGCCGATGACGACGACGATCTCCCCGCGCCCGATGCGCATGTTGATGTCTTGTAGCGCGACGAAGTCCATGTAGCGCTTGGTCAGTCCCTCGACCACGATGTGGTTTCGATGGGTGGTTTCGTGGCTGCGCGTGCTGCTCACGGCGACACTGTATAGCCTCTGACGCGCGAAGGCCATTCACTGGCCGGTCGGGCTACCTTGCGGCCTTGCCCGCCGCGGGGGCCCCCAAGGCCCGGACTTCGTCCGTACCGGGGGCCCCAACGTCGCCAACTGCGCTGCTTGCAGGACGGGGCACACAAGTGGCAGCGCTCTTGTTGGCTCAGACGGGGGGCACTCGCCGCAGAATTCGACGGCTTCGCCCCGTTCGAGGCCGTCGAATTCTGCGGAGAATCACGGAGACAGGACACGAGTGCCGCGTTTCGGTTGAAGGGTTGGGTCTTTCGCCGCCCCCGACCGGGCGAGGGCGGCCCAAAACCCGCCGCTTCCCAGCGATCTGACCCGCGGCACCCCTTGTTCTTGGGCATCGTTTCAATTGAAACGATGCACCAGCCACTCGCATTGGCCCGCGCACGGTCACGCACGATCGAGCAGCGACCTTGCACCAGTGGCCGCGTCGCAGGCCCTGGAGTATGAAGGCCCCCGGTGAACTTGCTTCAACGTGTTCTGGTCCGACTTCTGTCATTCCAGCTCGCTCGCCCGGGTACGCTGCTCCTTGTGGCCCTGCTCACGATGATTCCTGCGGGCTACGCCATCAGCGGCCTCAGGATCCGGACAGCGTTCGGGGAGCTCTTGCCAGAGAACAAGCCGAGCGTGGTCGAGCTGCGTCGTGTGAACGAGCGACTCACCTCATCCTCCACGCTGGTGCTCGTCGCAGAAAGCGAGGATACCGCGCTGCTCAAGCGGTTCGTCGATGAGCTGACCCCCGAGCTACGCAGACTACCGTCTCGTCTGGTGGCATCGGTCGACGCCGGGCCCGCCCCGGCGCTTCGTTTCTTCGAAGAGAACAAGCATCTGTATGCGTCGCTCAAGCAGATCGAGCAGCTGCACGAAGAGGTGGTCGACCGCTACGACGAGGAAGTCGGCCGCAAGACAGGCACCTGGCTCGACCTCGAAGACGAATCCAAGGACGACAAACCGCGGCCGCCCATCACCGCAGATACGATTCGCAAGCGGTTCCAGGCGGCCATGGACGAGCAGCGCAAAGCGGCTCCCGGCCAGGATGGCTACTACCTCGGCGAGAACGGACATCTCATCGCCATCATGATCAGGACTACGCTCGCGTCGCTCGACACACGTGCGTTCGACCTGCAGAACCGCGTCGCCGAGCTGGTCCGCTCTCACCACTACGAGCGACTCGACCCGAAGTTCCGCTTCGCGTTTACCGGGAACCTTATTACGAGCACGGAGCAGTATCGGGCCGTGACCAACGATTTGGTTGCGGTCGGAGCGACTGGCGTCGCGCTCGTGCTTGCCGTCGTCTTCTTCTTCTTCCTCCGCGTGCGTGCGCTGGTCGCGCTCGGGGTGTCGATCCTCATGGGCTGCGCCTGGTCACTGGCGTTCGCTCGCCTCACCGTGGGCTACCTGAACACTGCCACCGGCTTCCTAGTGAGTATCATCGCCGGCAATGGTATCAACGCCATGGTCATCTACATGGCCAGGTACCTCGAGGCGCGGCGGCACGAGCAGCTCGATGTCCCGACCGCGCTCAAGAAGGCCACCCTCGATACGCACGAAGCGACACTCGCGGTCGTGGGCGTCGCCGTGGTCTCGTACGGCGCGCTGATGACCACCGACTTCCGAGGTTTCCGCGACTTCGGCGTCATCGGCGGGGCCGGCATGCTGCTGTGCTGGATCGCCACGTACGCGGTGCTGCCGGCTATCCTGGTGCTGAGCGAAAAGGTGATGTCGCTCAGTGGCCCGTTGAACTTCCTCGACCGCCTTGCTGGCCTCTACGGGCATCCGTTCACGTGGCTCGCGAAACGTCGACCGGCTCCGATCGCCGCCGTCGGGCTCGCGCTCGGCGTCGTGGGCCTCGTCGCGACCGCGACGTACTTCCTCGGCGACCCGATGGAGTACAACCTCAGGAACATCCTCAACGACGAGACTGAGCCCACTTCGGCCGGCAAGCTCGGCGGCCGCGTCAACAAGGTCGCCGGACGTCTCAATCAGAGTGGCCGCGCCATTCTCGTCGATCGGCTCGACCAAGTGATGCCCGTCGTCAGAGAGCTCGAACGCCGTCGGGACGCCGCACCCCCCGACAAGAAGCCGTTCGAGAAGGTAGTCAGCGTCTTCTCTCTGCTTCCGTCGGACCAGGAGCGCAAGCTCGAGCTGCTCGACGAAATCGTCGACCGGCTCGAGCGTGCTCGCAAGCACGGCCTGGTCAAGGACGCCGACTGGGCCGAGCTCGAGCCGCACATCCCCCGCCAGCTTCGGACTCTCAGCATCGACGACCTTCCGGAGCTGGTGGTGCGCCCCTTCCAGGAGAGGAACGGGGACAAGGGCAAGATCCTCTATGTCTCGCCGACCAGCGGGAAGAGCCTCAACGACGCCCACTACTTGATGCTCTGGGCCAACGCGTTTCGCACCATCGAGCTGCCGAACGGGGAGGTGATTCGAGGCACCGGAGATGCGGTCGTCTTCTCCGACATGCTGCTCAATATCTCCGAGGATGCGCCGCGTGTTGCCTTCGCCAGCCTGGCCGGCACGCTGCTCGTGATCGTACTGGCATTTCGCGGCAGGCGCGCGGGCTGGGTCGCGCTCGGCACGCTGCTCTGCGGTATCTCGTGGCTCGTGGGTTCGCTCTACTTCGCCCACATCAAGATGAACTTCCTGAATTTCGTCGCGATCCCGATCGCGATCGGCGCCGGGGCGGACTATGCGATCAACATCATGAAGCGGCGCGAAATCGAGGGCGACGCCGGGGTCGAGCGCGCCTTCATAGAGACCGGCGGAGCGGTGGTCGCCTGCTCGGGGACGACGCTGTGCGGCTACACGGCGCTGCTATTCAGCATCAACGGCGCGGTGAGGAGCTTCGGTCTGGCCGCGGCCATCGGCGAGCTCGCGACTCAGATCTCGGCCATGGTCGTGCTGCCGTCGGCCTTGTTCTGGTGGACGGCGAGGCAGCGGCGTAGAGCCCATGTCACTGACTTGCCCAAGGTTTCGAGGTAGGAGGCGACGTCGCGGGGGAACGAGGTACGTCGGGAGCCGGCCCCAGTTTTCCGACCGGCCCTAGTTTTTCGAGCGGAACCTCCCCTCGGCGCCCGCCTCCCTGGAGCCATTGCCGTCGAACTGGGCCTCGAGTGCGGAAACCACGGCGCCGAACTCCTCTCGATTCGCCTCGCTGAGCGAGGCGAGCTCGCGATGAGCTTCGAGCATGACGCGACCCAAGCCGTCGGCTCTGAGCTCCTTGCCGTGCGCATGCACGGGGACCTCGGCCACTTCGGGCTCCTCGGGGAACGGCCACTCGCGCAACATCAAGAAGAGCCGGTCGAAAGCTGCCGAGCGGAGACAGGTCGTGACGTCCGGAGCGTCGCAGACGATCACCGAGCGACGGCCGTGCTGGAGCGTGCTTCTACCCAACCGAGCCAGCAGGCCCATACCGGTGCTGTCGATGGCCTCAAGCTCGCGTAGATCGAGCACGATGGCATCGTTGCGTTCGTTCAGCAGGTCATCGACGAAGCTACGCAGGGCCCGTGCCGTCACGTACCGGACACAACCCTTGAGCACCACAACCGGCAGCTCGTGCAGCCGTCCAAAGAACGCTCTAGGCGCTTGCATGGTCGCCACGGCACGCTCCGCGTTGGATGATGAGTAGGGCGATGTCATCGGGCAGCGACGAAGCCTCTCGCAGTCGCAGCTCTCGCCGCGCCTGCTCGACGCTCACGTCCATTCTACCGAAGAACATCTTCAGGAAATCGAGCTTGCCTTGCAGGGTCGATTGGGGCAGCACTTCGAGCACGCCGTCGGAGAACACGGCGAGGCTGACCCTCGAGGCTAGGGGCAAACGGTGTTCGTCGTAGCGTGTCCCGGGCACCATGCCAACGGGAACGCCGGGCCTCTCCAGCACCGTCACCGAGCGATCGTCGCAGAGGACGGGCCAGGGGAAGTGACCCGCATTGGCGTAAAGCAGCATGTCATCCTTCAGGTCGACGACGCCGTAGAAGATGGTCAAATGCTTTTCCAGCCCGTCATGCGCCATCTCCTCGTTCAGGCGCGCCAGCAGCCGCGCGGGCGAGAGGACGAGCTGGTCTCCGTTGCGGATCAGACTCGCGGCCTGACGCTGCACGTAGGTGCGCAGAAGCACGGTCACGAGCGCCGAGGAGACGCCGTGGCCGGCTACGTCGGCCAAGTAGAAGCCGAAGTGCCGCTGGTCGATCCAGAACGCGTCGATGAAGTCTCCGCTCAGGAAGGCGGACGGAACGACGTCTCGCGTGAACTGAAAATCGCCGAAACTGATGTGCTCTCGGGGAAGCAAGCTGAATTGGATCTGCCTGCCGGCTGCCTCGTCCTCTGCCAAGAGCCGAAGACTCGCTTGCAGTTCGCGGTTCAGCACCTCGAGGTGTGCCCGGTAGCGGCGGTTCTCATCGATGAGCGCCGCCTTCTCCAAAGCCTTGTTGACGGCATGCTCCAACGCAGCGAACTCGATGGGCTTGGTGATGTAGTCCCAGGCCCCCAGCTTGAGTGCGCCGATGGCGTCCTTCAGTAGGCCCTCGCCCGACACCATGATGACGGCTAGGTCAGGGAATTCCTCGCGTGCCAGTCTCAGTGTTTCGAGTCCGTCGAGCTTCGGCATCCGCAGATCGCACAGCACGAGATCCGGCTTGCTGCTGCGAATGACCTCGAGCCCTTCCGTGCCATCGGCAGCCTGCAGAACGTCCAGGCCCAAGTGCTCGAGTTGGCGCGCCACGACCTGCCGGACCATGTCCGTATCATCGATGACGACCACTCGTGCAGCTCGTACTGCCATCGGCTTGTCGGCCCCTCAGCCGCGGAAGCGCACTGGAAGAACGACAGTATACGACGGCGCTCCGAAAAGATCGATGGGAAGATCGGCGCCTGTCGGCGCCTATCCGTCCCCGTAGCGATATGCGGTGGATATGGCTCAGGAAACCAGATGAAACTCTCCGCGCGCGACGACCACGGCCGCGCCGCCCACTTCCACCCGACGGACACGCTCCCCGGCGCCTTCTGCGCGGGCCAGCAGGCGTGAAGGGCGCCCGATCTCGGCGCCCTGCTCGATCTCGATGGTGTCTCCCCACGCGATTCGGCCGAGTCGCGCGAGGTGCACAGCGAGCGGGCCGGCGGCCGAGCCCGTGGCGGGATCCTCGGCCACCCCGAGTGAAGGCGCAAACATGCGAGTTTTCCAGCAGTTGCGGGCGCCCGTCAGGACGTTGACAGCCACATCGCCCACGACCGCGAGACGAGCGAGGTCCGGCCTCAAAGCGGCAACGGCCGCTCTGCTAGCCAACGCCACGAAGACGTGCACGATGCCGTTGTCATACGCCGCGATCGGGGCCTCTGACCTCTGTACGCCAAGCGCTGCCAACAGGGCAGCTTCATCGTCGAAGGGCAGGACGCTCGGCAGCGGTTGGTTCATCCACCCGAACCTCACCTTGGCAGCATCACGCTCGAGTCGCACGGCCACAGGACCCTGCGCCGTCTCGAGCGTGAGCTCGTCGCGCTGCGTCATGCTGCCGAGCACGAACGCAGTCCCGAGCGTTGGGTGACCGGCGAATGGCAGCTCACGCGTGGGCGTGAAGATCCGGATCCGCGCCTGCCCGGCTCCTTCTCTGGGCAGAACGAAGACCGTCTCCGAGAGGTTGAGCTCCCGGGCCAGGGCCTGCATCTGCGCGGGCTCGAGCCCCAGCGCATTGGTGAAGACGGCCACGGGATTGCCAGCAAGCGCTCGGTCGGTGAAGACGTCTGCAACGACGTAGCGCAAAGTTCGCATGGTGGCTACTCGTCCTGGGGTGCGTCGCTCTGATCCCGAGGCGGTGGTGACGGTACGGACAGCGGTGGGGGCTCGGGTAGCACGCCGCGGAATGCGTCTTCGTACAGGTCCCAGACAGTGACGAATAGCGCTGCGATGATCGGCCCCACCAGGAAGCCAGCAGCGCCGAACAGAACGATACCCCCGAGCGTCGATAGCAGGACCAACAGATCTGGCATCTGCGTGTCCTTGCCCACGAGCCAGGGCCTGAGGAAGTTGTCGACCGTACCGACGACTAGCAAGAACCAGAGCGAGAGCACGACGGCAACCGACGTGTGCCCCGTCAAGAGCAGATAGATGACGGCCGGCACCCAGACAATGGCGGCACCGAGCCCGGGAACCACGGATAGCACCATCATGAAGGCGGCCCAGACAGCGGGTCCGCTGATTCCGGCGATCCAGAACGCCAAGCCCCCCAGTGCACCCTGTACCAGGCCGATGACGAACGTGCCCTTGAGCGTAGCGCGAGCGACCGACACGAACCGATCGACCATCCGTGCTTCGTCCTCGGCCGGCAAGGGGAAGTAGTAGAGCATCTTGCTCAGCGTCGTGGTTCCATGCGTCAGAAAGAAGAAGGTCGAGTAGAGCATGACGAACGCGAGCAGAAAGAACCGAGCGAGCTCGCGGGCAGCGGTCGTCATGAAACCGATCGCGTAGCTGCCCAGAGCTCCACCGAGTTCGCCGAGCTTGACGATGATCTGATCGCGATACGGTGCGAGCGGCGCGAGCTTCGGATAGCGGGCGAACACGCGATCGAGCTCGGTAGCCTGATTCATGTGCTCGCGCACCCACGGCGTGATCGCTCGGCTCACTTCCACGGCTTGGCTGAGTACGACGCTGATGAACGCTGCCAGGGGCGCGATGACCAGGAGCAGTAAGAGCGCGAGCGTGACGCCTGCGGCCCAGTTCTTTCGCCCGCCGAAACGAGCCAAGAGCCTCTTGTAGGGACGGTAGGACATCGCCGCGGTGAGCGCTGCCAGAAGCAACGCCAGCAGGAAGTCTCGGATCATCCACAGGAATAGCAGCGTGATCGCGAGCGCCAGAATGACGAGAAAGGTCCTTCGAACGCGGGCGCGTGAGATTTCGGCTTCGTCGTTCATGCTACCGACCCTTCCCCAGCAGACCACCGTGCCGTCTTCTCTGAGCACGCAGGTGTGAAACCCGCCCACATCGAGCTAGGAGAAGCGGCCAGCCGGAGTCCTGCAGTGCCAGGCACGCCACGAGACGCGACAGGAGGGAGCTCAGCAGTTTCACCGCTCGGGGTGGATAGCACGAAAGCAATGGAAGCAGGGCGTTTGTCGACGGCGGAGAGCGTGCCACAATGCTAGCCATGGCTTTCTCGGGTTGTTGGGTCATAGGGGGTCTGTTGCTCGTCGGCTGCGGTTGCTCGTCCGGCGGCCACGACGACGAGGGAGTCGAACGCCAAACCGGAGGCCAGAGCGCGTTCGACGGCGGAGCTCGAGAGACGGGCGGTGGGCACGCAGCCTCGACAGCCGGCGCGGGAGCGGGGCAGGGAGGGACGGCCAGTCGACCACTGCCCACCGGCGGTTCGGAGCTATCGGCGGGATCGGGCGTCGCCGGCACTTCCGCGTTCAGTACAGCGGGAAAGGGTATGTCCGGGAGCGACTCGATGGCTTCGGCAGGCGCACCGAGCGCAGGTAGCGAGGCGCTCGGATCCGGCGGGAACACGGGCGGCGAAGCTGGGAACGAGGCAGGCGCTGCCGGTGCTCCTGGACGAGCTGGAGCGCCCGGCACCGGGGGCATGGTTTCCGAGGCGGATCTGCCTGAGCCGATGGCAACAGCGGGGTTCATCGACCTGGAGCCCGCGGACTACTCCTACGAGCCCAGTCTCGACCCGCGCGAACGGAGAGCTCGAACCAGCTCCTCGGCAAGGCTCTTCTACAGTTTCGTCCCGGCAGAGCAGGAGCCTCGCGGCGCGCCGGTCTTCGTCTTCTTCAATGGTGGTCCTGGCGCGAGCACGACCGGATTCTTGCGCGTCTACGGGACCGGTCCGCATACGCTGGACGCGGCCGCCGGCGACGCGGTCCCGCTCCAGAACGCGCACAGCTGGGCGACGCTTGGCAATCTGCTCTACATTGATTCGCGTCTGGCGGGGTTCTCGTACTCCCGGCTGGAGAACCCGGCCGACGCGCTGCTTCGGGACGCGGAGCTCACGGAAGCGAACTTCAACGAGTACATCGACGCAGCGGACTTCGTGCGCACGTTGCTCCGGTTTCTCGAGTCCCAGCCGGCTCTGCGCAACAACCCTGTCGTGGTGGTCGGCGAGAGCTACGGAGGAGTCCGGGCCACGTTGATGCTGCACATGCTGCTCGATTCGAGCTCGATTTCGACCGAGAACGGCGGGCCATTCTCCGACCCCGCGCTGGCCGAGGAAATCCGTGCGCACTACGCCGTCGCGTTCCCGTCCGAGGACCCGACTCAAGTGCGGGGCGCACAAGCTGCACGCCAGTTCGGATGGCAAGTACTCGTTCAGCCGGCGCTGGCCTTTGGCATGCAGTCGCGCCAAGACCCTTGCGATCTTCGCTACAGCCCAGCCGCCTGGGCACAGGAGCAAGGTCTCGACTGTCGACCAGAGGGTCGCGATCCACACCATTGGGGCATGCCAGCGGACTGGACCGACGGGCTCGAGATTGCGGCACGCCAAGCTCTGCTCACGCCGACAGGCTTCTCGTCGCTCGTGGGCGTGGCACCCGACAGCGTGTCGGGATTGTCCGCAGCGGACCGAATCGGCGCGTTCAGGCTGTTTTCGGAGGATGACCTGACGGACGCGCCTCGCGAGTGGACGGGTCTGCTCGGGGAGATCCCGCCGTACGACAGCTACTTCACCGGCATGAACTCCGCGCTGAGCAACTTCTACGGGGCACAGATACGGGCCGACCGTACTGCACTCGACGGTATGTTCTTCCTCGAGAACCTTCGCTACGTGAACACGCTCATCACCCGCGCCGAACTCGACGCCGTTGTGATATCCGACGGCATTCCGGACGTCCTTCGTTGGTACGTGGACGGGACGACCCCCCCGATAGTGACCGACGTCACGGTGGATCTGGCCACCCGAGACGGCGTCGCGCGCTCTGGTTGGATCACCGTCACGTACGGACAGATGCCCGGCGTGGACTCCGGAGAGACACGGGTGATTCGTTTCCCGACCTACAGAGATTGTGGGCACATGGTCTCAGTCTCGAGCCCGGCCGAGCTCTACGAGGACGTTCGGACGTTCATCGAGGGGAGTCTGGGTTCCGTCCAGGCCCCGTGAGCACGGCGCACGTCACGGCTCCGCGGGCGTTATGGGGCAGGCTCTCGTCGCTGCCTCGTGGATGCTGCAGTCGCATTCGCAGCTGTCCCCGCCGAAGCACGGGTCCAGTCCGACGCCGATGCGGGCGCAGTCGCATTCGAGCCATCGGCTTCTTGTCACAGAATCGAGTTGCTTCTCCGAGTAGACGTCACACTGGGTGCACAGCGGACAGCCGTCGGGGCACGGTCCGTCTTCGCTGCCGAACATGTCCCAGTCGACCTCGCTCAAGATGGAATCGCGAAAGCAGCAGACGGCCTGCGTGCGGTCGCTTTCGCAGCAGTGCTGGCATCCTGGTTCGTGTGGGGCGCGGCAGCCGACGAGCGCGTCCGGATCGATGGGATAGGAGCTCGCCGTGTTCGAGTCGTTGCTCGAAGCGCCACCGGTCGCATCGTCTCCCGACGAGCTGCCTCCCCTCGACTCGGCATGGCCGGACTGGCAGCCGGTTGCAGTGTACGCGTTCACGGCACCAGAAAGCCCGTCGCGCAAGCCGCCTCGCGAGCAAGGCGCGCTGAAGACCGGAGCAGAGCGTAGGTGGCTACGTGAGCACCGGACCGCAGGCGCAACGCAGCTCCCGAGGCGGATCGCGCGACGTCATTGCGGCCGACAGGCGTGAACGGGTACGGTCGCAGTTGCGTCCCCCGTCGTGCTTCCGTGCTGGGGATCCGCATCGGTGTTCCTCCCGGGCGATTCACCCGTCTGTCCGCCACCACGCGACAGGATCAGTCCGGCTCCGAGCAGCGGCACGCCCCAATACCAACCTCTATGGCTGACCATCGTCCACCTCGTAGACGCGAAGGGTCTACCGCGGGGACGGTGCCTCTGCAAGCGGGGGCAGCAAGCGGCAAGCGTGCGGGCGCGGGTCACAGCAGAATGACCGTAGGACAACCGTAGCGGACTTCAATCGACTCCACGCCCTTCTTCACGACGTCACAGTCCTCGCCCTGGATGACGAGGCGCTCGGCGGACCCCGAGTCGGGGTCGAGCGTCCAGCCATCCTTTTCGTTCTTTTTGCCGTCGGCACCGTACTTCGGAATCGGCGAGCCGTCGACGTAGAGGTTCACGAGGGCCGGGTCGGGAGGCGGCTCGACCAGTTCGAGCACGCATTCGGTGACGAGCTTGCCGGCAATGGACTTGAAGACGTGGCTCAGCTCATCGAGGCCACCCTGATCGGTCGCGCGATAGTAGGAGTATGGGTCGTCCGGCGTGGTGACGCGGGCGGTTGCACCGCGTACCGCGAAATCGTCGAGGACGGCCTCGAGCATCTGAGTACCGTAGGTGTTCTCGTACTCGGTGCTCGTGATGCCGATGACGAACGTCGGAATGCCGACCTCGGCCAGCTCCAGGACGACGCTCGCCGTCCCCTCGTCGAGGCAGCTCAGTCCGTTGTCTTCACAGCAGTTCCCGAACGGGCAGTCACTTTCCCAGTTGCGTACGCACTTCTCTTCTGGACAGCCGGGACCCGTCCAGTCCTCGTGAGCGAAGCGCTCGTCGCAGGTGATGGGCCCGCCATCGGTGGCGAGCATCACGAGCTTCTCGCCTTCCAGTCTGGCGCCCGCGCCGGTGGTGTAGTAGGCAAGCACGCGTTCGAGCGCGGCGGTCGTGGGCGTTCCGCCGTTCGTCTCGGTCGGTGGGTTGTCGGACAGAGTGTCCAGGATGGTGGACAGCGTTCCGAGCTCGATGGGTACGTCGATGGCGTCAGAGCCGCGAGCCACCTCACACCCGGAGCCCACCGAGGGAAACAGCGTGAGACCGAGCGGAACGCGTGCCGAGATATCCGAGAGCGCATCCTTCAGAGCCTGCTGCAGGATCCACCAGCGCGAGCCGCTGCCCGCGTCCGTGTTCATGCTGCTCGAGCGGTCGACGACGAGCATGATGTTGATGAGGCGCGTTTCGGCCTTCCTTTCTTCACCGCCACAGCCGCCGTCCTGGCGATTGAAGCCCGAGGTGTCTTCGGCGCCGCTGTCCGCGAGTCTGTTTTTTTTGCTGGCTGCATCGTCGGAGCTCGACGTGTCCCCTGCGGCGCCGGGGCGGATGGGCGCCTCTTGCTTGGCGCCAGCGACGCAGGCCGACGCGGAGAGAACCGCGCAGATGGCTACACTGGCGACGGTCCAGCAAGCTTCCGTTTTCAGAGCGTGCATCGTGTTCTCCTGTCGCGTTGCCTACTGCGCCATGGGCACGGCTCGCGTCACCCACTGGGGCACGTGATTGCCATACGGCGTGTCGAAGTCGATGTTCTGGTTCGGGAACCAGATGGGCGGTGTGCTCGGATCCTCGTCGATTGACTTGGCGCTGGGGTCGACCAAGACGGCGGTGGCCCAGAGCTGCGGCTTCGACTTGTCGACGTCGAGCGGGTCGGCGTTCGGCAGACGCCGTCCGTAGGGGCGCCGCGACGAAAACGCGACCCAGTACAGGGACTTGTCGCCCAGCTCGGCTTTCGGCATCGGGCTGAAAACCGGCCAGGAATTGGTGAGCTCCCCTGTGCCGTTCGCATGGCCCAGCCGCATGGGTGTCCCGCCGGCGGCAGGCACGATGAACACCTCGGCGCTCACGTCGTCGTAGCCATCGCAGGCCTCAGTGCCGTAGTCCTTTCCGGTCGCCGTGCCGTTGCAGTCCGAGCGCGCGAAGACGACCCACTTGCCGTCGCTGGACACGGACGGAAAGAACAGAGAATGGCCGGATTGTCGTGACACGAGCAGCCGGGCGCTGCCCGTGTCGATGTCGTGTTCATCGGCCTCGGCGATGTAGATCTGCCCGCCTGGGACCAAGTCGCTGTTGTGACCCGTACCTTGCTCCGTGTAGCCCACGAACGCGAACTTGCCGCCGCGCCAGGAAGGCATGCTGATGGAGCTGTCTGCCACGTCGCCGCCGAAGTCCAGGGTCTTGATGTCGTCGGTGGCGGCGTCGGCAGTCCGCAGGATCATCTTGCCGTCGTTCGTGTTGACCATGCGCTCGCCATCCGGGCTGAACGCCGTGAACTGAGCGAACCCGGTGACGCATGCCCCGGTTCCATCCTTGTCCTGGCTGCAGGGCGTGCTGTGGTCGGCGATGACGTCGCGTGTGGCGATGTCGAGCAGCAAGAAGGCGGCGGGGTTGCTGCCGCCCAGGCCCACGCCGAGTTTGCTGCCATCGCGCGAGATGGCATGACAGCCCACGCAGGGTTTGGTTCTGCCCTCGCAGGGTTCTGCGCAATCGTTCCAGGGATTGCCCGCGAGAGGATACTTGGCGGTGTCCGCAGGCGAACCGAACACGACCTCCGCCTGCGCGGACACGGCGCTCAGGTTGAGCCGGGCGATCTCCGTGAGGTGGGCCACGTTTTCCGCGTTTCTGCCCTGGCTGCGCCAGTAGTAGAGTGCGCCTGTGAGCTCGGCGAAGGTCCAGCTCACGTCGAGCGTGGCCTCGGTGAGCTCCGAGTCGCTGAGCACGCGGATGGTCGTGATCAGATCTCCGGCCTCGCTCGGTCCGGCCAGAAGCGAGACCACGTCGTCTCTCGGCCGGGCGCCGCACGCGTCGCCGGCAGCCGAGCACTTGCCATAGATGCGTAGGTCGACGTCCGGCGACTCGAACGCAATCATCCAGACCGAAGAAGCATCGCCAGCAACCTGGAACTCCGGCATCGGGAAGCCGGCCGGAAATAGAGAGCCCGGAAGCGGGTAGTAGATTTCGGTCGTGGCTGCTGGTTTGCCGTCGTTCAGCTCGCTGAGGACATCCGCCGTCAGGTCTTCCGGATTGTACTCTCCTTGGACGCGAGCGTTGACCGTGACGCTCTCGGACACCTTCCCGTTCGTGACGGTGACGGTGAACTCGCCGGGGGCGCCAACGGTCAACCGTCCGTAGCTCACGCTGATGGGGGCACCTTCGGGTGCCTCGACGCTCCAGACGACGTCCAGGCTGATGTCTTGCTTCGAGCCATCCTTGAAAGCGCCAATTGCCTGGAACAGGTGGATGGCGGGCGTGGGGAAGTCGATGAGCATCGGATCCGGGGGCAGCGGCGTGAGCTCGATGCTCTTCAGGCCGGCCAAGGCCTTTGGCGGAGGCGGCGGCTCGAGAACGCCTCCGGTCGTCATGCCGGCCGTGTTTGCGCCGCCCTGCGCGCTGCGATCCATGCCGCTCCCGCCGTTGTCGTTCGGCTGCCCTGCTTGCCCGCGTTCCGGATTGCCTCCGGTCCCATTTCCGGACTGCCCGAGCCCATCGAGATCGGCCTTCCCCGTTTTCGGGGAGCAGCTGGCGAAGCACTGAAGCACCAGGACAAGCATGAAAACGATGGCCGCGCCCCATCCAGGAACAACGCGCTTGGATTGACTCATCAGGAGCTCCTGCGGCTGGCTAGCTCGCATCAAGCAAAACAGCCTGTTGAAGCTAGCTCGTGCCCTGGTCGACGTCCAGCGCGCGAAGGACGGACAGGCCGCCGGACTCAAACCCGAATCAGGCGCACTTCTGGCACGTTCTCGGGCACAGTGCTGGGCGCAGCGCTCGTCCCGCTCGGTCGGTCCGTCCATTCGCCGATGGTTTGGTCCTCGTTACCGAATGCCTTCCTGGGCACCGGTCGAGGTGCCGCCCGCCTTCACCATGACGACCCGCACCTGGGTGCGGCTGCCGTCCAGCACCACACTCTGAGTGACGTACCCCTCTTGGACCAGCCGCAGCACAATGCGCTCGCCCGTGTTGACTCCGTAGGTCAGGGGAGTCGTGCCTTCCGATTGCCCGCCCCGGTACACTCTGGTCCCTGCGGGAAGCGTGCTCAGCGTGACCGTGGTTGGTTCTGGGGCGGCCGGCTCGCTTTCCGGCTTGTCCTGGTCCTGACTGGAGTCAGGGGCGGCCTGTTCTTCCAGTGAGTTCGGCTGTGGCGGTTCGGCTGCGGGTTGGGGTGGCTGTGCCTGCGGAGCGCCCGGTGCAGGTTCGGCGGGGGCGGGTCGCGCTGCCGGCTGAGGCGAGTCTGGCTCGGCCTGGAGCTGCATCTGCTGTGTCGTTGGGCCGCGGGCTGCCCACGCAAGGAGGGCGATGGTGACCAGAACCGCGACTGCCGCGATCCAGAGGTTCCTGCGTGTGACCCAGCGGCGCGTGCCCGGTACGGCCGGCGCGGCGATGGATGTCGCAGGCGACGGTGAGCTCGGGGAGCGCACGGGCTCGACACGAGACGTGTCCTGGGCTGCGTTGGTCGGCGCGTGTTCCGGGACTGCCGGCACCTGCGCGCCGGATGTGCCGACGCTCGCCACCGGCATCGACTCGGGCTTTGCCTCCTGGGGCGCTGTACCAGCCCGGCTGGTCGCGGCGGTCGCGCCCGGATCTGGCGGCGAGGAAGGGGAACTGGATGCGGAGGTGCCGGCCGTCGTTGTTGCGGCCGTCGCTGTGGGAGGTTCTGGCGTTATGGCCGGAGCCGTGGGCTCGGGGCTCCCGGTTGGCTGTGGTGGCTCACCCGAGTCCGGGCGTGAAGCAGAGAGAGCCGTCGTGGTCCGAGCCGCGGCGGGCTGCGACGGCGAGACCGCTGGCTCGGTGGAGAGCGCTGGCCTCGGTGGAGAGTCGCTGACCGGCAAGGTAGGCGCCGCGGCTGGGCGCGAACGCGTCGCCGGGGGCTCGGCTGCGAGCACAGCTTCGGTAGGGGTGCCTTGTTCCTGCTTATCGTCGTCCTCGTCGTCCTCATCTCCCCATTCGCCGTCGATCTCTTCGGTGAGCCTGGTGGGAGGGATACTCACCGGAGGCGGGTACGAGTCGTTGCTGGGGCGCGAAACCGCGCGAGCGACGACCGGTACCGGTGCAACCGGAGCAGCGCTGGCTAGCGGGGCACCCAGCCCAGAGACGGCAGCTCTATCAGGAGACTCGGCTTTGGCCTGCGGGGGCGCCTTGGGGGCTTCGGTGGCCGCGGCATCGGGCGCCGACGGTTTGGCCTGGTGTTTTGGCGGGCGCCCCTTTCGCCGCCTACCGGTGGTGGACCGACTACTGTCCTTGCTGCCACGTCTTGAAGCCATCGTGCTCGAGCCCCTGCACCCGGCTAGCTTATCCGGCCAGCGAGCTAAGCACAAACTGCGCTGAGCCGCGATCTACTTCCTGGCAAAAGATTCCGCTTAGGTCGCAACACCGGTTCGTGCGGCACTGGATTCCAGCAGCTGCTGTGGCCAACTCGAGCTATGCTCATGCGCCGTTGCCGGGGCCCGAGGCCCCACGCTTGCGCCCGTAGCTCAGCTGGATAGAGCAGTGGGTTTCTAACCCACTGGTCGCAGGTTCGAGTCCTGCCGGGCGTACTGAGCCGACGGGCGTCGAGCTCTTCTCAGGCTCTGGAAGGAACATGCTCCGCGCCGTGGTGCATGGTGTCGACGCTGAGGGATCATCGAAACGCCGTTCGAGCCTCACAGCGCCATGATCTGCACTGCATCGATGAACCAGCCTGGCCCCGGGTTTCCGACGTCGTGCAAGAACCCGATTCTCACCTTCTTGCCCGAGTAGGCCGTGATATCGACCGCTTTCTGCGTCCACGCGGCGGAAGCGCCCGATACGGCGGTTCCTATGGTGGTCCAGGCAGACCACGCGCTGGTCTCGGCATCCCAGGTCGAGACCTGAACCGAACCGCTGGAGTAGCTGCCGTGCTGGAACCAGTTCCAGAACCTGACTTGTAGCTCCCCGCCGGTGCCGGCCTCGGGCAGCGCAACCGTTGGGGAAACCAGCCGAGAGTCCGTACCCGACGGGTAGTCCCCTCCGAGTATGGTGCCAGCGCAAGAGTCGCCCGCATAGCAGTCCGCTGGCCCCGTGGTGGGCGTTCCGACTTCCCAGACGCCGTTCTCGGCATGCCAG
>JAFGIS010000157.1 GCA_016929495.1 Polyangiaceae bacterium | reverse complement strand
TGGCGCAGACCAAGGAAGAGGGTCCACCCGAGGCCGTCCAAGACGGGCATTCGGGCACGCGGGGTCGGCGAGATCCTGCACGTCGATGTCACGATCATACGGCTGCTCGATGGGTCGCGGGCGTATCTCCAGGCCATCATGGACAACTTCTCCCGCCGGATCCTGGCATGGCGTATCAGTCCAGCACTCGAGACCTCACGCACGGCATCGCTGCTGCACCAAGCCGTCCAGGTGGTTCTCCAGAGCGGAGCGTCCGCTGTCACCCTTCTGGCCGATTCCGGAGTAGAGAACGTCAACGCGGCGGTCGACGCCGCGCTGACCGAGACCGGGACCAGCCGAGTCCTCGCGCAGGTCGAGATCGCCTGGTCGAACTCGATGATCGAGGCATGGTGGAGAAGCCTGAAACACGGCTGGCTCTTCCTCAACCGACTCGATACCCTCGCCGCTGTCGAGCGACTGGTGGCTTTCTACGTGCAGCAGCACAACGAGGTGATGCCTCATGCCGCCTTGGGCGGTCGGACGCCCGACGAGGTGTTCCGGGGCGGGGCCCAAGATCTTAAGGAACGCATTCGGGCAGCCCATCGAGCAGCGGTTCGCGACCGGGTCTCCGCGAACCAGAGGCTGGCCTGTGGGGAGTGTCCGGTTCCCCACGCACCCACGGAAGAGAACACAACGTCAGGAGAACAGTAGCGGAAAGGCGAGTGATCTTCAGCTTGTCGAAGTTGCGAACGCGACGTGCAGGGAGGTGCTGAGACAGAGCTGGGCACGCAGCTGGTCGACGCCCGTTTCGCGGTCTGCCGTGCCCGACCCTGAGGCGGTTGATGGCGCTGAGCCCGGGAGCGCGCGGGACCTTCGCGACGGGGTCATGCTCTGGCTCGAGCAGCGGCGCCGCAAGGCAGCGCTCAGACGGGATTGGCGGCCTGCCGTTAGGCCCTCTGGTCACCGATTCTAGCCGGGCCTGTTCGGCTATTGTTCGCAGAGCCACGCTCATGTACCGTGCCCCAATGGCCCGAAACCCTTCGTCCAACGAGGCGGAGCCACTGACGGAGCCGTGGGCTTCCATTGACGACATTGCCAATCACCTCGAGGTGGTGAAGGACTCGGTCTACAGTTGGATCGAAACCCAGGGCTCTCCCTCCTCACCGGGTGGTCAGGCTCTGCAAGTCCAAGCTCTTGGAGATCGACGAGTGGGCTCATGCCGGCGGGGCCGGCAGCGAGGAATCTGACGAGATCCCGGGGCGGTGACCATGATGAGCACGACCGTACAGGACCTCGCAACGCGAGGAGCGCAGTAACCATGGACGTCTTCGACCTGCGAGACAACGTCGTCAATGAGTACGCGGAGTACGTTGGCAGCTTCGTGACCATTCGTGACGACCGCATTCACGACTACGTTGATGCGGAGATTCGTTCCGGCGTTCTGTGGCCACAGCCTCTGCTCCAACTCAATCCCGCCTTCGAGCCGGGCGACACCCTTGACCAACTGGTGGCGAGCGGTGAGCTACATCCCCTCTGCCGGGACATCTTTCGGGACAAGCCCACTCCGACAACCGACCGCGGTCCCCTGCGGTTTCACCAGCACCAAGTCGAAGGCATCCGCGCTGCACGGGCGGGGCGCAGCTACGTGCTCACGACTGGAACGGGTTCTGGCAAGAGCCTCGCGTATATCGTCCCCATCGTTGATCATGTCCTCCGCAACGGGCCTGGCAAGGGCATTCAAGCGATCATCGTCTATCCCATGAACGCTCTGGCCAACAGCCAGATGGGCGAGCTTGAGAAGTTCCTTTGCCACGGATTTCCGTCCGGCAAGCCGCCCGTCACCTTCCAGCGCTACACGGGGCAGGAGAGGGAGGACGACCGCAAGGCGATCGTCGAGAACCCGCCAGACATCCTGCTGACCAACTACGTCATGCTCGAGCTTGTCCTCACGAGGCCCAACGAGCGGCGCCTGGTCGAGGCCGCGCGCGGACTCCGGTTCCTGGTCTTCGATGAGCTTCACACGTATCGCGGCCGGCAGGGTGCCGACGTGGCAATGCTGATCCGGAGAGTACGCGAAGCTTGCGAGGCACGCGCCCTGCAGAACATCGGGACTTCCGCCACGCTCAGCGGCAGCGCCTCGTGGCGAGGGCAGCAAGAGGAAGTTGCCAGCGTTGCAACTCAGATCTTCGGAACCCCTCTCGATCCCGATGACGTCATCGGCGAAACCCTATGTCGAGTCACTGTCGAGGGCACTTCGGACGAAGCCGCTGAAACGGCCCAGCTAGGAGAGCGAGTTCTCTCGGGTACTCCGGCCGAAACCCGCGCTCCGTTCCTCGCGGACCCGCTCGCTCGCTGGGTGGAGACGACGGTCGGACTGCACACAGAGCCTGGAACACAGCGCCTCGTCCGGTCCAAGCCGCGACCGCTCTCTGGCCCAGAGGGGGTGGCTCGTCTCCTCTCCACTCGTACCGGTGTCGATGAGTCTCGCTGCGAATCGGCGATTCGGGACGTACTACTGGCCGGCTATCGTGTTCGTGACGAACACAACCGGCCGGTATTTGCTTTTCGACTCCACCAGTTCATCTCGAAAGGGGAGCGCGTGTACGCGTCTCCAGAGCTGGAGCAGGAGCGACACATCACGCTCCACGGACAGGCCTTCGTTCCCGGTTCGGAGCGTTCCAAGGTGCTGCTACCTGTCGCCTTTTGTCGCGAGTGCGGGCAGGAGTACTACGTCGTCAAGCGTGTCCAGCCCAAGGGTGGCACACCGGCGTTCGAGCCGCGCGAGCTTGCCGAGCGTCCGGACGAAGAGGACGTCGATGGCGGCTATCTCTACCTCTCGTCGACGTCACCGTGGCCGGAGGATCCGAACGAGCAGTTTGAGCGTCTGCCCGAGAGTTGGATTGAGCATCGGGACAACGGGACGCGGCGGGTGGTCAAGAACCGCGTCGAGCGCCTGCCTCGCCCAGTCTGGGTGAGACCGGATGGTGTTGAAGGGAACGGCGGGCTGCGGGCCTGGTTCATCCAAGCGCCCTTCCTGTTTTGCATGCAGTGCCGGGTCGAGTATGACGCCTACCAACGATCCGACTACGGGAAGCTGGCCACTCTTGGCACGGAGGGTCGCAGCAGCGCGACGACCCTCCTCACCTTGACCGGTGTTCGCGAGCTTCAACGCGACGACACGCTCGAACCGCGGGCGCGCAAACTCCTTTCGTTTACGGATAACCGTCAGGACGCCTCGCTGCAGGCTGGGCATTTCAACGACTTCGTCGAGGTCGTCCTGCTCCGCTCGGCGTTGCGTCGTGCTGTTGATGCGGCTGGCGCGGCGGGTCTACGCCAAGACACGCTCGTCAACCGCGTCTTTGATGCCCTGGCGCTACCAGTGGCTGTGTATGCCCTCAACCCAGGCGTCAAGTTCGCGGCGAAGGAGGAGGCAGACCGCGCGCTCCGTCGCGTGCTGGAATACTACCTCTACCGAGACCTGAAACGCGGTTGGAGGTTGTCCTCACCCAACCTCGAGCAATGTGGACTCCTCGACATCGACTACCTGTCCCTTGGTGAGGTGTGCGTCGACCCGGACTCGTGGAAGGACACCCACGAAGTCCTGCGCACCGCAGGCCCCGGGCCACGTGAGCGCGTTTCGAGGGTTCTTCTCGATCACCTCAGGCGCGAGCTCGCACTGCGAACACCGGTGCTCGAGCAGCAGGAGCAGGACGCCGTCGTCTCCCTCTCCCACCAGCACTTGAACGAGTCCTGGTGCCTGGATGAGAACGAAACGTTCGAGCGAAGTTGCATCGCGTGGCCGCGGGGGAAGCTGCCCACCGACAAGTCACGAGACCGTGGCGTGTTTGTCTCGCCCCGAGGCGGCTTCGGCATGTTCCTGCGGCGACGAACGACGTTCCCGGACGCTCCCGGGCCGATCTCCCGTGCCGAGAGCGAGACCATCATTCGCGACCTGTTTCGAGTGCTTTGCGAGATCGCTGGCCTGCTCGTGAAGATCGTGCCCGCAAGAGACAAGGAGGACGTGCCGGGGTACCAGCTGAGTGCCGGAATGATGGTGTGGCGTGCGGCCCCGGGGACGCGGGCCTTCCACGATCCGGTCCGGGTGCCTCATGCGCCAGATGAGGGACTGCGAACCAACCCGTTCTTCGTCGACTTCTACCGGTCCGAGATTGCCGACATCCGCACCCTGGAGGCGCGGGAGCACACCGCTCAGGTTCCGGGCGAGCTCCGAGAGCAAAGAGAAGAACAATTCCGGTCGGGCCGGCTCCCGATTCTCTACTGCTCGCCGACTATGGAGCTCGGCGTCGACATCTCCCAGCTGAACGTTGTCAACATGCGCAACGTTCCGCCCACCCCGGCGAACTACGCACAACGGAGTGGACGGGCGGGACGGTCGGGACAACCCGCGTTCGTCTACACTTACTGCTCTGCATACAGTCCTCACGACCAGTACTTCTTCAAGCGTCCCGAGAAGATGGTTGGGGGCAGCGTCAGTACCCCACGGCTCGACCTCGCAAACGAGGATCTCCTCAAGGCTCACGTTCATGCGGTGTGGCTTGCCGCCGCACAGCTTGACTTGCACAATTCCCTGGCGCAGCTGCTAGACGTCGATGGCGACCCGCCTACGCTTGCGCTTCGTCCATTCGTGAAGGCAGCACTCGAGAACCCGTTGGCGCGGGCGACGGCGCGGCGACGAGCACTCTCCTCCATGGGTGCTGCCATCGAGCTCCTCTTGAATGGGGACGGGAGCGCCGATCAGTGGTTGAGCCGGGTTCTCGACGAGCTCCCGAACAGCTTTGAGAGGGCCTGCGAGCGGTGGCGTACGCTCTATCGCGGAGCTTACACCACGAGCAAGCGGCAAGGGGCAGTGGCAATCGACGCGTCGAGGACGCCGGAGGACCGCGAGCGCGCGAAGCGCCTCCGCGCCGAGGCCGAGTCGCAGCAGAAGCTTCTCTTGGCAGCCGACGGCTCCGACCAGCAGAGCGACTTCTACAGCTACCGCTATTTCGCCAGCGAGGGCTTTCTCCCTGGGTACAATTTCCCTCGGCTTCCCTTGTCAGCTTGGTTGCCGGGCCGTCGCCGCCGGACCGGAAGGGATGAGTACCTCCAGCGACCGCGCTTCCTCGCGATCTCCGAGTTCGGCCCGCGCGGCATCGTCTACCACGAGGGGTCGCGCTTCGTAATCACCAAGGCCATGTTGCCCGTCGAGGGCGAGGACTTCAGTCTGACGCGCGCCGCGGTCCAGTGCGAGGCTTGTGGCTACCTACACCCCATCGACGACACTCGAAATCCCGACCTCTGCGAGCGTTGCCAGGCCCGACTTCCGCAGGCGCTCGACAACCTGTTCCCCATGAGGAACGTAGTGGCGAGGCGCCGCGACCGTATCAACTCAGACGAAGAGGAGCGGATGCGCCTGGGATACCAGATCCGAACGGGGGTTCGGTTCGCCGAGCGCCATGGGACGGTCGACAAGCGCCTTGCCAGGCTGACGACGTCAGGCGCGGACCTGCTGGCGGAGCTCGAGTACGGAAACGCGGCGACCCTCTGGCGGATCAATCTCGGTTGGCGACGACGCGCCGAAGGCGCTCCCCCCGGCTATCTGCTGGACGAGGAGACGGGAGTATGGGCGCGCAATCAGGCCACCGAGCCCACCGCTGAAGAGAACCCAGAGGCCCCCCGGGGCGCCAAGCAGAGCCGAGTCGTGCCGTACGTCGAGGACCGGCGCAACTGCCTTCTGGTTCGGTGCGAAGCCTCGACGGACCCGCGTGTTATGGCTTCCCTTCAGGCTGCTATCAAGGTTGCCGTCCAGACCCACTTCCAGCTTGAAGACAACGAGCTTGCGGCTGAGCCGCTTCCGACGGACGTCGACCGCAAGCTGCTCCTCTTTTACGAGGCTTCCGAGGGCGGTGCGGGCGTGCTCGGGCGAGTGGTGTCCGAGCCGAACGTGCTTCCTCTGCTGGCTCGCCTTGCCCTCGAGCGGTGCCACTTCGATCCAGATACGGGGGAGGACCTCAAGCGCGCACCCCACTCCAAGGAGGACTGCGAGGCAGCCTGCTACGACTGCCTGCTCTCCTACTACAACCAGCGCGATCACCGGATTCTCGATCGGCACGCCATTCGCGACATCCTGCTCACTTGGCGTGATGGCCGAGTCGAGACGTCGCCGCGCGCAATGACGCGTGAAGAACACGTCACTCGCATCCTTCGGCTCTGCCAATCGGATCTGGAACGCAGGTGGGTGCAGTTCCTCGCTGGCGGCGGCTGGAATCTTCCATCTGACGCTCAGCACCGGTTCGAAAAGCTCAGAATTCAGGCGGACTTCTACTATCGCGATCAGCAAGTCGTCGTGTTCGTCGACGGACCGCACCACGATACCGACGAGCGGCGCACGCAGGACTCTGCCCAGGAGGAGTCACTCCTTGACGCGGGCTACCCGCTTGTCGTGCGGTTCCACCACGCGGCGGACTGGCTAGCCCTGGTGAAGCGATACCCGAGCGTCTTCGGCACGGGCTGGTCGGGAGGAGTGACTTGAGCTTCTCGGTTGGCTCGCTGGTTCGAGCGCGAGGCCGCGAGTGGGTCGTCCTACCGGAGTCCGCGCGGGAGGACAGCGTCCTCTGGCTGAGACCGCTCGGCGGCACAGACGACGAGATCACCGGCATCTACCTGCCCATCGAACCGGTGGAGACTGCCCGGTTCTCCCCGCCTGACCCGGCGAAGGAGCTGGGCAACGCACGCGACCTGTCCATGCTTCGAGATGCCCTTCGCCTGGGTTTTCGCTCCGGCGCAGGCCCTTTCCGGAGCTTCGCAGGACTCGGGATCGAGCCCCGGCCGTATCAGCTCGTGCCACTGCTGATGGCGCTACGGCAGGATCCGGTGCGGATCCTTGTTGGCGACGACGTCGGTATCGGAAAGACCGTCGAAGCCTTGCTCATCGCACGGGAGTTGCTTGACCGCGGAGAAATCGACCGCATCGCGGTGCTGTGCCCTCCGCACCTGGCGGACGGCTGGGTCACCGCCATGCGAGACCAGTTCAACATCGAAGCGGTGCCGGTTCTTGCTGGAACAGCCGCAAGGCTCGAGCGCCATCTCGGCCATGAGTCGCTCTTTGACAGGCACCCGTTCGCGGTCGTGTCGATGGACTTCATCAAGTCGGAACACCGACGGGCGGAATTCCTCAGGGCTTGTCCAGACTTCGTGATCGTCGATGAGGCGCACGGTTGCGCCGCGGTCAGCGGCGCTCGCGCCCAGCAGCAAAGGCACGCGCTCCTGCGCACGTTGTCGCAGAAAAAGGAGCGGCACCTTGTACTCGTGACCGCCACGCCCCACAGCGGCAACGAAGAGAACTTCCGCTCGCTCCTCGGACTGCTGGACCCGGGCCTCGTGGAGCTGCCTCTTGATCTGAGCGGCGATGAGAACCGTCCATGGCGTGAGCGTCTTGCCAGGCACATGGTGCAGCGGCGGAGAGGGGATCTGCGAGTCTATCTCGACGCAGATACGCCTTTCCCTGATCGGTTGGTTGGTGAGGAGTCGTACGAGTTCTCTCCTGCGTATCGGTCCTTCCTGGAGAAAGTTCTCGGCTGGTGTCGAGAGCGGGTTGCCGATCCGACCCTGGACAAGCGCCGGCAGCGTGTGCAGTGGTGGTCGACGCTCGCGCTACTGCGCTCGATCTCATCGAGCCCCCGGGCGGCAGCGGAGACTCTTCGGTCCCGTGCGAAGAATGCGGATGCAGCTAGCGAGGCCGAAGCAGACGCGCTCGGACGCCAGAGCGTGCTCGACCAGGGTGACGAGTCGGATGAGGGCACAGACGTAGTGCCCGGGAGCCAGGTGGAGGCTGAGCCGACACATCCGGAGCATCGCCGCTTGCTCGACTTCGCGCGTGAGGCAGAGGGCCTGGAAGGGAAGGACGACAAGAAGGCTCAGCGCGCCGCGGAGCTGGTCGCCAAGCTTGTAGCCGATGGCCATCAGCCCATCGTCTTCTGCCGCTTCATACCGACCGTCGACTACTTCGCCGACGTCTTGGAGAAGAAGCTCGGCAAGGATGTGCATGTCGAACGGATCACCGGACTCTTGCCCCCCGAGGATCGAGCCCTGCGCATCAAGGCGTTGGCTGTCAAGACGAGACGCGTCCTCGTGTGCACCGACTGCTTGTCGGAAGGGATCAACCTGAAGGACCCCGAGACCGAGCACATCATGTTCGATGCCGTGTTCCACTACGACCTTTCGTGGAACCCCACCCGGCACGAGCAGCGAGAAGGGAGGGTCGATCGCTTCGGTCAGCCAAAAACGCAGGTGAAGGCGCTGACTTTCTTCGGGAAGGACAACCCGGTCGATGGCTTGGTGCTCGAGGTAATCCTGCGCAAGCACAACGCCATCCACCAGCAGCTAGGCATCTCGGTTCCGGTTCCGACTGACACCGATGCGCTGATGGAGGCCCTGTTCGAAGGCGGACTGCTGCGCAAAGGGGCGACCAACAAGCAGCTGTCACTGTTCACAACGACGCAGAAGAATCAGCTCGACGTCGAGTGGCAGAGCGCCGCGGAGCGAGAAAAGAAATCTCGCGCGCTGTTCGCGCAGCACGCGATCAAGATCGACGAAGTTCGCCGCGAGCTCGAGGAGACCCGGGTGTCCTTGGGCGACGACGCGGTCGTAGAGCGATTCGTGCGCGACACCATGCGCGCTCGGGGGACGCCGCTCATCGGCTCTCCTGCGCTCTTGCGCGCTTCCGACCTGCCGCAGGCGGCACGTGAGGGCATCGGCGCAGCGAGCGAGCTTCGTGTGACGTTTTCGGATCCGGTGCCGGCAGGCGTCCTCCGCCTGCGGCGTACCCATCCGGCAGTCGCCGGCCTCGCAGCGTGGGTTGCGGAGTGCGCCCTGGATCCGTTGCTGCAGGGGCCTGCAAGGCGCTGCGGAGTCGTGCGAACCAGTTGCGCGACGACGCGGACGATCGTCCTCGTGCTGAGGGCTCGCATGCAGCTCGTGAGCCCGAGGAGGTCTGGAACCGAGATTGCCCTGTTGGCGGAGGACCTGATCTCGGCCGGCTTCTCGGGCAGTGGGAGCAACCAGACCTGGCTCGACGAGTCAGCCGTCAACGCGCTGCTGGCCGCCGAGCCTGAGCTTCAATGCCGGCGTCCCGTGGATCCCCCTGCCGGCGCCAGGCGGATCCCATCAAGCCTGGCCGGGAATGGAGAAGGCCGGTTGAT
>JAFGIS010000016.1 GCA_016929495.1 Polyangiaceae bacterium | reverse complement strand
CGTCCTCATCCATGTCCCCCTCGATGTCGGTGTCCACATCGGCGTCGAGGTCGGCCTCCACGTCGGCGTCGAGGTCGGTGTCGACCTCGACGCCGCCGAGCAGGGCCCCTGCGCCGAGCACCGAGCCCAGCACGAGCGCCGAAAGATACAGCCAGTACGCGATGGGCAGCGAGTTCATGCCCACCGGCAGTTCAAGTTCCGTGCCCCGGCGCATCCGCGCGGCCGCGCGGCGCCTCGGCGACTCGCTCTGGGCATGGTTGCCGATATATGCAGGTGCAAAATACATCATGTGCTGTAAGATGCAGTACGCCATGACCCGATACGCCGACAGCGTCCGCACGGTGATCGAGAACCCCTTCGTGGGCGCCGCTGGCCAATGGCACAGCGCCGCCGCGCGGGTGCTTCGGCAGGCACGTGGTCGCACCGCGCGTGAGCGCAGCCGAACGGCCGAAGCACGCGCACGGACGCTCGACGCCACGGTTGCCTCGGCCCTCGCGCGAGCCATGCTGCGGACAGAGCCGGTCCGCGCCGCACTTTGCGAGCAGCACGTCGCCGACCGCGAGCTTCACGCGTACGGCGTACGCCGGGAGCAGCTGGTGAGCCTGGTTGGCGCTGCAACGCGTTGTCAGCGCGCCCTCGAGATGCTCGCCGGCGATTCCACCTTGCTTCGCGCGGTCAAGGCGGCGGCCTGGGCCGCGAGTTTCGGATCGTCGCTGCCCGCGATGCTGCGCCTCGAGCGCGTGGTGCGTGATCACGACGTGCTGGTGAGCGGCGAGACGGGCTCCGGCAAGGACGCCGTCGCTCACGCCATCGCGCTCGGTACGCTGTCCGCCGACGAGAGGCCGGCACCGTTCGCGGCGTTGAACATCGCCGCCATCCCGGAAACGCTCATCGAGAGCGAGCTCTTCGGCCACGTGCGGGGCGCGTTCACCGGCGCGGGCAAGGACCGTGTCGGGCACGTACGGTCCGTGGCCTGCGGCTGCCTGTTCCTCGACGAAGTGGGTGATCTCCCCCTGACGGCGCAGAGCAAGCTGCTTCGGGTCATGGAGACCGATCGCGTGACGCCCCTCGGCTCGGACACGAGCTACGACGCCGACGTGCGCTACGTCGCCGCGACGCACAAGGATCTGCGCGACATGGTACGAAGCGGTACGTTCCGTGCCGATCTATACGAACGGCTCGCCGGCAACGTGATTCGATTGCCGTCTCTGCGTGAGCGTCCCGAGGACATCCTGCCGATCGGCGAACGCTTTGCGGCACGCTATCTCGCAGCGGACGCGCCGGAGTGGCGCCGGGTGCGCGCGTTCCTCACGAGCCAGGAAGCCCGAACGCACCGCTGGCCGGGCAACGTCCGTGAGCTGCAGAACTGCCTGCGCAACGTGCTGCTCGGCATCGCTCCCGGCCTGCTCGCGAGCGCCGAGCCCGCAGAGGCTGCGCCCGCCGAGGGCGCGCTGCCAGAGGCCGTGCGAGCGCGCTCGGCACCGCTCGCCGCCGTCGAGACCTGGTACGTCGCCCAGGTGGTTGCCCGCTGTGGGGGAAACCATGCGTTCGCGGCCCGCGTGCTCGGTGTCGACCGAGCCACGGTGCGGCGGAAACTGCGTGCCTGAGGCGGCGCACCCCTTTTCGTGACAGCCAGAAAACCTCGAGAGTCGACCCAGGCCCGCCGGCGCGTTAGACTCCGATCCTACGCCATAACGCCGAGTATCCTGGGCCCTCGGCTTGAAAGGTGAACCATGGTGACCGTCGTGCTGGATCAGCTCCGCCGCTTGTGCGTCATGATGACGGTGGGCGTGCTTCTGCTCGCCGCCTGCAAGCACGATACTGAGAGCGAACCCCTTGGGGCCGCCGGCTCGGCCGGCGCCTCGAGCACGCGGGCAGGCGCCGGAGGCAAGATGCTTGCAGAGGGCGGGCGCTCAGCAGGCGAGGGAGGGCAGCCTGGAGCCGCTGGCGAGTCGGTTGCGGCCGCTGGCCGTTCTCGAGACCACGCAGGTCGAGCAGGCGCCGGGGGCGAGTGGCTCGCAGCAGGGGGCTCTCACCGGGGCGGCACTCCCGGCGAAGGTGGGGTCGCGGGTCGAGACAACCGTGCTGGCGAGGGCCCTGCTCTGGCCGGAGCGGCCGGTGTTGCGGGCAGCGCTGCCGCTGGCGCCGGGAGCGGCCTCGAGACGACCTTCGACGTCCAATGGGGTACGGACACGGTTCTGGTGGACGAATCCGAGCTCGACGCTGTGCTCGACTACGATGAAGAGACGGGCGTCTTCACCCTGGACGCCGAGAGCGCGGACGAGCTCGATCTCGCCGTCGACCGCATCCTCGTGGTGTACCGCATGGGGATGGGACGGATCACGGGACTCGAACAGGACGGCGACGTGGTGATCATAGAGACCGCCGAGGTCTCGCTGGCCGAGGCGGTGGAAGAGGGCACCATCGCGTGGGACGCCGATGTGCCGTTCAATGCCGAGACCGTCCGCTCCGTCCTCGTCGAAGGGGCGGCGATGGCGTACAAGATCGAAGGCGAGCCCCCGCCGGACAGCTTCAAGTTCAGCGACGGCCAGTTCGACTACGAGATCCAGTGGCGTTTCCTCAAAGACAACGCCGAAGTGGAGTTCACCATCAGCAAGGGCGTTGCGGCCCAGACCACGGCTCGCTTCACGCTGCACGGGACCCTGGAGCGCTTCAAGACCCACGGAAAGCTCAAGCTCGCCGACCACCGCGTGCGTACGATGGACTACGGCGTCGGCCAGCTTCGAGGCGAGGCCGTCGCGCGGCTGGACGTCACGAGCAGCCTCGAAGCGCTCAACTACCAGTTCCCGAAGACGCTCTTCGTGATGCCCATCGCCGTCGGGCCGCTGATCTTCAATCTGAACATCGCGGCGCTGTTCATCATCAACGCCGCGGTTCCTGTCGAGGGCTCGGCCTCCGTGGAGGCGCACTTCAGCTACGATGGCGACGCCGGGTTCTCCTATGACGGCGTAGAATTCAACGGCTCCGGTCCGCTCACGCATACGACGCCCGAGCAGGGGGACCAGGATCCGTACGCCGCGGCGGCCGGCCAGGTCGCCGCCAATTTCGGCGTCGCGTTTCCACGGTTCGAGCTGGGCCTGTTCCGCAGCTCGGCCGCTGTCTGGATCCATACGGCGTACCTGGTGGGCGCGTCGTTCACGGCCTATCAGTCCCCGAACCCGATTTGCCTCGAGTGCCAGGCAGGCTTCTACGCCACATGGGGCTACAAGCTGTCGGTGTTCGATATCCTGACGCTGCTCGAGGGCAGCCGCTCGCTCGACAAGGAAGAAGTGACGCTGTTCCGTACGGACGAGACGTGCCCGCCGGAGGGCGGGTAGCGGCTCTTCGGCCGCATCGTTGCTGGCCTACGGCACGACCGACACCACCACGTAGCCCGCAGCCGCCGTCGAGCCCGTGATCTCGGGGGAGTCGGTGGAAAACATCACGATCTTGCCGTCATCCGAGAGCGAGGCGCCACCGCTGTTGCGCGAGAGCTCTTCCCCGTGCAGGCCGTGGCTACGGCGAACGAGATTGTCGTGCGTTCGGTCGAGGACGAAGACGTCGCTCGTGCCGTTGGTGTCCCCGGTCACCATGCCGGCGGCGGCCGAGTTGAAGGCGATGTAGCGGCCGTCGCGCGATACGTCCGTCAGCGCGTAGTGGGAGTCGTCGGCGAGCGGCACGGGATTGATGCGCGCTACCATGTCGGTCGAGCGATCCCATGCGAACGCGTCGAAGGTGTCGGCGTCGTCCCCGTCCACGATGTCCGAGGCAAAGCTCGAGAAGGTGACGACCTGCCCGTTGCCGGAGAAGGCACCAAGCAGAGCGTACGAATTCGGATACCCCCCGTCGAGCGAGCGTCCGGCAACCACCGTGCTCTGGGCCTGCAGATCGCGGAGGTACACGTCGTGGCGACGTTGCGGTTTGCCGGGAACGATGTTGGTCGCCACCGACTGGAACACCACGAAACGCCCGTCGTCCGATAGCGAGCTCAGGGTCGCGTAGTCGTTGGCGAGGCCCCCGTCGCTCGCCACGCTGATGAGCGTATTGAGGCCGAGGCTCGTGTCACGCAGCAGGATCTCGCCCTGGCTCGAGTGCGGGGTCGGGTAGAGGTTCTGGGAGTCCGAAACGAAGGCGATGAACCGACCGTCGTACGAGGGCATGGGACGAGCGTCGCGGTCGACGCCGAAGCCGCCCGATGCCGTTACGCTCACACCGTGGGTCTCCTCCAACAGGCGATCGAACACATAGGCGTTGCGCGAGCTGCCGGGGCCGGCGTCGTACACCACGTACCTGCCGTCACCGCTGATCCTGGGGTTCGACGCGCCCTCGATCGCAGGATCGTCGACGCGCCGCGTGGAGCGGTCGCTGCGGTCGTGCAGCATGATCTCGTCGTCGTGGGTCTCGTACACCAGGAAGCGACCGTTGCCCGAGAGCTGACGCCCGCCGAACGCCGCAGAGCCGGGACCGACCACCTCGAAGATCTCCCAGTTCTGGACGCTGAGATCCGGTGGCTTGAGAAGGGCGTAGGCGGGATCGTCGGTCACCAGGCGTGCGAGCACGACCTGGAACGTCTGCGGCAAGTCCGGCACGCCGTCGTCCACGCCCTGGATGACGAAGCTCTGCCACTGGTCCCAGTCGTCCGTCCCGAACACGAGCCGTTCCGGGCGCACCACGCCCTCGGTGGGATCGCTGCTCGACACCTCGATCGTCGCGGGGTGGGTCAGCGCCGAGGTGAGCACGACGCGCACGGTGACCTCTGCCCCGGCCTCGGTCACCACGAGCGGTCCAGAAGGCGCGACGACGATCCCTGGGACGCGAGGGCTCGTGCCTGTTTCGCCACCGTTGCGCGCGCCACTGCTCGCCGGCGCTCCTCCTGCTCCCCGAGGGGCGCCACCGTCTGCCCGCACGCCTGCTCCGCCTGCTCCCGCCAGGGCACCTCCCCGGCCGCCTGCGTCCTCGCCCGCCGCGACGCCGCCGCGTGCGCCTTGTTGCATCCCTGCCGCCCCGCCGACTGCTGCACTGCCGCCCAGAGGAGCGTTCCCCTCCCCTCCTTGACCCATGCCGCCCGCGAAGCCGTTCACGCCCCCGGTCGCTGCACCGCCGCTCCCGAGGCCGCCGCTGGCGACCGGCGCCCCGCCACCGTCGTGCTGCTCCGCGGAGAGCTCTGTCCGCGCTCCGCACGCCATGCCCAGCGCGCCCAGCACCGCAGCGCGTAGCAGAAGGGTTCGCATGGGCCGATGGTACGGCATCGCGTCGACAGTCGAGAGCCTTGAGTCGAGAGTCAGGGATCGCCCTGCTCGACCTTCGTGCGACGGGCGTGGAGCATTCGAGCCACCTCGTCGATTTCTGCGGCGATGGGTGGGTGGGCTTCGTTCGACGAGTAGCTGAGGTCCAAGGCCAGAAGCAGCAGATACTCCGTCTCGGCCAGGGACGCCTCGGCGATATTGAGGAAGCGGGCATAGTCGGCGTTGGTCTGACGCTTGGAGCCTTCCACGAGGTTGGTGGGCACGGAAACAGCGGCCCGCCGTAGCTGCGAGCAGAGGCCAAAGCGCTCATCGGCCGGGAAGCTGGTGGCCAGCCGATACACGCCCAACGTCAGGGCGTGCGCCCGCTGCCAGACCCGAAGCTGCTTGTATGCCTGCATGGCCGCAAGGCCCCAGCCCGGTACATGAGCCGCACGGTGGCGGCGAAGGTCGAAACACCAGGTCCCGAAGGACACAATCCGGGCTGGAGCCAGTCATGAGCCTACCGTGGATCGCCTCCGCGCGCGACGATCGCGAGCTCGTGGAGGAGCTGGAACGCGCTGCCACCAAGTGGCAGGACGCCAGCCAAGATCCTTCTCTTCTCTGGCGCAAGCGCCAGCTGGCTCGCGTGCGGGATCTGCTCGGCGAAGGGCGGGTCAAGGTGAGCGCAGATGCCCAGAAGTTCGTACGCATCGCGCGCAGCGTCGAACGGCGAGGCCAGATCGCGCTCGTCATGACAGCCGTTGCCGTGCTCGTCTTGGGAATGGCCGGAACGGCGTGGTACATCGATCTGCAGCGTAGAACGAACGACAGCTTGCGTGTAGCCAACGTCCGGGCGGAGAAGGCTCTTCAGGAAGCCAAGCGGGAGCGAGCTCGGGCCGAATCGAGTGAGAAGACGGCGAACAAAGCAGCGGCGGACGCAACCCAGGCCAACCAGGAGTCCCAACGCCTCAAGCTGCAGTTCCAGGAAGAGCTCGCGAGCCTGGAGAGCAGGGTCGAGAAGGCAAAAACCGCCGCAGAGTTCGCCCAAATCAAGAAGGATTCCTCAAGAAAAAGGGCATCGCGACCGTCCAGGCGCCGCGCCAGCAACACCCGTCGGTCGCCCAAACCGGCGCTGCCGCGGCCGTGGGCGAGGCGCCCTGACTACGGGATCCCGATCGTCCGCGAGCCGAGCTTCTTCACGGCGGTTGCAGCCGTGCCGGTCACCTGCACCAGCGTCGGGATCGCGTCGCTCGACTTCTTGATCAGGTAGGAATGCCCCTGCTCTGCGCTCACGGCCAGGTTGCCCGTCGTGGGGGCGACGGCTTGCTGACCCGCGTCGTCGAGCACGGTCGCCTCGGTGCCGCTCCAGGGATTCTTGATGGCGAACGTTCCCGTCGACCCGGCTTCGAGCACGCCGAACGCGAGCGCCCCGCTCTGGAACTGCACGTGGACCTTGGAGTTGCCCGGAACGAAGACCGTGCCAGAAACGCTCCAGCTGTCGGGCAAGGCGGGCGCCAGGCGAACCGTCCCATCGAAGGCGGTCGCCACGGCCTCGTTGATCGCGGTCGCAATCACACCCGCTTGTTCGATGTAGGGAGCGTTCAGCTTGGACGTATCCCACGCGGCCAGCCCGCACGCATAGGCCTGATACTTGCTGACGTTGGCCGCGATGCGCGCGGACACCTCGCTCGCAAGGCCAAGGCGCGCCGCCTGGATGGCGTCGACCGACCAATCCAGGTTGTCCTTGAAGGCGCGGCTGTCATACGTCCGCTTCGCCACCGCGTACAGGGTAGCGTCGGTTTCGCTGACGAGATCGTACGGCCACACCGGCTCGAGATCGTCGTTCTCGACGTTGTGCACCTGAGCGGTCGGCTGCGCCGAGTAGGCAAAGATGTTGCTACTGTCCGAGGACGGCTGCGTGGCCCCGCTCCGCTGCGTGTTCGTACGGGGAAGATCCGGCAGGTTGGGGATATCGGCCTTGAGGTCATCGATGAGGGAATCGGTCGAACCGACGACCTCCGCGGCCGCAACCACGGCCGGGTAGAAGGCGCGCATCGCGGCAATGTCGCTGATGGGGTTGCGCACGGCCCACTGGTTCTCGTGCGCATTCGACGGGTTCATTTCCAGCTTCCCGTCGCTGCCGGGCTTGGCGTACGCATGCAGGAAGCGCGCAGCCTCGAGCATGAACGGGAAGTTCTTCGTCAAGAAGTCCTTGTCGAGCGTGGCAAGATACTGCCTCCACACCCACAGGCCGATCTCCGCGCCGCTCGAGAGCGTCAGCGCATTGTAGCTCGGTGAGCTGGCTTCGTCGCACGAATGGTTCCCGTCGTACCAGTAGCCGTTTCCGTTGAAGCGCATGGTTTCGGGCACGCAGATCCCGGCTCGCCCCCCCATTCTCTGCTTCGTCCAGTTCTGCATGTTGGCGATGTTCGACGTGTACAGATTGAATAGCGGTAGGTTCAGATCGAAGGCCCCCGAGCTCACGGTGGCAGCCACCTGCATGCGCAGGTTCCAGAACCAGTATCCCGCCGCGTACCAGTCGATGGTGTCCTGGCTCAAGTTGAAAAGGTCGGCGACGCCGGCCTGCGACCCGGGCCGCTCGCCCCGGCTCTCGGAGGCATGGGCGTAGAGGAAGACGGCGCGTATGTTCTCGAAGTACTCGCCGCTGCCGTCCGAGGTGGTGATCCTCATGGATCCAACCCGGTTCCAGAACGAGTGCCACCAATCCACATGCGTCCTTTCGAGATCCGCGGCGGTCGCATCGTCGCCGAGTAGCTGGCTCGCCACGGTCGCAGCGGCCGTGCTGCCGTCGAACTTGGGCGAGCCGCAGATGACCCGGAACGACCCATCGGCGTTCGGCTTGAAGGAAACCGTGATGGTCTTGCCGCTCGACGAGGCCGTCACGGTCTGCCCGCCCGCGGTGAGCGCGGCGAGCGAGCCGAACTTCTGGTTCGAACCCCAGGAACCGCCGTCGCTCCAGCTCTCCGACAGCGTCGCGATGGCGCCGGAAGCGGCCGCCTGCGGGTTGCGCGAACCCCATAGGCCGACCGACGCCGTCTGGTTCGAAGACGGGTCGGCGCCGGTGACGTCGACGACGAGCTGGTCGGAGTCGGCGCGTATGTAGATCTTCGCGGTCATCCCTCCGCCGGATTCCGTGAGCATCCCATTGCACAGGTCGAGCGTTCCCTTGAAATCAGAGGCGCTCGTCATCTTCGAAAGCCCGGGGATCGTGAGCTGACCGGGGCTCTTGCGGTCGGGCATGGTGTCCGCACGATTCAGCTGCGCCGTGAGACCATTCGCCGCCCAGACGGCCGCGCCCAGGTTGCCGTTGCCGATCGGCATGAGCTGATTGGCTGCGCTGTTCGCATGCAAGAGCACGATGTTGGAACGCGAGACCACGCTACAGCCATCGAACGTGATCCAGGGGTTCCCGCCCGGGCCCTGCCCGCCCGTGCTCGTGGTTCCACCCGCTGCCGTCGTGCCGCCCGCTGCGGAGCTGCCGCCTGCCGACTGCCCTCCGGCACTGCTGGCACCGGTCGCTGCACCGCCCCTACCGCTCGACCTGCCGCCTGCTGACTGACCACCTGTCGACGAACCGCCAACGCCGCTCGACCTGCCACCCACGGCCGCGCCGCCAGCGTTGGCCGTCGTACCTGCAATTCCGCCCGGCCCCGGCGTCCCGCCCCCCGTGGTCGCGGACGTGCCGCCCCCGGTCGCGCTTCCTGCGCTGCCCCCTGACGCTATTGACGAACCTCCACCCTGTAGTCCACCGCCCGAATTGTGGTCTCCGCTGGACGCGCCCGTGCCTCCGGAGGGTGTACCGCCGGAGGAGCTCGAACCCCCACCGTCGGCACCGGCTGTGCCCGCGGACCCGCTCTCGCCTCCTGCGGTGCTCGCGCCGCTGGAGTCTGACCCCGAGCACCCGGCAAGCAGAATGATGCTTGCAGCGCCAGCCATTGGGACGATTCGCATGGAATCCTCCAGGAACGAACGAGCGGAAACACCAGCAGCCCTGGCCATCTCATGAGCAGTGGCAGGTACCGACGTCTTCCGTTTGCCAATCGCAACCGTCGTTCGTGGCGTCCAGGATCCCATCGCCACGGGATCCTTCACAATCCCGGTGGCAAGCCACCGTCGGAACGGCTGGCAAGCAGTAACACGGCCACGGGCCGCCTCTACGGCCCGATCGCCGGATCCACCCCACGTACGCGCTCGGCCAGGGCTCGGGCCGCTGCTGGACGCTCTGCGGCGAGCCGTTGCTCGGCCGCGCGCAAGAACCGCGTCAGCGCCGATTCGAGCTTGTCTCGCAGCGCGGCCCCGAGGTCCTTGGCGTCTTGCCGGTCCTCATCGAAGGCGATCAGCCGCCCGCGGTAGAGCGTGAGGATCTCATGCGCCTCCGTCTCGACCTGGCCGCAGCCATCGTGCGCCACGCTCGCGAGCGCGCGCTCGAGCCGATGGAGCAACGATACCGCATCGATCCAGCAGAATCGAGAATCGAGGCTCACATGCTGGTCCTGCTGACGCAGCGCACTTGGGCAACGCAGCAGCTGGCGCAGGCGGTACGCGGCGCTCTCCAGGGAGTGGGCCGCCCGATCGCCTTCTGCGTCGGGCCACAACGCGTCGACGACCAAGGACTCACGCACATTCGTGCCGCCGAGCAGCGCCACGGCGCGCAGCAGCTCCAGAGGCTTTCGTTGCACCTTGTGGGAAAACGCCACGCGTTCGCCGCTTCGCCAGAGCTCGAAGCTGCCGAGCAGCCGCACCCGCACTGCCCAGGGCCAGTTCTCGGGAGCGCCAGAGGGCGGGAAGAGCCGGCAGGTGCGGATGGTGTCGATGACGAACGGCTCTTGTAGGCCCTGCTCGAGAGCGAAGGCCGCAATCTCGGCCATCATCGGCTTGTCCCAGCCGATCCAGAACGGGGCGACGTATTCCTGCTCGCAACCGAGCTCCAGCGCGCGACGGAGCAGCTCGCACGCCTGCTCCCGGCGCCCCTCGGCCAGGTGGGCCCAGACGAGCGATAGCTCGCAATGGTAGCGCACGGCGCTTTCGTTCGCCTCCTTCGTGCGGTGGATGCACCGGTCGAACATGGCGATCGCCTCTTGCCTCTGGCCTCGCTTGAGCAGGACGAAGGCCAGCGTACTCCAGAACCAAGCCTCCGGGACCAGACTGGCGGCACCGGACTCGGTAGCCAAGTCCACTGCAGTGCGCGCATCGCGTTCGGCCTGCGCAAGATCACCTGCCATGAGGTGCATCCATGCTGCAAGCTGGGTACGATGCGCCGTGTTCAGCTTCTCGTGGGACGTTCGAAACGTCAGTGCGATCTCGTAGTAGCGACGCGCCACGGCGGGATCGCACGCGACCAGCCCGCCGTACATCCCCTCGGCGGCGAGCAGCTGGCTCACGGCGTGTACTCCGCTCTCCCGCGCGATGCGCAGGCCACGGTCCGCGGCCGCAAGGCATGCGTCGGGCTCTGCTCGGCGAGCGCGCATGTGAGCGTCGCACGCGTACCAGAAGGTCTGCGTCAGCGGCGTCACGTCCGGCGCCTCGAGCAGCGCCCGCGCGCGCTCGATGACGCGCTCGCCCGCGCTGATTCTGCCTCTCCAGGTTACCCAGTAGATCGAGAGGTAGGCCGCAAGCTGCATTCTGAGCTCCGCGGGCGCCTCGGACTCGATCAAGTACTCGATGCGCTTGAGCCAGTACCCGAGGGTCGGGTGCGCGGGCGCACGCCACATCAAGCTCGCGAGTGCACCCAGCGCAACGCGCGACTCGACCTCGGCGGAGGGATAGACCAGCCCCCGAAACCGGAGGTCGTCCAGTCGTGCAATCCAGGCATCGAGTCCGGTGAACTCGTCCCACACGTAGACGAAGGTCCCGACCGCACCCGACCACGCGAGCAGAGCCCCGGTTCGGTCGCCCCGCAGCTCGAACTCGTCGTACGCGCGCGAGAAGTAGGCACGAGCCTCGAGCGGGCTCAGAAACTGGCACACCCCGAGCCAGAACGAAAGCCATGGCTCGGATGAGATGATGGCCTCCGGAAGCGCACCGAGCCAGGTACTGAGGGTTGCCAGCCTACCTTGGCTGGCAAGCGTCGGGGCCTGGGCCAACGCGAGCTCGGCGAGCTCGGAGAAAGCCCGTTCCCCGAGCAGGATGGCTGCCGCGTCGTCTGCGAGCCCCGCATCGGCCAGGTGGAAAGCGGTCCTGCGTGCGAGCTCACGCCACGCAGCGGCTTCCGTGCGCCGAGCCCGGCTCAACAGGAAGTCTCGAAACAGCGGATGATAGCGGTAGCGCGGCTCGGGACCGTTGAGCCTCAGAGTGAAGTAGCTCCGACGCACCAGCTCGGAGAGGATATCCCCGGCGCGCGCCTCGCCCGACAGGGCGGAGGCAGCAGCGACGGTCACCTCGGGTAGCAGCGCGGTCGAGAGCAGCACGCGCTGCACCTCCGCCGGCGCCTTGTCGAAGAGCTCGGCGGCGAAGTAGTCGAACAGAACTTGTTTCTCGCGCGTGTTGGTGCCGCGCTGCGGCGGCAAGGTGCGAGAAGGGGCCGAGAGCAGCAGGACCGTACCTGCCATCCAGCCCTCGGTGAGCTTCCGCAGCGTGCTCACCTCGCCCGCGTCCGGTTGACGGCCCACGAGTGCCTTCGTCAGGTCGCCCGTCTCCGTCTCCGTGAGCGCCAGTTCCTCCCCGTCCACGAGCGTCATGTTCCCGTGGGTCAACAGCTTCGCGAACGAGCGAGGGGGTGCGGCCCGGCTCAGGACCAGCGTGGCGGCCCCCGGCGCGAGCGAGCACAGATTGTCCGGCAGAAGGGACTGGATCAGCGCGTCCTCGGGGCAATCGTGGAAATTGTCGAGGACCAGGCACGTTCGTTGGGGCAGTCGCGCGCCGACCCGTTCGAAGAAGTTGTGGGAGTACGTGGGGATCCCGAACCCGTACTCCGGGGTGAGCAGCGGCAGCGTCTCGCGCCGACGGGGGGAAAGCTGCCGCACCGCCTCGCGCAGGTAGTAGAAGAACGCTGCCGGATCCGCATCGCGCGCGTCGACCTGATACCAGAGACACGGTCTATTGCGTTCGCGGAGCCAGCTGCTGGCCAGTGTCGTCTTGCCGCTCCCCGCAGGCGCGGTCATCCATACCACCGGGTGCGAGTCGACAGCTGAGTCGAGCAGACGGAACAGGCGCGCCCGGTTCAAGACCTCGCCCAGCCGAGGCCTGCAGATCTTGGGGATCCGCGGCCGGCTTGAGTGCATCGGAGTACTCTAACCGAACGGCGCGGGTAGTTGGAGCAAGCTGGCTTCACCGCAAACGCAGCCAAGGATGTCGCGGGGCGGTCCGCGGGCCGCTGAGACGAAGTCAGAGGGGAGTCCGACAACACGGGGCGAGACACGGCTCTCGGCGAAGGTCCGGCCGCCCGGCGGACGTCGATCAATGTCCGTACAATGCCGATCGAGGATCATCGCGCGTGGAGTGCGCCGGACCAATGCGTGAGTCATCGGTGGTTTGCCCAGAGGACGGCTGGATCAGCGCGTCCATCGCCGGAGAGTCCTGCACGGACGACGGCGGCACCTTCACAGCGCTTTGAACCCTCCACGGGGCGGAGATCGTTGGATGGGTCGACAATGCGGCGTGAGCCATCGGTGAGTCTGACGCCCCCATGATGTCGCCCCAGGAAACCAGGACTTCGGCAGGGCGAGTAGATGGCTGAATCGACCTCAAGGAGCTTCCGTCCATCGAGCCAAGCGCCGCCGACGGTCACAGAAACGGCAATGTGCCCCATGGTCCCAGCGCTTGCGGGCACCCATCGAATCGACACCACGTCGCCTCCGACCGTGCGGCTTGGCCCACGATAGAAGTCGGACCCTACCTCGAACACACCGGCACTGCTGACATCAGAAAGGGAGTTACACCCATGTCTCTACGTAGGTTGGGCCTTGCGATGGTGTGCGGCACCCTCTTTGCCGCAGGGGCTTGCGTGACCACGGACGACGACGACACCCGCTCGGCCGGTGCCGGCGGCGTGTCGAACCACGGCGATACGGCTGGGGGCGCAGGCCCAGCGGCGGGGACTGCCGGTAGCGGCGTGTCGGACCACGGCGATACGGCTGGGGGCGCAAGCCCAGCAGCCGGCACCGCCGGTAGCGGCGTGTCCGACGGCGGAAGCACGGTCGGTGCCGCCGGCAGCGGCGTGTCCGAGGGCGGGAGTACGGTTGGCACCGCCGGCAGTGGCGTCTCCGAAGCCGGGGCCAGCGTCGCAACGGCCGGAGCCGCGGGTGCAGGCGCCGATTTCGACCTGGGGCCCCTCAGCTTCCAGCGTGACGACGCGCGCGCCGAGACGAACCTGGTGGACGAGACCGGTGGATACATCTCGGTGACCGACGCCACGGGAGTCACCTGGACGCTCTCCATCCCCGACCAGATCGGTCTGTTTCCCGTCTCGGTCACCATGACGCCCCTGAAGAAACTGACGGCAGGCGCCGACGCGCCTGCGCTGCAGTCCGGCGTGCTCTTCGAGCCCGAGGGCCTCGTGTTCAGCGACGCGGCCACGCTCCGGGTGACGCTCCCCGAGGCCAACGACTCGGTCGCGTTCTTCAGCTTCGAAGGCGACGGCTCAGGCGTGGAGCTCGCGGAGATGACCGAGCACAGTTCGTCGTTCACGTTGCCGGTGTGGCACTTCAGCGGCAAGGCGCTCGCGCAGGGCGCCTCGAGCCAGAAGCTGTGCTCGCTGGCCCAGAAGCAATGGGCGGCAGCCAAGAGGCAGATGAACGCCATCTTCGCCCTGCCGTACACGGTGCCCACGCCGCCAAAGGTCGACCTCCGCTGTGCCAACCTCGATGGCAAGGACCAAGCCCGGCAGCAGACCGTCGACACATACGTTCGGACGCTGTTGGAGCCCGAAAGGGCCGCTTTGGAGAGAGGCACGGGCGCGGCGATCAGCGTGTGTTCCTGTGGACTGCCCGCCTGCGACGAGTGGCCAACGAACAGGACGAAGCTCTTGGATCGTTGGGCAACCAAGGCGCTGATGGTGCTGGATGGGCCCGCAGAAGCCGAGTACCAATTCCCCATCGTGTCGGCGGCGTTCAAGCTGCTCCGACGCCTGGAAGCGACGGGTTACGACGTCTCCGACGCAGGCATCGAAGAACCGGCTCTGGAGCGGCTCGACTCCGCACGGCAGGAGCTGCTGCGACGCATACGCGAGGAGCACGACTACCAGCAGGCTCAGGGCTATGCTGTCTTGACCAACGAGTATGCCCAGCTCGGCGGGACGGTATATGACGAAGACGTCACCTCCGACCTCGCGGACGCTCTACACTTCCAGGTCAACCTGGACGTGAACCTGTTCCAGGATGCGCCGTCCGTCACCGACGACGAAGGAGTCTGCACCCCTGCCCAACAGGCGAGCATCACCGTAGCGGCGACGGCCGACTACTACTACGACGTCCATGAAGCCGCGTTCCTACCGGAGGAAGTCGAGTATCGGTTCACCCTGGGCACACTCGACGAGCAGCCGTTCATCGACGCACCTGGCTGCGGATACACGAGCCACTGTGACCTGGAGGCAGGGGCACGGCAGACGGCGCCGTTCGAGCTGGGCCTTTCGTCGTGCATCGACGAAAAGAGCCGGGTCGTCCTCCGGTCGGTCGGCGGCGACGAACCGTGGCAGTGTGCCGTCCACTATCCCCAAGCCCCAGAAGACGACTTCACCCATGACTCGAACGGGTTGACGCGCCCCTATTGGGACGCCGTCTTCGAGTCGTACTACGAGCCCAGCGGCAACAAGTACGTGCTGCCCGCGCCCATGGAGAACGGAAACGCGACGCCCGTAGACCTCACGATCTCGGGCGAGTCCGAAATCCTCGACGCAACGGGCCAGATGCACCTGCAGGTGGTCCACACGCCCGGATAGGGCGCTGTCGCCGTGGTAGGCCGCTTGCGGACCTCGGGCGACGTGAACCGTGCGTTCGCGGGCGGCGCTCGCTCCTGTACCCTCAGTTCGTTCGACTGGTGTAGCCCGCCGGAGACTCGGACGGTGAACGAACGATCACGTCCCGTCGCCCTCGTCCGTGGCCCCCAGCGACGGAGGCGCCAGCTCCCCATCATCCCCGCAGTAGCTCCCCGAGCCCCGACGCGCGCTCCGTTCTGCGCCCCGCGCCCGCCACAACGCTCTCTGCCGACCCAACGATCGTCACCCGCTCCCGCGCGCGCGTCACGGCCGTGTACAAGAGCTCGCGCGTCAGAAGCGGCGAGCTCGGCTCGGGCAGCACGAGCAGAACATGCTCGAACTCCGAGCCCTGGCTCTTGTGCACCGTCATGGCAAACGCGGTCTCGTGCCGCGGCAAGCGGCCCGGGAAGAACGAACGCACCTGGCCGTCAACGCCCGGGAAGTACACGCGGAGCTCTCCGGTGGGGGTCGGATCAGGCAGCATCAGACCCACGTCGCCGTTGAACAGGCCAGCGCGGTAGTCGTTCTCCTCGATGAGCACGGGGCGGCCCGGGTAGCGCTCGCCTTGGGGGCGCACGAGCTCAGCCGCGGCAAGCACGCCTTCGATGACTCGATTGAGCCGCTCCACACCGACCGGACCCCGGCGATGAGCACAAAGCACCCGGAACTCGCCGAGCCTGCCGAGCGCAGCTTGGGGATCGCGCTGGGTGAGCGCCGCGGCGTAGCCGTCGAGCAGCAGCGACTCGACGGCCCGGCCCAGGTGCCCGGACCCGGGAGGCTCGATGCGACGTACCGCTCCGCCCTGGTCCAGGATCGCCAGCGCCGCGGCGCCATCGCCTCGGCGCAGCGCCGCGCCCAGGAGCGCGATGCCGCTCGACTCGGAGAAGCGACGAGTCGAGCGAAGCTCCACGACGCGGTCGTCCAGACACCCCACTCGCACGCGCGCGTCGCTCGGGACGAGCTCGCCGCTCAGCTCCGCTACGCTCTCTGCGAGCTCGACCGAGTAGGCATGGGGGCGCGGCACGGCGCAGAGCTCTCCGAGCACGGCTCCGGCCTGAACGCTCGACAGCTGGTCGGCGTCGCCCAATAGCACGATGCGCGTGCTCGGCAGGGTCGCTTCGACCAGACGCCGCATCAGAGGCAGGTCGATCATCGACGCCTCGTCCACGAGCACGATATCTGCGACGAGCGGGTGTGCCGCGTCGTGGGCGAAGCGGGCGACCGGACCGCGCGAGGCGCCCAGGGCGCGATGGATCGTCAGCGCCTGGTCGAGAGCCGCGCCGGACAGCGCATCCGGGCCCAATTCGCTCTGAGCGCGCCGGACGGCATCGACGAGCCGTACGGCCGCTTTGCCGGTCGGAGCGAGCAGCAGCGACTTGGGGCCAGCGTGTCCTTTGCGGCGCTGGAGACGCTCCAAGAGCGACAGCGTCCGAACCGCCACATGCGTCTTGCCCGTTCCGGGGCCGCCGGTCACGACACTGAAGCGGCTCGCCACGGCCAGGGTGACCGCAACGCGCTGCCAGTCAGGCGCGGGCCCATGCGCCGAGCCGGCTGGCGTCGATCGGAACAGCCGCGCAAGCTCAGCGCGCACCCAGATGGGTTCGAACCCGGGCGCCGCGGGCCCGAGGCGCTGACGCACTTGCCAAGCCAGCTGCTGTTCGTGCTCCCAGTAGCGGAACAGGTAGAGCCGGTCGCGCGAGTCGAGCACGAGCGGCGTTCTCGGGTCGCCCTCCCCGGCGAGGCCGGAGCCGAGCAGAAGACCTCGCCAGTCGGCAAGCCCGGGCCATCGCTCGGCGGTGCCGCCGCCGAAAACGAGCGCACCTGCCAAAGCGCCGAGGTCCATGCACACGCTGCCCTCACGGGTGCGCTGGCTCAGTACGGCCGCCGTGAGCCACAGCGCCGGCTCTGCGCGACCGACCAGGGCAGTCACGGTACTGGCAAACTGCCGATCGAGCGCCGAAAACGGCGATTCGTCGAGGACGAGGCCAGAAGGGACGTCGGTCACCGGAAGGCTCCAACCTGCCGAGGCCCAGCGGGGCGCGCCACGGGACCGCACCAGCCGCCCAGGCGCTCGACCAGCGCGCGCGAGGGGCGATCGAAGTACACGCCGCATTCGGGGGCACGCTCCGGACACAGGCCCCGGAGAAACAAGTAGAAGACTCCTCCGAAGTGGCTGTCGTAGTCGTAGCCAGGATCTCGGAAGCTGAGCAGGCGGTGCAGTGCCACGGTGTACAGATGGTACTGCAGCACGTAGTGGTGCTCGGCCATGACGGCGCCCAGCCGCTCTGCAGCGTAGTCGTCGACCGCGTCGCCGAGGCGATTGCTCTTGTAGTCGACGAGGAACCAGCGTCCCTGGTGCTCGAAGACGAGATCGATGAATCCGTGCAAGAAACCGCGTAGTGGAGCAAATCCGAGGCGTGCCAGTCGCGACCCGTAGTCAGCGGGTACGGCCGGGCTTCGCCCCTCATCGAGCGCACGCGCGAGCCGATCCGGGGTCAGCGGAGCGCTCGACTGCCCCGACCCGTCGGCGTGCATGGCCACGGGCAGGACGAACTCCAACTCGCTCAGCCGATGGGCGGAGTCGATCGACGCAAGCGCGAGAGCCGATCCCGACCGCAGCGGTGCACGGAGCGCGCGAAGCAAGGCCTCGGCGAGCGGCCCCGGATCGACTCGCTTGCCGAGGCCACTGCGCTCGAGCTCATGCGCGAACAGCGCCGTCAGCTGCTCGGTGCCACGGTTCTGGAAGTCCGCTTGCTCGAGCACCGAGTGCAACAGCTGGCCCGTGGCTGGCCCCGGCGGCAGCTCGGCAAACGCGGCAGCCGTGCCAACGGCCGATGCGGGCGCAGAGAGGACGGCCCCTGCGGGGCTGTCATCGTAGTCGTGGTCTTCTCCGAGGGACATGGGCCGCGCGCTGTGCGACGCGGTCAGGGCCGTGAAACTCGATGTGAGCCAGGCGGGAACGAGCTGCCCGGCGAAGCTTCGGCAGCTGAGCGTCTGCGCGGCTCTCGGCCCGCGCGTCGGCTCGAGCACAGCGACCTCTCTCTTCACTTCGACGCGGATCGAGCCCTGCGCCCGCCGCTCGAGCTCGTGAAGCTCTGCGAGCAGGCTCGCATCGTCTGCATCGCGGACGGGCTCGGGACCGTGCAAGAGATGGCCGAGCGCCGATGCTTCCCAGTGACTGAAACGTCCCCACACGACGCTCACCCGGTGACTGGCGCGAGTCAGCGCCACGTAGACGAGCCGCAGGCTCTCGGCGAGCTCCTCCTCGCGCGCCGCGTCGAGCGCGACGGGATCGGCGCTGGTACCCGGAAGGCGGAGCAGCGTCCGCCGGGGATCCGTGCGGTCATGGTAGACGCGTGCGCGGCTGCGGCTCGAGGTACCGGGACCAGCATCCCACAGAGTGGGGCAGAACACCCACGGGAACTCGAGGCCCTTGCTTCTGTGAATCGTCGTGATACGGACGGCATCCTCGTCGCTTTCGAGGCGTAGCTGCTCGCTGTCGGCCGTCGCCTCGTCTCGAGCCCACCGGCTGTGCCTGACTTCGTCGAACCATTGTGTGACGGCGAGCATATCCATCCGCTCTACGTGTTCGACCTGTCCGAGCAACTCGATGAGGTGCAGCACGTTGGTGAGCCTGCGCTCGCCCCCCACCTGGGCCGCCAGACGCTCCGCCGCGGCTGACTCCCGCATGAGCTGCCGGAGTGCACGCGCGACGCCGTGGCGCGCTGCCGTCGTGTGCCAAATCGAGAAGCGCGCCAGCCACTCGTCCCAGCTCGCGCCGTCCTCGCCGAGAGCGTCGAGCGCTTGGGCGTCGAGTCCAAACAGACGAGTGACGAGCGCGCCACGCACGAGACTCGAGCTCAGCGGCTCGAGCAGCGCGCGCACGACGGCATCGAGCTCGGCGGCTTCCTCGCTATCGAGCACGCTGCGATCACCGTACAGGGCGCTGGGGATGCCCATCTGGCTCAGTGCCTGCTGCATCTCGAAAGCCTGCTCGTTGGTGCGGGTGAGCACGGCCAGGTCGCTCGGACAGAGCGGCCGGCCCTCGAGCGTGGCGCCCGACGCCAGGGCGCGAGCGATCTCGCCAGCGACCAGGCCCGGTAGCTCTCCGGCCCAACGCGTCTTCGTGATCCTGCCGCGGGAGCCCGTCCTGCCCTCGCTCGAGAGGAAGAGGATGTGAAGCGACGCAGGATCGCCCGGCACGCTGAGCCGCTCGGACGCTCCGCGCCGAGGCGCGACCGGCGCGTAGCCGATGTCACGAAACAGAAATGGCGCCGGGTGGCTGCTGAACAGCGCGTTGACCGCGCTCAGCAGGCCTGGGTCGGAGCGGTAGTTGGTGCCGAGAGTATGACGCGCCGTGCGAGGGTCCCGAGCAGCCTCGAGGTAGGTGAAGACGTCGGCTCCGCGGAAGGCGTAGATGGCCTGTTTCGGATCCCCGATGAGAAACAGAGGGATTTGCGTCCCGGCGTACACGCTGCGGAAGATCTCGTACTGCACCGGATCGGTGTCCTGGAACTCGTCGATGAGCACGGCGCGCCAGCGCGTCCGCATGACGGCCGAAAGCGCGGGACCGCCACGCCCCCGCAGCGCCCCGGCGAGGCGCCCGAGCAGGTCGTCGAACGTATGGGTGCGATGGATCTGCTTGCGCTCCCGGAAGCGCACGCGCGCCTGCTCGACGACTCGATGATAGAGCGCGACCAGCCAGCCCTCGAGCTCTCGGTCTAGCTCGGCGTGCGCATCGCACAGCTCTTGTACCCGGTCGAAGAAGGGATCCACCGGCGGAGCGCGGCCCGTCTTGGTGCCGTCCCGCAGCACGCTCGTCGAGAGCTTGACGCACTCGTCGAACCAGCCCTCCGTGCTCGTGCCCTGTACGTCGAGCAGCGCCACGAGCCGGCGGAGCCAATCCCGAACGGACTCGGGTCGATACTTGGCGCGGCTCAAGACGGCGGAGCCGACCAGCAGCTCTTCGACGCGTTCATGCGCCCCCGACCACTCGAAGCGCGCGCGAAGACGCGCCTCGACGAAGCGCTCGAGCGCTCGCTCGACCTGGTCCGAGCTCGGCGCCGCGGGCACGAGCTCGGGCGCACGGCAGCCGCTCGTCGTCCGAACCAGTGCGAGTATCATCGGCAAGCTCACGCCACGCCGCTCCAGGAAGCGGATCTGCGCTTCGCTCATCCGATCGAGCTCGGCGGACCACAGGTCCTCCACGACTTCCCGGAGCAGCGGCAGGGCATTCGGAGACAGCTCGAGATCGAAGGCGACACCGCTTTCGAACGCATGCTGCTCGAGAACGCGTTGACACAAGCCGTGGATGGTGAACACGCCGGCTTGGTCCATGCTGCCCAGTGCATCCCTGAGCGAACGGAGCGCGGCCGAACGATCGGCGGTCGCGGCCACGAGGCGAGCGATGTCTTCGTCCTGCGACAGACCGTCGTACTCGAAGGCACGGCAAGCCTCGCCGAGACGCAGGCGAATGCGCTCGCGCAGCTCGGCCGTTGCGGCGTTCGTGAAGGTAACGACCAGGATCTCCGGCAGGGCCAGGTGCTTGTGCACCAGAAGCCGGAGTACCAACGTGGTGATCGTATGGGTCTTGCCCGTACCGGCGCTCGCCTCGATGAGCGCTACCCCCTCCAGCGGGATATCGAGCGTGTCGAGACCGTTCACGGCACGCTCGCCTCCGTACGCCCGAGCATCGGGTGGAACACCTGGCGCGCCGTTGCTGCGAAAGACGGCAGGCTGGTCCCTGCCTCGTCGCACAGCAGACCATACTCGTCTTCGATGGGATCCCGGTCACCGAAAGCGCGCCGCACGTACGGATCGTCGCTTTGTGGTGCGACGTGCCGATGCACGCCACGGAAGACGTCACGCGCTTGGGTGAGCGCGCGAGACACGGCGTTCGGGACGTCGCCGAGACGGCGTTCTTCCTCGCAGAATGCCAGACTCGCGTCCGGGAAGAAAGCGAGCGGACCCCGCATTCCGAGCTCGAACAGAGAGACCAACCCGACGAGCAGGTCGGTCGCTTCGACCCGCGACATCGGCTCGAAAACGAGTAGAACGTTGTGCCGGCGGTCGCGGGACGGCTCGGGACGGCCAATGAGCACACTCTGAATGGGCTCTCCGAGCGCCGACAGAACGAGGTGAGGCAGCCACGCTCGTAGCTTCTGCCGCGCCCGTACTCGGCCGTAGTCCAGGGTGACGCGCGCTTCGGGCCACAGTCCGTCGAGCACCCCAACCAGCGTCACGGGCCCCAGCTCGAGCTCGAACGGCCGCTGCACGGGCGGACCCGCCGTCCGCCAACGCGAGGCGAGCTCGGCCAGGGCGCGGGTCTCGCTCTGAACGCTGAGCGCCACATAGCGCCCCGCATTGCCAGGAGGCAGGACGCCGGTGGCCCTGAGCGCGACGATGCTCTCTTCGCACGGCTCGTCGTCGAGACAGCGCTCCAGGAGTGTCGCACCGAGCTCGAAACGCTCCAGCGCGTCGAGCTCGAGCGGCTCGCGGTCGCGGATTGGTTCGGATCCCTGGCCGAGGTGGAGTCCGAGCCGCTCCTGCAATAGAAAGCGCGCCGGGAGCTCGAAAAACCGGACGAACCGGCCGAGCTCCAGCGTGCCGGACGCCGACGACGGCCGAGTGAGCAAGCGGCTGAACCAGGGCCTGGACGGGCCCTGCTCGACGGACAGAGCACGCGCGACCTCGAACTGTGCGCTCGAATAGCTGAACAGCCTCGGGTCCAAGTCTGCTCCGAAATGGCGCGGACTGTGAGCCTGCAGGGGGTGCACTACCGTAACGTGCGCACTGACGCTTCGTTCGTGCGCTTCGCCCACGGCCGGCTCGAGCACGAATCCTTCGTCGAGCGCGCCGAGTAGCTCGGAGACGACGACCGAAGGCGGCCTGGTCGAGTTGTCCCGGGGCTCACGACCCGTGTAGGTGACAATGAGGCGTTCTCGCGCCGACAGCAGAGCCTCGAGCACGAGAGCACGGTCTTCTTCGCGAAGGGATCGGTCTCCGATCCTGGGCGGGCGGCTCGCGATCCGATCGAAGGCCGGAGCAGGATCGGTCCGAGGGAACACCCCGTCGTCCATGCCGAGCAGGCCGATCCATCGACAGGGAATGCTGCGCATGGGCAGCATGGCGCAGAAGGTCACGCCGCCGGTCACGAAGTCATGACCGTGCCTATCGCGAGAGAGCTGCTCGAGGAGCTCGCGCTCGACCACTTCGATCTCGACGGGTCGGTCGAAGCCCGCAAGAACGCAGGCCCCGGCGAGCGCTTCCAGCGTGTCGTTCAGACGCGCCGGCGGCTGCCCGCCGTGGCGGTCGAAAGCCAGCATGCGCTCGGTGAGCTCGCGGATCACGACGACCCACTCGCCTACCGAGCGGGGCGTTCTGACTCGTTCACGCCAAACGAAGAGCTCGTCGCACAGCTCGGCGAATTGTCCAAGCGCCACCGCCGTATCGCCCTCGAGCTCGTCGTACGGTAGAACCCCCGCGAAGAGGGCCCGCCCTTCGCCGGGCATGGCGTAGCCCAGAAGCAGCCTGCGCAAGCCGAAACGCCAGGTGTTCTGGTCCGAGGGGGGCTGCCCTGCCCTCTCGCGATCCGGTGCGTCGACGGCCCAGCGTATGCCCGCGGCCTGAACGTGATACCGTATTGCGGAAACACGGGCAGGCTCGATGCCGAATCGGCACAGGAGCGGCTGATGGTCCAGGAGCGCAAGCACGGCGCTCGCCTGGAACCTTCCACGCAGCACTCCGAGCAGCGACAGGAGCGCATCGAAGACGTCCGAAGAGGAGCGGCGTGCCCGGTCGGCGATCCGGTATGGCACCGCCCCGGGTTCGTTCGGTCTGAACCCGAACACGTCGTCGATCAGAGGCGCATACAGTTCGATGTCCGGAACCATTACGAGCACATCGTGGGGACTGAGCGTCGGGTCGGCAGCGAAAGCAGCGAGCAGCTGGTCGCGCAGCACCTGGACTTGCCGCATGGGCCCGTGGCACGCGTGCACGCTGATCGAGAGATCGTCGCGACGCACGACATGGACGGATTCTGCGGAGCGCCCGGGTCGCCTCATGCCGAGCGCATCGGACTGCAGCGCGTGCAGCATGCAGGCCGTACCCGGGTCCCCATACAGGGACACCGCGGGCTCGACGTAGTCGACCGAGGATTCCAGCACGTCCTGCATGTCCCGGGCCACGCGCCCCCAGGCGCGCAGCAACGGATGGGTTGGGTCCGTGGTGGACCCGCAGGACAAGTACTCGCGCGAGGGGCTGAGCAGGAACAGGTGAACCGGACAGCGCTCAGCCAGCACGGCCAGTATGTTCACGAACAGGGGCGGCAGAGATCCAACGCCAAATACGCACACTCGCGCAGGCAGCACCACCGAATCGGCGAGCGGCCATCGCTCTCGGAAACGGGCCGCACGAGCGGCCAGGTGATGGCTCCCATGCCTGCGAATCAGTGTACGCCAGAGCTCTGCTTGCCAGTCCTGGTCGTGCCCGGCTTCCCAGCTTGTCACGAGCTCGGGGCGGTAGACTACGTACTGGTCGTAGACGTGCGCGATGCGTCGACTGAGCTCTACGAGCTCGGTGCCGGTCGTGTCATGACGAAGATAGTCCCGGACCGCTGCAAACTCACGTCGGGGCAGGTGCTCCGGCAGCACGGCCGCAATGCCCCATGTCAGCCGCTCGCGAGCGAACGCTTCGCGAAATCCACGAGGCTCCTCGAGCACGGCGTCCAAGGCCGATTCGATGAAGGAGCGCGGAAACGGAAACCGCGCATTGGACCAGACGCCAAGCCGCTCGGCCAATCTCAGCGAAAGCCAACGCTGCATTCCGCGGCTCTGGACGACGACCGTCTCCGGCTCGAATGGACGAATCGCGGGCGCAGAGACCACCTCGCACAGCGCCTCGACCAGATTCTCCGTGCGATTGCTGCGGTACAGATACATGGGTGAGCGGAGCCGGGCCGGCACACCGCACCGCGCCGTTTCTCTCGTACGCCGGTCCCCGAGACCATGCAACCTCGTGCTACCACGGCCTGCGCCGGGTCCCGGCCACCGGGCCCCATCCTCGGCGCCGCACGGCGCTTTGCCCGCGGGGCGCCTGCTCGTCGCTTGAGGGCGGTCCGTGAACGCAAGCGCGACATGTGCTAGGCGAGCCACCCGGTATCAGCCGCGGGATGCGGCCCCGAGCCCCAGGATCGAGAAAGGTCGAGCAAGCGTCATGAATCTGGTCGCGTGGGTACAAAGGCTGATGAGCAACTTCGGCGCTGGCTGGGTCATGTGGCTGCTGCTGGCGCTCAGCGTCGTTTCCGTGGCCATCATGCTCGAGCGCGCCTGGTTCTACTGGTCGATTCGGGACGACATCGCCAGACTCGCGACCGATCTGAGAACCGAGCTCCGCACCGGCGGCTTCGAGGCAGCGCGCCAGCGGCTCGAGGCCTCTCCCAGTGCGGAAGCCGCGGTGGTGGTCGCTGGCCTCATGGAGGCTGATCGAGGCTCCCAGGCTTCCGAGCAAGCGATGCAAGGCGCGATGGCTCTGCAGCGCATGACGCTCGAGAAGCGGCTGGCCTATCTCGGCACGGTCGGCAACAACGCCCCGTTCGTGGGTCTGTTCGGAACGGTCATCGGCGTAATCCAGGCTTTCGAAGCACTGGGACGCGAAGACGCAGCGGCTGCCGCCGCAACGGCTGCTTCCGGCATGGCTCCGCAGGCCGTCATGGCGGCCATCGCCGAAGCACTCGTCGCGACCGCCATCGGGCTGCTCGTCGCCATCCCGGCGGTCGCCATGTACAACGTCTTCCAACGGCATTCAAAAGCCATCCTGGCGAACACCGAGGCGCTCTCGCGCGTGCTGCTGGCCTATTTGGCCGGGGAGACTCGGGCGGTCACTCGGGCTGCAGTCGAGCCAGCGCCCGCCGAACCCGCGGCGCGACGCGACGGCGACGCTCCGCCCGAGCAGGAGGACCGCTGAGGCCATGGCCGGCGCAAGCAACGGCAATGGCGACGACGACGGCATCATCAGCGCGATCAACGTCACTCCGCTCGTCGACGTCATCCTGGTGCTGCTCATCATCTTCATGGTCACGGCGCGGATCATCGTGTCGCAAGGCATGCCCATGGATCTGCCCAAGGCAGCGAGCGGCAGGGAGATCCAGACGGTGTTCTCCGTAGAGCTCACTGTCGACGGCAAGACGGTCGTCGACTCGGAACGCGTTCCCAACGACGAAGCCGTGTCGCGCCTGGCCCGTGCCGCCAAGGAGAAGGTGCCCGATCTCCGGGCCGTGATCCGCGCCGACAACAAAGTCGAGCATGGGCGCGTGATCCACGTGCTGGATCTGCTCAAGCGCGCCGGCGTCGACAAGATTGCATTCGCCGTCACCCCGACCACGGACTCCGAAGTCGATCGCGAACCCGCCAAGTAGGCAACATGTCGGGCAACCGGCCCCCGCTCGATCCCTCGTTCCGCTCGGCTCCGGCACAGCCGGGGAACCCATCGGGGGCAGCCCATTGGCTCGGACCGGTGTTGCGGCTCGGCAAACGGCAGATGCGGCTCGGCAGCGCGATCGGGCTGGCTGGCGCCCTGACTCTGCACGGCTCCGCAATCGCGCAGGGCGCGGCGGCACTCACCGATCTCTGGGCCTTCGCCGAGAAGGTGGACAGCCGCATCGAAGCGCAGCTGCGCGTGACGTTCGATATCGACCTGGCCAAGGCGCCTGCGCGACGCGCTCCCGAGCCGGAGCCGGAGCCGGAGCCGGAGCCCGTCCGCGCACGACCGAAGCCGAGACCCGCGGACCCAGAGCCGACGGAGCCGCCTCCGGCTGCGGCGGAAGCCGGCAAGCTGCTGACGGCAGAGCCCGATCCGAATGAACCCCTGGACCTCACGGGCGAAGGCTTCGTCACCGGAGATGGGACCCGGTTTGCCGGGGGCATCACCGCGTCGACGGGCACGTCCAAGACGGCCGTACGGGATCGGCGCGCCACGGCGAATGGCGTCGTGGGCGGGACCGCTTCGCGTCCTGCAGCTCGCCCCGCTCTGGTGGTGCGGGACCTATCTCGAGTCCCGAGACCGGAGAGCACCCAGTGGGACGACTGTGGTTTTCCCCCGGAAGCCGACGTCGAGCAGATCGACTTCAAGCGCGTAACACTGGTCGTCACGGTCGCGCCCGACGGCAGTGCCAGGGCGGTCACGGTGCTGAACGACCCGGGCTATGGCTTCGGGCGTCTGGCCAGGCAATGCGCGATGCGCAAGCGCTACGTCACCGGGCTCGATAGCACCGGAAGGCCCGTCACCAGGGCGACCGCGCCCTTCGTGGTTCGCTTCACGCGCTAGCGCCGAAGGGCCCTCCCCCCTCGGCGTTCTCCCGCCTTTGCTACGAGACCGCGTTTCGCGTTACTCTCGTGCGCAATGACGGACGCAGTCGAGCAGCTCGCCAAGATCCGGCTCTTCGCGGGACTCAAGCCCGCTGCGCTCGAGATCATCGCGCGCGTCGCTACGGAAGAGATTCACCCCAAGGGGACGAAGCTATTTAGCCACGGAGATGTGGGCAACAAGCTCTATCTCATCGTCGAAGGAAAGGTGCGTGTCAGCCGTGAAATGCCGGGCATGGGGGAAGAGGCGCTGGCGGTTCTCTCTGCCGGCCACGCGTTCGGCGAAATGGCGCTCCTGGACGAGGAACCCAGATCAGCCGACGCTTGGGTGCACGAACGCTGCCGCCTCTTGACGATCTCCAAGGACAGCTTCGACGACCTTCTCTTCCTGCACAAAGACCTCGCCTACGAGGTGCTCTGGAACGTCGTCACCCTCTTGGCCTCGCGGTTGAGAGAGACGAACGAGAAGCTTGCAATGCTGTCCATGTCCGTGAAGTTCTGAGCCGCGCAGCCCGTCAGAGGACCACCCGCAGCAGGTGCGAAGCTGCGCCAGAGCTGATTGTCGGCCCATTGGCCGCCATCTCGGCCCTGTGGACCAAATGCCTGACTATTTGCGCAGAGGCGTCCTGGAGCCGCCGCTGATTTGACGTCGTGACACCCGTTCAGTAGTCTTGCGCCACCATGCAGGGCCTGACACGTCGGCAGGAGCAGACTCTGGAGTTCATTCGCCGCTCGATCGAGCAGCGCGGGTATCCGCCAACACTGCGCGAGATCGGGCAGTACATGGGCATCCGTTCCACCAACGGAGTCAATGACCACCTGCGCGCGCTCGAGCGCAAAGGGTACTTGCGGCGTGAAGACATGAAGAGCCGCGCGCTGCGTCTGGTTGACGACTCCGAGGAGCCGCCTCCGAGCGAACGTCCGGTTGGCACGGAAGAAGAACTCATACAGATCCAGGTGCTGGGCAGGGTCGCTGCCGGCCTGCCCCTGCTCGCACAGCAGAACGTCATCGACACGATCCGCATCGACCGGATGATGGTCCGGGGTGGTCGCGATGTGTTCGGTCTACGCGTGCAGGGCGACTCGATGATCGAAGCGGGTATCTTCAGCGGGGACTACGTCTTCGTGCGCAGACAGCCCACGGCCGAACGGGGGACTATCGTCGTCGCGCTCATTGGAGACGAAGCGACGGTCAAGTACTACTACCCGGAACGCGACTACATTCGGTTTCAGCCGGCCAACGCCCAGATGGCGCCCATCCTGGTGCGCGCGGTGGATTTCAAACCGACAATGCTGCTCGGCAAAGTGATCGGCGTCTTTCGACGTATGTAGTGCCCGAACCAGGGACTCGGCGTGGTCGCCGAGGCATCGGGTTTGGCCAACGGAAAGGCCGGCCGACACTGGCTCGTTTGCGCGCAACGAGCCCAGGAATCGCGCGGTTCCACCCTTTCTGGTTTCCGAGCAGACGGACGCTCCCAGCGCCCGGTCTCAACCACTTCGCAGCTCAAGCTGTGCGCGCCGTTGACGTGCCGTCGCAGCCATTGCTAACGTCCGGCCGGGTTTCGGTGCTTTCGGCACTGGATCCAGATGTGGATGAGATAGGACGAGCAAGCGCCCGGGCATGAGAATGAACCAAACTCCCTCTGGTCGCCTTGTCGGAATAGCCAAAGCCGAAAGCGCAAACGCGTCCGAGCGCTGTTCGCCTCGAACGTCACCCCCTCGGGTCCGTGGCCCGCGCACGACGCTTGCGATCGCCGCTTTGGCTGTGATGGTCGCCGGGTGCGGCCACGGCCTGTTCGCGATCCACGCGCGCGCCGCACAGAGCAAGCTGGCGGAAGCGCGCGAGCTGCAGGCGCCCGATCTGGCGCCCTACGAGTACTACTACGCCGAGGCGCACCTCGAGAAGGCGAAGCAGGAAGCCGCGGAGGCCGACTACGGTGACGCGATAGACCTGGCCAAGACCAGCGAGGAGCACGCCGACAAGGCCGTCGAGCTATCACGCGAAGCCCGCGAAGGAGCCGGCCGATGAAGCCGAGACGCCAGACCCTTTTCGTCGCGTGCTCTTCTCTGTTCGTGGTCGCCGGGTGTTCCGCAGCGACTCAGCTGGAAGGCCGGATCGCTGGATTGGAGAAGATCGCGCAGGACGCAGATGCCAACGGCGCCAAACGATGCGCACCACGCGAGCTGGCCCTCGCGCAGAGCCACCTCGAGTTCGCGCGCATCGAGCTCGAACAGGGCTCGCTCTCGGACGCCGAGCACCATGTCTGGGTTGCGGAGCCCAATGCACGCGCCGCCTATGCCTTGTCGCCGCCGCAGTACTGCGTGGCCGCGGGCGACCGCGACGGAGACGGCTACCTCGACAACGTCGATCGCTGCCCTGACGACCCCGAGAACTTCAACGGCCACCAGGATGAGGATGGCTGCCCCGACGACCCGGATACCGACGCCGATGGGGTGCCCGATTCCACTGACTCCTGTGTGCTCGAGCCCGAGGACAAGGACAACTACCTGGACGACGACGGATGTCCCGAGACCGACAACGATCTGGACGGCATCCTGGATTCGGCAGACAAGTGCCCGAACGATGCGGAAGATCCCGACGGCTACCAGGACAATGACGGCTGTCCGGACCTGGACAACGACGGCGACACGGTGCCTGATCTGAAGGACCAGTGTCCCAACTCCATCGGTTCCCCCGACAAGGAGCCGCTCGGTTGTCCCACCACGCGGCTCGTCATGGTCACCGACTGCGAAGTGAAGATCACCCAGCAGATCCACTTCGCATACAACAAGGCCACGATCCGAAAGGATAGCTACGCGGTCCTCGACGCCGTGGTTGAAACGTTACAGAAGAATCCGAATATCAAGCTCGAAGTCCAGGGCCACACCGACAACCGTGGCAGCGCAGCCTACAACAAGGGCCTGAGCGATCGCCGCGCCAACGCGGTGATGCAGTACTTGGCCGCCCACGGGATCGCGAAGGATCGACTGACCGCGGCCGGATACGGACTCGAACGTCCGCTCGTTCCCAATTCTTCCCCGCAGAACATGGCGCTCAACCGGCGCGTGCAGTTCGTTCGCACCGAGGGCGCCAGAGAAGGCTGTCCCGCCCAGTCGGGATCGGAAGCCCCAGGCGCGGCTCCAGCCAAGCCCTAGTCCGTCGTTCACCTCGTGCTCGTATTCTGCCGGAGGCCACCAGTGCACCGTCGACTCCTCGTTGGACTGCTCGTTGCGTTCGCATTCTCAACCCCAAACGCGATCGCACAATCCCTGGACAAATCTGCCAACGAGAAGATCGATGAGGCGATCAACGAGCACTACCTGGCCACCGACTTCAAGAAGGCCGAGGGGGTTCTGCTCGGAACGATCAAGGCCTGTGGCAGCCAATGCACCGCTCCGACCCTGGCCAGGGCTTGGATGTACATCGGGATCGTGCGCGGCAGCGGCCGGAAGGACCAGACGAGCGCTCGTGAAGCCTTCAGCAAGGCGCTCGCCCTCGACCGGAACGTGAAGCTCGACGAAGGGTTGGCCTCCGACCCGACCATGGCGAGCTTCTACGCCGCCGCCTCCGCCGGCGGCGGGCAGGCGGCGGCCGCGGAACCCGGCAAGCCGGCCGCGGAACCCGGCAAGCCGGCCGCGGGACCCGGCAAGCCGGCCGCGAGCCACCTGGCCCCGATGACCTGCACGCCCAACGTGCCTGAAGTCGAAGTGCGTCGGCCGATTCCCGTCGCTTGCGCGGCACCGAAGGGCGCCTCAGCGGTCGATCTGTACTACCGCATGCAGGGCGCGAAGAACCTGCAGACCGTGCCCATGCAGCCGAGCGGCGGCCAGTACTCGACCGTCATCCCCTGCCTGGCGACCAGCTCCGCAGGACAGCTGGAGCTCTACGCGCTCGCAAGGGGGCCGGGCGGCATCGGCGTAGCGCAGTGGGGCGGTCCTGATCAACCCCACATCATTCGCCTGGTCGAACAAACGACTGCAGCGCCCCCGAGTCTGCCCGGACAGCCGCCACCGGAGCGATGCAAGAGCGGTGGCGAGTGTCCTCCTGGCTTTCCCGGCTGCATGCCGGAGGGCAGCGGTTGGGGAGAGGCCTGCTCGAAGACCCAGCGCTGCAAGCGCGGCCTAACCTGCAAGAACAGTCTCTGTGAACCCGCAGCCGAATGTGAGACCGGTTCGGACTGCGCCAGCGGGATCTGCTCGGGGGGATACTGCGAGGACGAGCAGGCCGCCGAGGAAGAAGGAGCGACTGGCGCCTCCAGGAAGAACTGGATCGGGCTGCACATCGCAGGGGATATCGCCATGATCGGCGGCGACAACGTCTGTTCCGCGCAGGGATGGAACGACAACTTCCGCTGCTACGATACGGTGAACAACCAGCAGCTTGCGGTGCCGAACCTCCCGGCTCCCTACTACTCGACAACCGTCAGTACGACGGCGGTCTACGCGACGACTCGTGTGGTGCTCTCGTTCGACCGAGTCGTCACCCCGAACATCACGCTGGGCGGGCGGATCGGGATGGGATTCGGGGGTTCCCCTGAATTCAGGGGGTACCACGTCGAGGCGCGTGGAGCGTACTGGCTCGTCCCGCTCGACAAGCCAGGGATCGAGCCCTACGTCGGGCTGGCAGGCGGCATGGCGCAGGTCGATGCCGGGGTGGACGCCTTCCGGATCGAGGCTCTGCCGGAAGGAAGTCCGCCGGATACGCCGGCGCCAGAGCCCGTGCCGTACCACGCGTACAAGCTCATGGGCCAGGCATTCGTGGCTCTTTCTGGGGGCGCCGTCCTGCCCATTGGCACGAGCCTCGGACTGCAGGCGAACGTCAACATGATGGTTCTGTTCCCGTCGAGCGGCTTCGTCATCGAACCATCGCTCGGCGGCATCGTCGGCTTCTGATCCGCGGCGAGCTTCAGCCGCGACGGGGCGGCTCGAGTCCGATCTGGCGCAGGACTGCCTGCAGGTCCTGCCAGACTTGTTGCTTCGCGGACGGGTTGCGGAGCAGATACGCCGGATGAAACGTGGGCATGACGGCCAGCCTGCCCTGGTAGAGGCGCCAGCGGCCGCGAAGCCGTGTGATCCCTTCGCTCGCGCCGAGCAGCCCCTGCACCGCCGTGGCTCCGAGCGCCACGATGACCCTAGGCGAGACAAGCTCGAGCTGTCGACCAAGATAGGGCAGGCAGGCCGCCATCTCGTCCGGCTCGGGCTTTCGGTTGTTGGGTGGTCGGCACTTGACCACATTGGCGACGTACACTTCGTCCCGCCCGAAGCCCATCGCGGCAATCATGCGGT
>JAFGIS010000156.1 GCA_016929495.1 Polyangiaceae bacterium | reverse complement strand
CCGACGTCGTACCAGTTGTAGTTCTGGTTGTTGGGTCCCCAGCCGCTGCCGTAGTAGAACACCTGGATACCGTCGAAGTTGTCGATCGCGCGATCGACGACGATGTAGCGCGCGAGATAATCGAAGTCGAGGTAGGGCGCCATCTGCGCAGCGAAGTCGGCCTCGGTGGACGCGTTGATTGCGTCCCTGAAGGCCATGAAATCGGACACATCCATGACCTCGGGATCATCGTTGGTCTTGAGGGCGGCTTCGGCGTCTGACGTGGTGGTGTCCGCGGACGGCCAGAGGTCGCGGTAGAGATTGCCGTCGCCAGCGTCACCGAATCGGTTGGCCGCGAATCGGCCGTCTATTTGCTCCACCGCGGCGAACAGTCCCTGGTACTCGCCGTTGACGTACACGCGCGCGTGCACCGCCCGCGGCGCCACGATGTCCATGTCTCGATATAGCGAGTAGCCGAGCCGCTCGCGCAGCTTGCTCGGGTCCGCCGCCATGGCGTGGAGGTTCAGTTTCTTGAGTCCATCCAGGCGGACGTCGTCGACGTAGCGGTCGAAATCGAGCTTGAGGGAGAAGCGCTGGCAGACGTCGATGTTGCCGAAGAAGGGCTCCACGCGCACGACGCGCTGTTTGGTGGCGTAGTCCACGCACCCCCAGATCGAGTAGTTGCCCTTGAACCGCACGCCGATGGTGGAGAGCTCCGTGTCGCCCACGCGCAGCGCGGCCTCGACGTACCGATCCTCGTTGACGGTGTACGGGCTCAGCAAGAGCGTCGAGAGGTCCGTGAGCTTGGCGTACTCCTCGTCCGAGAAGGTGAGGTAGTACGACTTGACCTCGTCCTCGTTGAACACGTCGTCGCCGATTTGGGCTATCGGCACCTTGCCGGCGCTGCCCGCCGCGCCCGCGTCTCCGGTCGGAGCGCCGCCGGTGCCGACGGGCTCCGTCGAGCCGCCGGTCGGGACGGAGCCGCCGGTGGCAGGCTGGCCGCCCGTGCTGGTGGCGCCGCCGGTGCCGCCGCTTGGTTCGAGGTTGTCGGTCGGCTGATCCTTGTTGGTCCCTGAAGTGCCGCAGGCCACGAAGACCAGCAAGCAAGCGCCGAGCGGCGCCAAACCCCGACGAGCGCGGATCACCCTGCCAGAAGCCATGGTGCAGGGATTGTACCAGACGCCCCGGGGAAGTGAACGCTATTGGCAGAGTTCCTTGCCGTCGTGGCATTCGCAAAGCGGGTCGCTCACCCGCTTCAGCTTCCCGTTGCCGCCGCACACCAGGTAGTCCGTGCCTTGGCCCAGGCACTGGTCGCCGGAGCAGGAGTCGCCTTCTTCCGGCTCGTCGTCACCTCCGCAGCCGCTCGCTGCGGCCAAGCACGCCACGAGACCCCATGTCCCAATGCGATACCCACGCCGAGTGCAAGTCATGCCGCCAGCATAGCCCCCTCTCGATCGAGGAACCAGGACCAACGCGAGCTCCGCGGTCGTCACCGTTGGCCATCGCGGGGCTCCTGGGGCCAGGTTTGCGGTCGGCAGTGCAGGGGCCCCCGAGCGTCATGCCGCGGGAGGCGCTGCGGCGCCCTGTCATCGAGACGCCGCCCCAACCACCTCGTCAGAACTGCGAGATGAAGCTCCAAGTCTCCATCGGCACCCACCCCCCGGCCGGCGAAGCCGTGTGATCGCCGACGAACAGGCAAGCCCGTACGGGATAGCCCTCCTTGCAGCCCTGAAAATCGATGCAGGCACCAGCAGCGCTGGTGGGATCGGGCAAGGCCTCCTCGAAACCCGTCGCGTCGAGGTCCGGATCTGGCTGCGTGCACCCATTCACCTTTGCGAAATCCTGGAGCTGCGGCACGCCGTACCCCGGGTAGGTGCAGACGCTGTCTTTGATGCCATGGGTCATGAAATAGGCAACGGGCCCGGTGTGCCCGTGCGTGGTTCCACTCATGCTGCCGCCCGAGTGGACCGCAACCGCACGAATGAGCTCCGGTGCAGCGCTGGCCATGGCATAGGCCATGGAACCGCCCATGCTGAAGCCTTCGCAGAAGATGCGCGACTTGTCGATGCAGAGCTGACTCTCGAGCAGTTCGATCAGCGCACGCGAGAACTCGACGTCGGTTCCGCCCGAGTTGAGCCAGCCCTTGTTGTTGCCCTGGGGCGCGACGAAGATCGTGCTGTCCTGAGACAAGTCCCACAGATCATAGAAGTCCGGGGAGACGCTATCGGCGGTCACGTTCAGCCAGTGGTACGAAATCATCAAGCGATAGGGCTTGTTCATGTCGTAGTCGTCGGGGATCCTGAGGTTGTACGTGCGGGATGATCCTCCGACGCTGATCAATTGGCCATTGCCAGTCTCGGCCGTCGTCGGGGCACCGCAGCCCTCGCTCCTGCCTGTGCTGCCCCCGGTCGTGACTGCGCCGCCCGCGGAAGTACCGCCGTCCGGCACTGCTCCACCCGTGCCCCCGCCGTCGCTGGCTCCGCCGCTGCCCGTGCCGCCGCCGATCGAGGAACCGCCGCCAAGGGCCATGGTGCCGCCCGTTTCGCTGCCGCCGCTGGCCGCCGTGCCCGCGCCCGTGCCCGCGGCTCCACCAACGCCGGTGTTGCCGCCCGCACCCGCTCCGGTGGGTCGACCTCCTCCGGTCTCGGCGCCGCCGCTGCCCGTCGCGCCGCCCGTCGCCACCCCGCCCGCGTTCGCACCCCCGGCACCGGGGGTTTCGATGCCGCCCCCTGCTGAGCCGCCGGTGCCCACTCCTCCTGTCTCGCCGCCACCCCCTGCGGCGCCAGCGGCGGCCGTGCCGCCTGCTTCGGTGCCACCTACGGCCCTTCCTCCCGTCGTCGTGGCACCCGCTTCGTTGACTTCCCCAGCCACGCCTCCGCGACTGCCGTCGGTGACCGTGGTGCGCCGGCCGCTGGCTTCCCCGCCGCTCCCGGAGCGCTCGGCGGTGTTCATCGCTTCGCCCGCCGCTCCGTTTCCGCCGTCCGAGCCCTTGCCCCCGGCGATCCCCGCCTGTCCAGCGGTAGCGCCTCTCCCGGTGCGTCGGTCCTCGAGCCCGGCGAGCATCTGGCAGGCGACGAGAGCCGGGAGCGCCAGGGCTGCCGCTGTCACGCATCGCGAACGCCGGCGCATCTTGCGCTCGATGGCCGCCGGCGCAGGGTTGAGCGCATCGTCCAGCGCTTTCACGTCCATGGGACGCTAGCATCCTTCACCGGCGGAACCAAGACACGGCGGACCGAGCGGTCCGCACCGGCAGAAGAACCGCGCAAGCCGATGTGCGCGTGGCCGACGGGGTGAGCAGGCAGCAGGTTGCTCGAGGTCAAAGCCCGCTTACGCGCAGGAGCCAGTCTCGATACAGCGAACCGCAGCTACTCGCCGAGGACAGCCCCTGGCGAGTCTGCGGTCTGGACCTGTTTGGCCCAACGGGTCAGCTGCTCCGGCGTCGCCCCCTGCAGCCGAGTCTTCACGTTTTCCGGCAGTGCCCCGAACTTCTTCTCCAACCGTCGTTGGAGAATGAGTCGGGCATCTGATATCGCTCTCACATGTACGACGCGTTTCTCGACTTCTTCTGTGGCCCAGCCCGGCTCATCCCGGTAGTGGAGCGCGAGCTCCAGATTGGCGACAACGGCCTTCGATAGGGGGACAGCCCTCGGGTGGCCCTTGCCCTGGGCGTTTTTGTGCCAAGCGAGAACCCGGCCTTTCCAGTGTTTCTTCCACGAGTCGCCGCGGGGAAGCCATCGAATCGCCGCCAGCGAGAGGTTGGCCGCCAAGAACTTCTGCTTGCGGTCGAGCTCGGGGAGACAGAGCAAATCGTCGAGCTGCTTCGCCAGCACCTTCACGATCTGGTCGGCGAGCAACTCGGTGCCTTCAAGGAGCGCTCCACGCTCGTTGACAGCGAACAGCGACCAGGACGTGACGCCAACCGCCAGATGCCTGCGCTGGAACCCCCGAACCGCATGGGTGTGGAAATTGAGAAACTCGCGGCCTGACCTGGCTGCACGAGTCCAGAACCGGCAGATGGAGCGAGGGGCTGACCCGTGTAGACGCGAGATACAGCGCGCCGCGTTGAAACGTGTCATGAAGTTCGCGTAGGGCCGCGCCCCGCGACCCTTTCCCTCATGCCCAAGGACGTCGCACGCGGCACGCAACGTGGCGTTGCGAGTGTCCTCGCAGCACGCATCGCCGACCATTCCTACCGCCTCGAACAGGTTCCGCATCATCAGGTTCCACGCAGCGGGTCCGTGCTCCGTGCGCGACACGTAGCTCGTCGCAAGCTCGAGGAAAGCATCCTTTCTCTCGTCGAGGAGGTCTGCCACGAAGGAGTAGACCTCGCCGCTCTCGTAGTCCAACGATGAAGCCCGACCAACGAGCCACGCCTTCTCGTCCGAGTTCGATTCCTGGAGTCCCTCGAAGACCCCCTTGCCCAGCAAGTACTCGCGAATCGACTGGTGCACGAACCGCTGCTCTTCGGACTCGTTCACGAAGAGCGGCCAGCGGCTTCGCTTCGGGTCCGAGTGGCGTGCGATCGTCCGGCCCTCGCTCGTGTGCTCTCGCAGGTCGTTCGACGAGAGGAAGTCCCGACGCTTCTCGATCATCAGCGCCGCGACCTCCCCGAGCGCCCGAAGCTCCGAGTCGGCGCCATTGCTCGCCGTGTCCTCGGAGAGACCGTCTGCGGCTCCTCGCGCCCGGTCCTTCGTTGCCTCGCGCACCATGAGATCACGAAAATCGGCAGGCGTCTTGACTCCTTTCAGAGCGGCGCCACGCAGCAGCAATCGCCGTGCCGCTGCCAGGAAGAGCGGAGCGCTCGCCGCGGCTTTGCAGGCTCCAGAATTCACCGCCACGCCAAGCTCACGAGAGACGTCCGTCTTGCGGACGCCCTTGAGCCGGACTATGTGGACTTGTCCAAGTTTCTTGGCGGATGACTTCAGCGTATGGTCGTAGATGTGGTCCCTACAACCAAAGACCACACTTAGTCTCCGCCCGTCGTCGAGCTCGCGTTTGGCACGGTCGATGATTCGGATCGCCTCTCGACCCCCGAGTGTTCTCGCCAGCTCATCGAGGCCATCCAGCACGAGCAGCGTGGGCTCGGTGCGACAGAGCGCACGAACGGTGTCGGGAGTCACACGAAGTGGTAGTAGCCGATCCAGGTGCCGGGCAAGAACGTCGAAGATGTCCTCGTTGCGGTGGAGCTGCCCGAGAGCGCACCAGAGCACCGCGGGCGCCGAGGCAGAGTCCTTGCGGTGCAGCTCATCCACCGCGCTCAGGATGTAGTTCGTCTTGCCCGCGCCAGCTCCAGCCAACACGAAGCAACATCGGGGGGGCTGGGGTCGGCTGTGGGCGGCCTGCTGGTCAGCCGCTTGCTTGTCGCCGGATCGGCTCTCGGCGGGGAACGTGGCCGAGAGCCATGCTGCCAAGGTTCTCTTGGGATCCTTGTGCTTGGGGTCCATGTATTTCCCGTCCATGAGCACGCAACCTTGCAGGCCAGCGAACAGCAGATCCTCGCTCTCAGGTCCACTACTCGACCGGAGCGCCTCGAGGTCCTTCTTCCAGCGGCTGCGGAGACAGCTCTTCAGGCTCCTTTCCGGTCGGTCCAGCGCGAACTTCTTCTTGATGTGGAGAGCCCGCCCTGGATCGTCTGGGAAGAAGCTGTCGAGCTGTTCCCGGTCCCAGCCCATCGCCTCTACCGTTTCCTTGACGGCCGCGGGGGCGAGAGACACACGCGCAACGCACCCTGACGCCTGTTCCTCGAGCGGCCGCCGATCACGGCCGTGCAGCGTGAAACATCCTCGCTGTGCAACCATACGCGGATACTCGAGGTCGGGCCTGATGGCGAGAGGCCATTGCCAACGGCAAGCGGTTTGCGCGTCGACCTCCTTGAGGCAAGCGGTTTTCTGATTGACCTCCTTCAGGAAACGCAGATACGTTGGGCATACGTCGCGAATGTCCACGGGACCGGCAGGCCAGGGAGGGCGGGTTTCTGGCGTGGCCGTGGACGAAGTGGATCGTGCTGGGTCTGTGCACTCGTCTGCGGGCCAGGGAGCGGGCGCCTCCGCGTGCAGTAGATACGGACACAAGAGGAAGATCGCTGGGTCGGCACCGTGTTCGTCTCGGAGAGCAAGAAACAGCGCAAACAGCCTGAGCTCGGTCCAGTCGAGCAACCGAGTGGGCACGTCGTAGTGCTGCATCTTGAAAAGGATGCTGAAGTCGTCTCTTGCTCTCTGCGCGTTGATGTCGAGACGTCGGTACTCGAGGAAGATCTTCTGTTCCTGTTCCAGAGCGTGAGGCACGCGAAGCAGCGACGGCACGAGCGGCAGGCTGCCGTCCGCCTGGCCCCTGTACCAAATCAGCCGGGCCTCTTCGATATCCGCCGGGGACGCGTCGGAGCGCTGGGCCTTGACTCGTTCTTCCGCTTGGTTCCCGAGTATGTCCTCGAACCGCCGGATAGCCGCGTTGAGCGCCTGGAGGCTGTCGACCCTCTCCTCGTGCTGGAACCACATGACCGAGCCGTCATTTGCCAGCACATTGTGCAGTAGGTCAATGGGCTTTCGTGTTCGCGGCGTGGCAGGGGCTTGATACGGGCCCATCCGGCGCGCGGCTGACGCCCGTTGGCCGACGCTTCGAGCCACCCGAGCGCCTGGTGGCTGTCGCCAGGAGCTCTCGGCGGGGTGCGCGTGAACATCGCCACGGCCTGAGTCCCGGCGCTCAGCCCACCTCCTGCGCCCCGAGTTGGGACGCGGCAAGATCGAGCTTCTCCCCCTCCGCCCTCCGCTCCCTCGCCCGCTGGATCTCCGTCCGCGTCATCGGCCCCCGCATCAGCGACATGGTCGTCCGCGGCTGCAGCAGCACCGGTCCCGCCTTCACGTGCGCATTGCGCACCACGAACCACCGCGGTGCCAGCCGCTGCAGCGTTCGACCGAGCTCCGCGGACGACTCGGCGCCGTCCTGCTGCGACCCGGCGATCCCATCGAGCACGCGGGCCCGGTCCGCGTCGGTCTGTAGCCTTCCCAGGCACCAGAGCCCGGCGTTCGACAGCGCTCGGTAGTCCAGATCCATCGGATTCTGCGTTGCCACCACCACGCCCACGCCAAAGGCGCGCGCCTGCTTCATCAGCGCGACCAGCGGCCGCTTGGTGGGCGGATTGGCCGGGTGCGGCGGCAAAAAGCCGTACACCTCGTCGAAGATGAGCAGCGCCTTGAGCCGGCGCGAGCCGGGAAGGCTCCGTACCCAGGACAGCACCTCCTCGAGCAGCACCCCGAGCACCAGGGCGCGCTCCTCGTCGTCCAAGTGCGCCACGCTCACCACGATGGCCGGCGTACGGCCTTGGCGCGGGGTTAGCCAGTCGCCAACGTCGAGGCTCGTACCCTGACGCCAGCTCATGAAGCTCGGCGAGGCGAGCAGGGTGTTGAGCGCGGCCGCGAGCTTCTGGCGCTCGCCTCTGCGCATGAACGAGTTGATGGGCAGAGCGCCGATCTCGGAAATGGGCGGGCGGGCCAGGTCCTGCATCAACGCGCCGAGCTCGGCGTTCTGGCCCGAGGACAGCCGGCGCTCGGCCAGCACACTGAGCAGGACGTGCTCGCGGCTCTTGGCTGGATCCGGGTCGCGGCCGAGCAAGCGCAGGACGAGCGAGACGGCAGCGCCCAGGGCATCGCGCGCGGACTCGGGATCGCTGTCCCAGCGCGCGGAGCGGCGCTCGAGGGAGGAAAGCACGTGAAGCGGCTCACCTGCCGTAGAGCCGGGGGTGAGCACGCGCACGCTCATGCGTTCCGAAAACCGACCGAGCTCGGCCTCGCCGATACCCCAGGGCTCGAGCGCGGCGCGCCGTTCGGCCGCCAGATCCTGGGCAAGCTCGGCCTCGCTCTGGGACTCGGAGCCCTCCGCCGAAGCCTCGACCCAGGGCACCAGGGCCGCTGGGTCGAAGCTCGGGAAGGACAGCAGCAGATTCGGAAGGTCGCCCTTCACATCGACGATGATCGTGGGAACACCGACACCGAGCGCCTCTTCGGCGAGCACCGTGACGAGCCCGGTTTTGCCCGAGCCCGTCATGCCAACGACCACGGCGTGGGTGACCAGGTGCTTGGCGGGCAGCCAGAGCTGGTTGCCACCCGAGGCTCCGTTGATGTGTCGCCAGGCGCCGAGATTGAGTGCCGGTGCTCTTGCCATGACACGATCTCCTACTGCATGAACGGATCCGAACTGGGCGTGCCCGCGGGCTTGGCCGAGCTCGTGCTGGCCGCCGAGGGCTGCGCAGAGGGCTTCGATGCGTCAGAAGCCACCGTCGGAACCTGGGCCGCCTCGGCACAGGCCGTGCTGCTCTCGGTCTCGGTCGCCCGGCGCCGCCCATTGCCTCGGCCGGCGTACAAGGAGGGCGCGACCTGGTCGGCGTCGTCGTCGTCCCAGCGAAGATACCCGACCGCGCGCCGGGCCTGGTCGTAGGCCCTCCAGAACAACGTGAAAGCCCGCACCCGCCGGTCGGAGGCTGCGGCGACCGAGGTGGGCGCCTGCTCGCGCAGGCCGACGACGCGCAGGATGCGCTGCGCGAGCTTGATGGCCCGGTCGATCTCGGCCTCGTTCGTGGCGCACTTGCCCTCGATTTCGGACCAGTTGTCCTGCAGGACGCTGGCCAGGATGAGCAGATCGGTCGCGATGTTCTTGTATCCGTTGCCGCCCTTGAGCTGCTTGATCTGGTCGCCGTCGATGTGCCCGCGCTGGACGAGCGCCATGACATCGGCGTGCAGGGTGGCTCTGAGCACGGTGCCTTCGCTGCCGGTGGCCTGGAGGTCTTCTGGAGGCGAGATGGCGATGAGATACTGGGCGTTGGCGTAGGTCAGGCTCAGGGTGTAGTCCTCGATCTTGTCGAAGGACGCGAGGTCGAACTCGGGCAGTTGCCGTTGGATTTCGGGTCGGATGTCCCGGAGCTCCGGCAACGAGCCGAGAACCGTGGTGACCGCCGACGGGATGTCGACGTTGACTTGCATGACGTCGTCGGCCGGCAACGCTTCGATCTCGGGCAAGAGGCGCTGGTACGTCTGGTCCGCGAGGACTTCGTCGTTGACCGTGGTTGGGGTGTTGGACGTGGTTGACATGATTTGAACTCTCTGTGTGTTTTTGTTTGGACTGACTGCGCAGCGCCCACATGACGCCGTGCAGTGATGGGGTCGGTCGCGTCCGGAGCGGGTTGCGGACAAAGATCGACGGGCAGTCGCTTTTGTTGTCGGCCGAGCGGTGCGCTGGTCCGGGCGGCGACGGCTGTTCGGGGAGGCAGCTAGGTGCCTCAGCGAACGCTCGGGGCGTTACCGGAGGCGCCTAGGTGCCTCGGGAGACGGGTGACGCGTCGGTTGGAGGCACCT
>JAFGIS010000155.1 GCA_016929495.1 Polyangiaceae bacterium | reverse complement strand
CACGGCCCACGCAGGGCCAGACGCGACGGGCCGGTGGTCAGGCGCGCTGCCCGTCGTGGCCGGTGCGCTCGATGCGGAGCGCCGAGGGCGGGAGTTGACCGTTGGCTCGTCGATTCCGCGCGAGGGTGCCTTCTTCAGCATCATCAGCGACCGCGGGCGTTGGGGCGGCGGTGCGCTGCCGCTCGAGCCAGTACCAGCCGGAGCCTCGGTGAGCATCCCCGTCCCGGCCATCGCGCTGGGAGAGTCGCGGCTGTGGGCCGTGGTGGCGGCGGACCCGCACCTCGCCTCGTCTGGCGCCTTGGGTTGGCCCATCGGGTCCGAACCCTCAGCTCTGACGGACACGCCGCCGCTGGCGATGACCGTCGCGGATCAGTTGCTCTTGGACGGTCGGCCTCTGGTGCGCGCACGCGAGGGGGCTCGGCAGCGCAAGGCGCGCGTCCTGGCCGGCTTGTTCGCGGCGGTCGCCATGGCGCTGATGGCTGTCCTGACCCTGACGCAGACGACCGGCGCGCGACACAAGCTCGAGCAGCACCTGGCCGAAGCCGGTCAGAATGCGGACGAGGTGCGTCGCGTGACCGGCACTCGGCATTGGATTGGGATCTCCGTGCTGGCCGTGTTTCTCATCGCCCTGGGATACGCCATCGTGGCTCTGGTAGCGATGGCGCGGATCACTCTGGCTAGTGCACTGTCTCCGTGATTCGCCGCAGAACTCGACGGCCTCGAACGGGGCGAAGCCGTCGAGTTTTGCGGCGAATGCCCGCGGTCCGGGCCAGGACACGGGTTTCTAGTTCTGTGGCGTGTCTTGGAGACACGCTACTAGCCGCTGGGATGGTTGTTCTCGCGCGTGCCGCCCGAACGGCGCGCGCTCATTGACTCGGGGGGAGCGGCGCGTACTCGAGGCACAGCTTCTCGAGAGCGGTGACCAGCGGCTGTACGTCGCTCGCCCCGGCCGTTTCTCGGCACGAATGCATCGCCAGCATGGGGTTTCCCACATCGACGGTGCGCACGGCCAGGCGCGCTGCCGCGATCGGGCCGATCGTCGTCCCGCACACGACGTCGTTGCGCGATGCGAAGTACTGTGGCGTGAACCCGGAGCTGTGGCAGGCTCGCTCGAACACCGCCATGGCAGGAGCGTTCGTGGCGTATGACTGCGAAGCATGCGTCTTGAGCACCGGGCCCGAGCCGAGCACCGGACCGTGCTTCTTGTCCAGCTTGTCGGCGTAGTTTGGATGCAGGCCTTGCGCCATGTCGACCGAGGCCAGAAAAGACCGACCGAGCGCGCGGGAGAACGCCTGAGGTGTGGCTCCCGGCAAGGCCAGGGTGACTCGTTCGAGCACACTGGTCAGCCAGCGTGACTTCGCCCCGCTCGCGCTCTGGCTACCGATCTCTTCATGGTCATGGAACACGGCGACGCGGGTCGCAGGCGAAGCGGGCCCGATCGCCGAGAAGGCTTCGAGGACGACGAAGCAGCCGAGCAAGTTGTCCAGCCGCGGCGCACACACGAACTCACCCCGGGCGCCGCCGAGCGTTGCAGGTTTCGCGTCGTACAGGCACAGGTCGAACGCCAGAATGTCCTCGGGCGCGACTCGAGAGGGTTGCTGCTCGGAGAGGGCCGTCGCGAGCGCCGCTGGCACGTTCGGCCCGTCCGAGCCAGCGCCCCAGATGGGGGTCAGATGCCGCTGCGCATCGAGCACCAGGCCCGCTGAGTTCACCTCTCGATTCAGATGGACGGCCAGACTCGGGATAATGCACATCGGTCCGGGCATCGTTACCAGCGGGGTCGCTCCGCCGCGCAAGCTCACGCGTCCGGCGATCCCCAGCTCGCGATCGAGCCAGGTGTACAGCAGCGGGGCCCCGTACACCTCCACGCCGAGCTGGGCATAGCCGCTTTCGCTGAGGTCCGGGCGCGGTTTGAGCCTGAACCCCGGTGAGTCGGTGTGCGCTGCCAGCATGACGAAGCCGCTTTCCCAAGGCGGCGCTTGGCCGATGGCCAGAGCCACGAGCGTCCCGGCATCCCGGACCAGGAAATGCCGCGACCCCGGCGCCAGGGCCCATTCGTCTCGCTCGTCGATCGCTCCGTAGCCGAGCTCCATCAGCTTGCTGCTCATCGATGCAACGGCGTGGTACGGGCTGGGGGATGCATCCAAGAATGCCAGGAGCCGGGCGATTGTGTCTGGCCGAGCGTGATCTCTCATGGGCGCCTACATGGTTTCGCAGTTTCTCCCTTGACGCAATCGTCGCGTGTAGCCGGGCCTTTACCCCGCTCGCTCGGCGGAGCAACATCCGGCCATGGCTGCCCGAGCCCGAATCCGTCGCCGCTTGACCCTGGCGATCGTGTTGACAGCACTGGTGCCGATGCTGGTCGCCTTGGTGCTGGCGCGCGCCATGGTCCGACAGACGGCAGCCAGGTTCTTCGTGCCGGAGATCGGCGCTCACCTGGATCAGGCGCTCGGCGTCTATCAAGACCTCGCGCACGCAGTGAAGGCCGCCATGCGAAGCTCCGCGACGGCCATCGCGGCCCGCGAAACGCTGGCGCGGGCGCTTCGCTCCAAGGATGGGTCCCGTCTCGAGGGCGAGCTCGAACGCGCCGTTCGGGACAACCCGGGGGTCGTGTCGCTCAGCGTCACGGACGAGAGTGGACGTGTCTTGGCAGAGGCGACACGTGGCAGGCCGCTCGACCCGGGGGAGGAGCACGGCCTCGAGGTCGTCCGGCTCATCGCGCAGGACGGTGGGGCCCCGATGGCCCAGCTCGTTGCCCTGTATGCGACGGACCGCGCTCGTTTCGAGGAGCTCGAGAGCATGAGTCGATTCGTCGACACCTACCGCCAGGTGGAGCGACGTCGGAGTACCGATGAGATCAGCTACCTCTACGCCTTCGCGCTTCTGCTTGGCATCACGATCGTCGCGGCGGCTGGGGTGGCGGTCGTGTTCGCGCAGAGCGTTTCGTCACGAATCGTAGAGCTGGCGGCTGCGACACGGCGGGTCGGTGAGGGCGACCTCAGTATCAGCGTTCCCGAGCGCGGTCGTGACGAGATTACGGAGCTGGCGCGAGCCTTCAACCGCATGGTGCAGGAGGTGCAGGCGAGCCGGGCGCGCATCGAGTACCTGCAGCGCATCGGGGCCTGGCAGGAGATGGCGCGTCGGCTGGCTCACGAGATCAAGAATCCTCTCACCCCGATTCAACTGGCCGTGCAGGAGCTGCATAGTCGCTATCATGGCGATGATCCGGGCTTTCGCCGGCTCGTCGACAGCACGCTCGAAATCGTGGAAGACGAAGTCCACACGCTGCGACGGCTGGTGAGCGAGTTCTCGGACTTCGCGCGGCTGCCACGCGCGGAGCTCGCTCCGGCCGACCTCGCCGTGTTCCTTCGCGAGCAATGCGACCGCATCCAACACACCGGCGAAGGCGCCGAGTCAGGCCTCGAACAGCGCGGGCTCGCACGCTCGGACCGGGCCGCGTTCGAGCTCACCGCGAGCCTGACGGTCGAGAGCGCGCCTGTGAACATGGATGGCGAAATGCTCAGGCGCGTGCTGTTGAATCTGATACAGAACGCCACCGAGGCGTCTCGCGACAGCCAGCGCGTCAGCGCGAAAGTGCAAGTCCATCTGCATCGTGACGGGGACTACTGGGTGGTTGACGTCGACGACGACGGCCCCGGCGTCGACAGTGCCCTGCGTGAGAAGATCTTCGATCCCTACGTCACCACCAAGCATTCGGGCACTGGCCTGGGCCTGGCTATCGTCAAGAAAGCCGTCGTGGAGCACGGAGGGAGCATCGAGGCGGGTGTCAGTCCGCTCGGAGGCGCGCGGTTCCGCATCCGATTGCCTGCGCTCCGCGCGGGTCCCGGCAAGGCGCGCACGCGGCGTGCGCTGTTCGGCTCGGCCCGTCCGCTCGACGGACGCGAGCGTGCTCCTCGGGAGTGATGGCGGCGATGGTGTCCTTCGCGAAGCGCTCGAACGGTCAGCAGTCCCGCGTCGCCGTGGCGGTCCTGCTGGGCGCGAGCCTCTTGTTCGGGCTATTCGTCTTGCCGCGTCTCGACCCGGGTCGCTCGGTACTGCTGGGAGCCCAGGCGTCGGACTTCGCGTTGCCCGTCATCTATGGCGGAGAACCCGGCGGCCGCATACGTCTGTCGGAGCTCCGCGGTCACGTCGTACTGCTCGATTTTTGGGCGAGCTGGTGTCGCCCGTGTCTCGAGCAGATGACCATTCTCGACCGCGCCGCCAGAGAGCCGCACTTTCGCACGGCCATGGTGATCGGCGTCAACTCCGACGAGCAACCGGAGCAGGCGCTGGCGCTGCTCGGGCGACTCAAGCCGTCGTATCCGACCGTCGCGGACGAAGGCGGGGCCGTGGCCCGAGCTTTCGGCGTCGACGGTTTGCCGACGCTGGTCGTGATAGGTGCTGACGGAGTCGTCAGGGCCATCGAGACCGGCGTCATGAGCGGCGAGCAGATCGCCGCTCTGCTCGATTCGGCGCGGTAGCGCTGAGTGCACTTCTGGTCTACTGTCCGGCCTGCGCGATTGCGACGCATCGAGGATAGGCGGCGCTGTTGCTGATGGCTTTCCGTCTGGGCGGCCTGTGGGTCGAGATCCGCGGTCGCTTTGGAGGTCTGCGCCAGCTGACCGCGCGTTCCGTGCGCCATCGGGGTTGTGAAGCCGGCAGCGGTCCGGGTACCGTCTTGCCAGCCCGCTGGTCGCCACAAGGAGACGACAGTGATCCCCAACCGGAGGTGGAGAATGGATCGTTCCGTTAGAGTTTCGTCACGACTGCGTCGACTGTATCTCTTTGGCAGCGCCATCCTGCTCGCCGCGGCATGCGGCGGGCCGAAGGCCGAACAGTCGCCCCCGGCTCCGCCTCCTGCACCGCCTCCGCCGCCACCTCCGCCGGCACAGCCAGCTCAGCACCCGGCCGAGGCCGTTCCCGCCAAACCCGTGCTCCCTGCGGCGATCATGGTCAAGGACGTCGGGCTCGCCAGCCCCGAGTCTGTCCTGTACGACGCGGATCAAGACATTTACTTCGTCAGCAACGTCAACGGTGACCCGTCCGCCGTCGACAAGAACGGATTCGTCTCCAAGGTCGCGCCTGACGGCAAAGTCATCGACCTGAAGTGGATCGACGGATCGAAGCCTGCTAGCGAGCTGAACGGACCCAAGGGCCTGGCGATCGTCGGCGACAAGCTCTATGTCGCCGATATCAATGTGTTGCGCATGTTCGACCGCAAGAGCGGCAAGTCCAAGGGCAAGCTCGGCGTTCCGAGGTCGACGTTCCTGAACGACCTGTCGCCAGCGCCCGACGGCCGCACGCTGTATCTCAGCGACAGCGGTGTGAAAATGGGAGCCTCCGGCTTCGAACCGACCGGCAGCGACGCGGTCTGGGCGTTCGACACCAAGAGGGTCGCGGTCAAGCCGATCATCAAGGGCGCCGAGCTCAATCGTCCCAATGGCGTCCTGGCCGACGAGGACGGCGTCTGGATTGTCACGCTCGGTTCGAACGAACTCTACCACGTGACCCAGAAGGGCGAGAAGGGTCCGGTGACCAAGCTACCGAAAGGCAGCCTGGACGGCGTCGTCAAGATCGCCGACGGTTCGCTGCTCATCGCGAGCTGGGAGGCCTCGGCCGTTCTGCGTGGCGTGCCCGGCGGCTCGTTCGAAGAGCTGGTCGGCGGCCTGAACGCTCCGGCGGACATCGGCTATGACGCCAAGAACCAGCGCGTGCTGATCCCGCAGTTCAAGGGTGAGTCCGTTCAGATCCAGCCGTTGCCGGAGCTCAAGCCGCTCGCCCCGGCGGCTGCGCCCGCGCCCGAGGCCAAGCCCGCTGAGCCCGCCGCGTCCCCGGCGGTTGCCAGGCCCGTCCCGGCTGCGCCCGCGAGGCCAGCAGCGGCCCCGGCTGCACCCGCGAAGCCGGCAGCAGCCCCGGTTGCAGCACCCGCCGGAGCAGCCAAACCTGCGCCTGCGGCCCCGGCTGCGCCCGCGAAGCCGGCAGCTGCGCCCGCGAAGCCGGAAGCTGCGGCTCCGGCTGCGCCCGCCCCGGCTGCGCCCGCGAAGCCGGCAGCTGCAGCGCCAGCTCCAGCCGCGCCGAAGGCCAAATAGGACCGGCCCATCTCCTGGTCGCGCGCGGCAACGGACTCGCGCACGACCGGCAGGATGAGGCTTTGCCGTCAGGAAGCGGCGGCTTCCGCGGTGGAACGTCGTGTGGCAGCGACGTTCACCTCGGCCGCCGAGCTTGTTCGCGCAGCTGCAAAGCAGTGTTCAGGCACTTCCTGTAACCGTTCATGGAGTCAGCCCGCTGAGCTCGAGCACCTGGGGCGACGCCGGCGTCGTGCTTCCGCGTGACGTCAGCAACGGCCTCGAGAGCTCCGACAAGAAGTACCTAGAGCACCAATCAGTTTGCCAACCGCGGCGGCGACGCCGAAAACGCACCCCTCGGCGGGCGAGGGTGCGTTTTCGGCGT